>JBKHJP010000253.1:0-6561 GCA_046538065.1 Thermoanaerobaculia bacterium | reverse complement strand
GCGGCGGTGGGCACCGTGAGGGTCCCGGGCGGGTTCCGTTCCTCCGTCCACCGGCACGGTGCTGTAGGCGCCCCGCCGGCGTGTCTGAAGAGAGGTGGCGGTCGGTGCGCATGGGGCGGCTCCGGGGTGAACGCGCCGGCCTCTCCGCTACTGCTCTTCACCCTCCTCCTCGCCACCAGCGGGGTGCTGGCGGCGAGACCGTGAGAGAGGAGCGAGAGCGCCCGAAGTCCGGCTTCGTAGACGATCGGCCATGATCGGCCTGCAACGTGCTCCGCAGCCCCAGTGCTAGCATCGACTTCGTGAACTACGATGCTCTTCCCGGAGGAGACCTCGTCCGCCAGGGTCTGGACGACCTCGGGCGCGGCGAGGAGACGGTGGCGGCGCGGCTGGAGCTCGATCGAGGGGAGGACTGAGCGCGAGAAGGCTGGCGGTGGTCATGGGACCGCCATTTCGGTCATGAAGGGAGGTCTGTGGCTCATGAGGGGCGCGAATCGGTCATGGAGCCCCGGAGGCCGGAGCGGCTTCCTTCACGGTCTCCGGCGGCGCTTACGTCAAGGCCTGAGTGGATCCTGGAAGCAGGCCTGAGAGACAAGGCGCCCTCGAAGATCGACGGAGCACTACGGAGCGGCGCTCCCGGCGGCCGCCGGCCGACCCCGCGTCCGCCCCCGCCGCCGGAGCGAGCGCCGGACCCCGGCCAGGGCCCGCTCCCGGACGTCGTCGAAGAGGGTGTAGAAGATCGGGACCACCAGGAGGGTGAGGAAGGTGGCGCTGGCCATGCCGCCGATCAGGGTGAGGCCGAAGCTGGTGTAGGAGAGGCCCAGGGAGGAGGCGCCGCCCAGGGTGAGGGGGATCATGCCGCAGATGGTGGTGAGCGCGGTCATCATGATGGGCCGGAAGCGGCGCTCCGAGGCCAGGAGGATCGCCTCCCGCCGGCCGATCCCCTCGCCGCGCAGGCGGTTGACGTAGTCCACCAGGACGATGCCGTTGTTCACCACCACGCCGATCAGGAGCACTCCGCCGACGACCCCCAGGACGTCCAGGCTCTTCGAGGCGGCCCAGTGGATCCAGGCCACGCCCACCGCCGCCAGGGGGATGGTGCCGAGGATGGAGAGCGGCAGGATGAAGCTTTCGAAGAGGAAGCCCATCAGGAGGTAGATGAACACGACGGAGAGCAGGGCGGCGAAGAGGAGGCCGAGGACGTCCTCGTCCATGCCCGGCGGGCGGGCGCCGGCCCGGAAGGAGATCCCCTCCGGCAGGTCGACTCCCCCGGCCAGGGCCTGGAGGCGCTCCCGGGCGGCCTCCTCCCGGCCCTCCTCCAGCTCCAGGGTGACCGTGCGCGAGATCCGCCGGTCCCGGCGCTGGATCGAGCGCGGGGCCTCCGTCTCCTCCACCCGGGTGAGGGATCCGAGGGGTACCAGCCCTCCGCCGGCCGTGGGAACGGCGAAGGTCCGGAGCTGGGAGAGCCCCCGGCGATCCTCCTCCCGGAAGCGCACGCGCACCGGGACCTCCCGGCCGTCCCGCTGGAAGCGGGGCAGGGTCTCCCCGCGCAGGGCGTAACCCACCACCGCCGCCAGGACCTCCGGCGAGACCCCCAGGCGCTGGGCCCGCTCCCGGTCGATGGTCAGGGCGAGCTCGCTCGGCGTCGCCTCCTCGGAGCGCTTGACCCCCAGGACCCCCGGGACCTCCCGGAAGAGCTCCTCCAGGCCCAGGGCGACCTCCTCCAGGCGCAAGGGGTCGTCCCCCACCAGGGTGAAGGCGTGGGTGGACGCCGCGTCGTCCTCCCCGGTCCGGCTCTCGGAGCCCAGGTAGAAGGTCACCCCGGCCCGCTCCGGCAGGGCGTCGCGCACCCGCTCGGCGGCCTGGCGGGGGGTGACGTTCGTCGTCCGGGGGCTCTCGAACCAGCCCTGGATCTCGCCGCCGCCCCGCTTCGAGGCCACCGTCAGGTAGCCGTCCAGGCCGAGCTCTTCCTGGAGGTCCTCCAGGACGCGCTCCGCCTCCCGGAAGTAGGCCTGGGTCTCCTCGAAGGTGGTGTTCCGGGGCAGGTCCACGTCCAGCTCGAAGGCCGGCGCCTCGTCCTCCTGCATGGGCACCAGGCGCACCGCCCCGGTCTGGAACAGGACGATCACCGTGGCGAAGAGCGCGATCAGGACCATGACCACGTCGAGGCGCCGGGTGAGGGCCACTCCGAGGAGGCGCCCGTAGAGCCGGTTCAGCCGGCCGAAGGTGGCTTCGTAGGCCCGGCGGAGCGCATCGGTGGTCGAACCTCGGGAGGAGGCAAGCTCCTCCCCTACACCACCTGCCGAGGCGGCATCGGTGGTTGAACCCCGGGAGGAGGCAAGCTCCTCCCCTACACCAGCCGCAGGGGCGACATCGGTGGATGAACCCCGGGAGCGCTGGCGGCGTCGGCCGTTCGGCAGGGTCACGTAGACCGCCAGGGGGATGATGACCAGAGCCACACCCAGCGACGCCAGGAGCGAGACCGAAATCGGAATGGACAGGCGCTGGAGGAAGAAGCGCCCGCCCCCCTCCACCAGCGAGACCGGCAGGAAGACCGCCACCGTGGTCAGGGTGGCCATGGTGATGGCCAGGGCCATCTCCCCGGCGCCGCGGACGCACGCCTCCCGCCGGGGCATCCCCTCCTGGTGGAGCCGGAAGACGTTCTCCGCCACCACGACGGAGTTGTCCACCAGGAGCCCCACCGAGATCATCAGCCCCAGGAGCGTGAAGATGTTGAGGGTCTCGCCGGCGAAGTACATCACCGCCAGGGCGATCAGGATCGAGAGCGGAATCGCCAGGGTGATGATGAGCGTCAGCCGCAGCCGGCGGAGGAAGAAGAAGAGCACCCCCACGGCGAAGAGGGCCCCGATCCTGCCGCTGTCGAGCAGCGTGTCCAGGGACTCGCGGATGGCCCGGCCCTGGTCGAAGAACATCTTGACCTCGAGGCCGGCCAGGCGGGGGTCGGCCTGCATGCGTCCGATCTCCGCGCGGACCCGGTCGGTGACCTCGATGGTGTTGGCCTGGCCCTCCTTCAGGACGAACAGGGCGTAGGCCGGCTTGCCGTTGGCCCGGATCACGGTCCGGCGCTCCGGCACGGCGTAGGAGACGGTGGCGACGTCGGCCAGGCGGACCCCGGGGGCCACCGGGCGCTCCTCGAGCTCCCGGAGGCTGCCGTAGCGGGCGACGCTCCGGAGCAGGAGCTTCTTGCCCCCGGAAAGCACATGGCCGGAGGCCAGGGTGAAGTTGTCGCCGGAGAGCTCCTGGCCCAGCCGGTAGATCGACAGGCCCGCGGCCTCCGTGGCCTCCCGGTCGAGCTCGATCAGGACCTCCTTTTCCTGGAGCCCCTGGACCTCCACCGCCGCCACGCCGTCCAGGCGCTCCAGGCGGCGCTTGATCTGGTGGTCCACCAGGGTGTAGACGTCCGAGAGGTCCGGGTCCACCGCCAGGCCCACGATGAAGATCGGGAAGCCCGACGGGTCCTCCTTGCGGATGAAGACCTGCTCCACGTCGTCCGGCATCCGGAGGCGGGCCCGCTGGGTCCGGTCCCGGACCTCGCGGTAGGCCACGTCCATGTCGGTCCCCTGCTTGAACAGCAGGAAGACCCCGCCCCAGCCGGTACGGGCGTAGGAGCTCACCCGGTCCAGCCCCCGGACGGTGGCGAGCTCCTCCTCCAGGGGCAGGATGAGCTTGTCCACCACCTCCTGGGACGGGGCGTCGCGCCACGGGACGTTGACGGCCAGGTGCGGGTTCTCCCAGCCGGTGGGGAGGAGCTCCAGGGGGATGAGCTGGACCGCCACGACCCCCACCACGATGGAGGTGGCCAGGAGCACCAGGACCGTCACCCTCCGGGAGAGGGAGAAGCGCGGGAGGGCCTGTTCCCAGGTGTGGCGGGCGTCCTGGTCGGGGTCCGGTCCCGGGCCGCCCCGGGGCGGCGCCCCGGCCCCGGTGCTCCAGCGGCCCTGGGGGTCTTGCGTCACGTCCCGCCCCCCGGGGCGTAGTCCGGCAGGGCGCCCCCCGCCGCCGGTTCCTCGGCCCGATCCCCGGCTTCGGCGCCGGCGAAGGCCTCCTCCCAGTCCCGCCGCCCGGCGAGGCGGACCTGGAGCCGGTCGAAGAGGGAGTAGACGACCGGGATGACCACCAAGGTCAGGGCCGTCGAGGTCAGCAGCCCGCCGATCACCGCCAGGGCCATGGGGGTTCGGATCTCGGCGCCGTCGGAGGCGCCGAACAGCGGCCCCACCGCCATGGGCGTAAGACCCAGCACCGTCGTGGCGGTGGTCATGAGGATGGGCCGCAGGCGCACCTGCCCCGCGGTGACGATCGCCTCCGCCGGCGCCAGCCCCCGGCGCCGGAGCACGTTGATGTAGTCCACCAGGACGATGGCGTTGTTCACCACGATGCCGGCGAGCATGATCATCCCCAGGAAGACCACCACCGAGAGGCTCACCCCAAGGGCTCCCAGGAGCAGAGCCGTGCCGAAGAACGCCAGGGGGATGGTGAAGAGGATGACCAGCGGGTGGATCAGGTTCTCGAACTGGGCCGCCATGATCACGTAGACCAGGAAGACCGACAGGGCCAGTGCCAGCACCAGGCTGCCGCGGCTCCTCTCCCACTCCTCGTTCTGGCCGGTGATGGCGAAGGTCATGTCCTGGGGCCAGTCGACGGCGGCGGCGAGGCGCTCTTCGATCGCCGCCACCGCCGAGCCCAGCGACGCCCCGGCGTCCTCCGACAGGTTCGCCCCCACCACGGCGACCCGCTGGCCGTCGATGCGGCGGATCTCGCTGGGCCCCTCCCCCAGGCTCACCCGGGCCACGGCGTCCAGGGGGATGGGGCGCTCGCCGCCGGGGTTGACCAGCAGCCCCGCCACGTCCCGGACGGTCCGGCGGTCGTCCTCTTCCAGGCGGACCACGATGGGGATCCGCCGATCCCGGCGGTTGAAGCGGGTGGCCTCGAAGCCCTGGACCTGGTTGCGCACCAGCTCGGCCACCTGGCGCAGGTTGAGGCCGTAGCGCTGGAGGCGCTCCCGGTCGTAGACGATCTGGACCTCCGGGGCGCCGCTCCGGAGGCTGGTCTCCACGTCGGCGAGCTGGGGCAGGGCCGCCATCTCGTCCCGGACCCGCTCGCCCATGGTCTTGAGGCGCGCCAGGTCGTCGCCGTGGACCTCCACCTCGATGGGCGTGCGGGTGGAGAAGAGGACCGGCCGCGTGAGGCGCCTCTCAAGGTCCGGGACCGCGGCGAGCTGCCGGCGGATCTGGCGCACCACCCGCTCCTCCACCAGCGGGTCGGAGCTCGCCAGGAGCACCCGGAACCGGGCGCTGTGCTCCCCCTCGTCGGAGCGCCGGGTGTTGGCGGCGTCGAACCCGAAGGTCACGAGCAGCGCCTCGACGTCGTCCACCTGGGAGCGGATCGCCGCCTCCACCGGGGAGAGCAGCGCCGCCGTCTCCTCCACCGGTGTGCCCACCGGCAGGGCGAGCTCGAAGGTGACCTCCCCCTGGTGGATCTCCGGCAGGAGCTCCGTGTCCAGCCGGAGGAAGAGCCAGGCCGTCACCCCGAAGATCGCCAGGGTGATCGCCACCACGGGCAGGGGCCGGGCGAGGGATCGCCGGGCCAGCCGGCCGTAGCTCTCCCGCAAGCGGCCCACCCAGCGGTCCACCGCCGGGGCGATCCCCCGGGCCACCGCCCCCAGGAGCGGAGAGAGCGCGCGGCTCCACAGGAGGACCACCGCCCGGGCCACGAGGAGCACCGCCCCCACGACCAGCTCCAGGACGAGGCCCAGGACGAGCCGGACCAGGAGGTACGGCAGGGCCACCGGCCACGACCACCACGGGGCGCGCCGGAGGTCCCGGAGGAAGGCGGCGAGCGACGCCGAGCGCAGCCGGCGCCCGGATGCGCCGCCGGTTGTGCCGTCGTCCGAGCGGTCGACCCCCCGCAGACTCGCCGCCATGGGGACGAAGGCCACCGCCACCACCAGGGACACCAGGAGCGAGACCACCACCGCCAGGCCCAGGTCGCCGAAGGCCTGGCCGGCCACCCCCTCCACGAAGACCATGGGGAAGAAGACGGCGATGGAGGTGAGCGTCGAGGCGGCCACGGCGCCCCGGACCTCGGCGGTCCCGCGGACGGCGGCGGCTCGGGTGCCGTCCCCCTCCTCCCGGCAGCGGAAGATCGACTCCAGCACCACGATGGAGGAGTCCACCAGCATGCCGATCCCCAGGGCCAGGCCGCCCAGGGACATGATGTTGAGAGACACCCCCAGCAGGTGGAGGGGCGCGAAGGTCACCGCCAAAGAGATGGGGATCGCCAGCCCCACGATCACGGTGGAGCGGACGTTGGCCAGGAAGGCGAAGAGGACGAGGACCGCCAGGAGGCCGCCGAGGACTGCCGCCTGCTTGACCTCGTCGATGGAGCCCTCGATGAAGGTGGAGCGGTCCGCCACCACCCGGAGGCGGACGCCCTCCTCCTCGTACAGGCGCTGGGCGATGGTGGTGTCGATGGCCGCCGTCACCCGGCCGGCCAGGGCCACGATGTTGGCGTCCGCCTCCTTGTAGACGTCGACCTGGACGCTCT
>JBKHJP010000252.1:0-6583 GCA_046538065.1 Thermoanaerobaculia bacterium | reverse complement strand
CCGCCTGCGCCTGGCGCGGCTCCTCCTGCCGGCGCGTTGAGGGCGCGACGGGACCCCGCTCCGGCCGGGGCAGGGCGCCTCCGTCCCGCGGCATGCCGTGGCGGTTTCGGCGCACCCCGGTTCCACGGTTCCGGCCTACGGGTGGGAAGCCGACTTCTCACCTTTGTAGGCCCGGCGGACGCAATGGCCGTTTCCTTCAAACCTGCCGAGTTGGGCGGGGCAACCTGGTTCGCTCTGGTCGGAAACCCCGGGGAATCCAGCGCTCTCCGCCCCCGGCACGACATCTGCACTTTCGTGGCTTCGCGGCAAGGGGGACCAGGCCAGGGAAGGCCGATTTCCGATATGTTGAAGTCCTCTCATCCCATCAGCCCATCACCCCGCAAGGGGGGGTACGCGTGTGCGTCCGGAGCCTGGGTCCCAGCCGTTTCGGCCGGGATGGTGGCGGCCTTCCCGACCGGCCGCACGCCCACCGTGCCCCCCCGGAACTTGTGAGCCGAGAGAGCATGAACGACGTCCAGATCCCGTATCCTCGCGAACCCGACCGCGGCGGCAAGCTCTTCCTGGGCGCCGATCCGCGGACGGTCCGCATCCGCGAGCTGGCCCAGCGCGTCGCCCGCACCGACGCCCCCGTCCTGATCGTCGGCGAGTCCGGCGTGGGCAAGGAGGTGCTGGCCCGGTTCGTCCACACCGAGTCCGAGCAGGCGCGGCGCCCGTTCGTGAAGATCAACTGCGCCGCCGTGCCCCACGACCTGCTCGAGTCCGAGCTCTTCGGGCACGAGCGCGGCGCCTTCACCGGCGCTCACCAGCGCAAGGAGGGCAAGTTCGAGCTCGCGCGCGGCGGGACCATCCTGCTGGACGAGATCGGCGAGATGGACCTGGCGCTCCAGGCGAAGCTCCTCCACGTGCTGGAGGACTCCACCATCACCCGCGTCGGCGGCACCCAGCCCGTCCGGATGGACGCCCGGGTGGTGGCGACCACCAACAAGCCCCTGGAGGAAGCCATCTCCCGCGGGGAGTTCCGGGCCGATCTCTACTTCCGCCTGAAGGTCATCCGGATCGAGATCCCGCCCCTGCGGGAGCGCCGGGAGGACATCCCGCTGCTGTGCGAGCACTTCCTGCAGAAGTACACCAGCCGGCAGAACCACGCCGTCAGCGGCCTTCCGGAGCGCCTGCTGGAGGCGTTCCGGCGCTACGAGTGGCCCGGCAACGTGCGCGAGCTGCAGCACGTCATCCAACGCTACGTCATCCTGCCCGACATGGAGATGGTCCTGGCGGAGCTGGCCATGACCGACACCGGCGACGGTGCGGGCGAGCGCGCCGCGGACGGGGGGCCGGGCTCGGAACACGGCACGGTGCGGGCCTCGGTGGACTCGGCCCTGGCGGGCCGGAGGAAGATCCCCCTCAAGTCCATCGCGGCGAAGGCCGCGGAGGACGCCGAAAAGCAGGTGATCCTCCAGGTGCTCCAGGAGTCGCGCTGGAACCGCAAGCGGGCCGCGGCGCGGCTGGACATCTGTTACAAGACGCTCCTCAACAAGCTCGAGCGCTGGGAGCTCGACGCCGGGACGGCCCCCCGGCCACCGGCGCCTGCGGGCACACCCCCGCTGGCTCCTCCGTGACGAGCCACGTGGCCCGGCCGGCGCGGCCGCGGTGGTAAGGGGCGGGGGAGCCCGCGCTTTCGGGCTCCCCCGCCGTGCACCAAGGCTCTAGTCCCTGGTGATCTCGAACCCGTCGATCCAGATCCACGATCCGGCGGAGTGCCGGGAGTGCCTGCCCGTGACCCAGACCGTGAGGACGTGCCTGCCCTTCGGCAGGTCCTGGACGGAGAAGAGGGTCTGGCGGGCCTTGTCCGGGGAAGCGTAGGTGTCGACCTTCTTCACCAGCTTGCCGTCCAGGTAGACCCGGGCGATCCCCGACCACCCGTCCTGGTAGCCGACCCAGCGGATGCCGGTGCCCCGGAACGGGACACGGACCCTGGATCCACGATCCGTGGCGAGGGCGGCGCCTCCGCCCCGGTGGCGACTCATGGAGTTGGGGAACCACAGGCCCCGGTACTTCAGCCTGGACGCCGTCTCCTCGAGCCAGACCTTGCTCGAGCCGTCGCCGTCGGAGCCGCCGTCACCGCCCCCCCCGTCATCACCGGAGCTTCCGTCGCCCCCGTCGTCCCCGCTCCCGCCGTCTCCGCCGTCCCCGCCGTCCCCACCGGAGCTGTTGTCGATCGCCTCGAAGGCGTCGACCCAGATCCAGGCGCCGGACGAGGACGGACCCGTTTGGTTCAGGACCTCGACTTCCAAGGTGTGGGTCCCGGCGGGGAGCCCGGTCACCTCGTGGAGCACCGCCTGGGCCTGGTCCTGCGCCTGGTAGGTATCCACCGTGGCGACCTGCTCGCCGTCCACCCAGACCCGGGCGACCCCGGCCCACGCATCCCGGTAGCCGAGCCAGCGGGCTCCGGTCCCCTCGAACGTGAACGCCACCCGCGAGCCCGCGTCCTGGGCGAGCTTCGCGCTGCCGCCGCTGTGGACGGTCTTGACGTTGTCGTACCAGTTGCCGGTGAAGACCACCGAGGAGGCGCTCTCCTCGGCCCGGGTCCAGGTGCCGCTGCCACCCCCCGTGCCACCGGAGCCGCCGTCGTCGGATCCGCCGTCGTCGCCGGAACCGTCGTCGCCGGAACCGTCGTCACCGGAACCGTCGTCGCCGGAGCCGTCGTCACCCGAGCCATCGTCGCCGCCGTCGGAGCCATCGCCGCCGCCGCCGGAGCCATCGTCGCTCCCACCACCGCCGCCTCCGCCGAGGCCCGTCGATGCCAGCTCGATCAGGTACGCGTCGGAGTATTCGGTGGGGTACCCGCTCTGCTCCTGCAGGCCGTAGTTGCTGGAGAAGACCAGGCGGGTGCCGTCGCGGTTCACGCTCGCCCGGGGCGTGTAGTTGTACCCGTTCATCGGGCGGCTCCGGTGGTGGGCCAGGCGGCGCACCTCGGAGCCGTCGAGCATCACCTGCAGGAGCTCGCCTCCGTAGACCGGCCAGTTCCCGCCCGGCGACGGATCGCTCGGGATGTAGGTGCCGACGATGCACGAGCCGTCCCCGTCGGAGCACGAGATGTGGACCGCCAGGCTCCAGGGCAGCTCCAGCAGGCAGGTCTGCTTCGCGTCGGAGAGCCGGACCTTGACGATCCCGTTGTCGCAGATGGGCTGCTTGTCCGCCGCGTTCGTCCAGACCAGGACCTCCGAGCCGTCGGTGTCCCGGGTCATGTCCATGTGGCCGCCCGCCGTGGTGAGCTGACGCTGGAAGCGCATGCTCCGGTCGTAGAGCTCGATGCCGTTGTAGCGGCTGCTCCCGTGCGCGTACCAGCTCACGGTGACGTTGTCGTCCGGCGTGATGTAGAGGCTGTCGAACCCTCGGCCGCCGGTCTCCAGCACCGGCCCCTTCGTGTCCGAGCTGATCTCGTAGACGAAGATGTGGTTGTCGTCCCCGGAGAGCACCAGGTGGTCGCCGTCGAAGCAGATGTCCGACTCCCCCTTCCCGGAGACCCGCCCGTACTCGCTGAAGGTGCGCACCACCGAGGTGGAGCCCGACGAGACGTCGTGGCGCTTCAGGGTGTTGCCGTTGATGAAGTAGAAGACGTTCGGGTCCTTCCGCGACCAGCGCGGCTCGGAGCCGGCGCTGACCGCCAGCGGCAGGTCGCGCACGTAGCGGCCCTGGCCGTCGTAGAGCGCGAAGTAGCTGTCGTGCTGGAGGATGATCCAGGAGCCGTCGTCGTTGACCGCGCTCATGGTCGCGTACTCGTTCATCGCGTACGTGACCTTGCCGCCGTCGGCCTGGTCCGAAGTGGCCAGACCGTCGGACATCCGGACGATCTCGGACCCGAAGACCGGGTCCGTGTAGGACCCACCCACCGCCGGCGGCTTGAAGCTGTAGTAATCCGGCGGAGTGTGGACCTGTTCGTCGGTCAGGTAAGCATGGGCCGGACTCCCGAGCAGCACGGCTGCCACGGCGACCAGCAGGGCACAAAGGGACTTTCTACGACTGTCCATCGGGTCCTTTCTCCTCGAAATGCGAGGGGGATCCCCGGAGCGAGCCCACGGCGCCGCCGGGGGTCGGACCCGCCGGTCGTCGTGCCCATGGCTCAGCCCCACTGTGTGGCCTCGATGGGACGTGCCAATGACGCCAAGTAGGCGCAAGCTAACGGTCGACGGAAGCAGCTTGCAGTGAACTGGTTCACACGCTCTGGCCAGCACCGGCGGTGGAACCGGCCTTCCGCCCGAGTTCCGGAGATGTTCATCGGGGGGTCCCCCATGCCACCACAAATCACTCCGCACAAAGGGTTTACGGTGTAGTCAGACTGGCACACCTCTTGCGGACCTCCTGGAGGCACCCCGCCGCGGAGACCGCCGGCGGAGGAGCTGGATCGGCACGGAGACGGAGGGAACCACGAGGATGAGACGCGCAGAGAACCCCACGCCGGCCCGGCTGTTCTCCACCTGCCCGCCGTCGAGCGCCCGCTCCGGGAGCTACCTGGACGAGGTGGCGGCGGTGGCCCGCTGGAGCGAGGCCGCAGGGTGCGAAGGCATCCTGGTCTACAGCGACAACAGGCTGGTGGATCCGTGGCTGGTCGCCCAGGCGATCCTCGGGCGGACCGAGCGGATCGCGCCGCTGGTCGCCGTCCAGCCGGTGTACATGCACCCGTACGCCGTGGCGAAGATGGTCGCCTCCCTCGCCTGGCTCCACGGGCGGCGGGTGCACCTGAACATGGTGAGCGGCGGGTTCCGCAACGACCTCGTCGCCCTCGACGACCCCACACCCCACGACCGGCGCTACGACCGCCTGGTGGAGTACGCGACGATCATCCAGCGCCTCCTGGACGGCACGAGGCCCGTGACCTTCGAAGGGGAGTTCTACCGGGTCGAAAAGCTCCGGCTGGAGCCGCCGCTGCCGGCGGAGCTCCGCCCGGAGGTCTTCGTCTCCGGCTCGTCCCGGGCGGGCAGGGAGGCGGCCCGGACCCTGGGCGCGACGGCGGTCAAGTACCCCCAGCCAGCCGACGAAGAGTCCGGGGCGGGCGACGGCGCCGACGGGTCCGGTCCCCAGGGCGTGCGCGTCGGCGTCCTCGCCCGGGCGAGCGAGGAGGAGGCCTGGCGCGTCGCCCACCGTCGCTTCCCGGGGGACCGCCGCGGCCAGCTCACCCACGAGCTCGCCATGAAGGTCTCCGACTCCGTCTGGCACAAGCAGCTCTCCGAGATGGCTGCCGAGAGCGCCGACGGGCCGTACTGGCTGTTCCCCTTCCAGAACTACAAGACCATGTGCCCCTACCTCGTAGGGAGCTACGAGCGGGTCGGCCAGGAGCTCGGGCGCTACGTCGCCCTGGGGGCCGAGACCTTCATCCTGGACGTACCCGCGGACGAAGAGGAGCTCCAACACACCCACTCGGCGTTCGCAGCGGCATCATGAGAGCGGTCCGGCGGCTGCACGAGTGGGCCAGGCACCAGGCTTGGACCCGGCCCGACGCCGTCGCGGTCACCCTGGGCGAGGACGCACTGACCTACGGCGCCCTGGACGAGCTCTCGAACGCCGTCGCCTCCCTTCTGCGCGGCGCGGGCTGCCGGCCCGGCGACCGGGCGGCCTTGCTGGCCCCGCGGGCGCCGCGGACCGTGGCCGCCGCCCTGGGCGTCTACAAGGCGGGGGCCCTCCTCGTGCCCCTGGACCCGGAGGGCCCGGCGGCCCGGCAGGAGAAGGTCCTGCGCTCCTCCGGCAGCCGCTTCCTCCTGGCGGGCGGGGGAGCGGCGGGCGCCCGCCGGGCCGAGGAGGCGCTCCTGCGGCCGGGGCTCCCGGAGGACCTCCGCCTGGGCTGGCTGGAAAGCTCCCGGGAGATCGCGGGGCCGCGGATCGCCCCGGCCTTCACCGGCGAGGACGTAGACCGGCTCCGGGGCACCCCGCCGCCCGCCGCGCCCGCCGGCTCCGAGGACGCCGCCCACATCCTCTTCACCTCCGGGTCCACCGGCGAGCCCAAGGGCGTCGTCGTGCGCCACGAGAGCGTGATCCGCTTCGTCGAGTGGGGGGTGCGCCACTTCGGGATCGAGCCCGGCGAGCGCCTCTCGGGGCACTCGCCCCTCCATTTCGACCTGTCGACCTTCGACCTGTTCGCTGCGCTGGCCACCGGGGCCGAGCTCCACCTGATCCCGCCGGAGCTCAACCTCCTGCCCCACCGGCTGGCGGAGCTCATCCGCCGCTCGCGGCTGACCCAGTGGTTCTCCGTGCCCTCGGTGCTCAACTACATGGCCCGCTTCGACGTGGTCGAGCAAGGGGACTTCCCGGCGCTGCGGCGTGTGCTCTGGTGCGGCGAGGTCTTCCCGACGCCGGCCCTGATCCACTGGATGGAGCGCCTCCCCCACGCCCGCTTCACCAACCTGTACGGCCCCACGGAGACCACCATCGCCAGCAGCTTCCACGACGTGCCCCGGGTGCCCGGGGACGAGTGCGAGCCCATCCCCATCGGGCGGCCGTGCGCCGGCGAGGAGCTTCTGGTCCTGGACCGGGACCTGCGCTCCGTCCCCCCCGGGGAGCAGGGGGAGCTCTACATCCGCGGCGTGGGCCT
>JBKHJP010000251.1:0-6591 GCA_046538065.1 Thermoanaerobaculia bacterium | reverse complement strand
TTGGTAGGCCCGAGCGGACTCGAACCGCTGACCTCTACGATGTCAACGTAGCGCTCTAACCAACTGAGCTACGGGCCTGTCGACCTTCCGCGGCCGGCCCTCCGGGGCCGGCAGGGGACGGAGAAGATAGCAGATCCCGCGCGACGGATCAACGTGGATCCGCGCCCTGCGGGTCAGAAGCCCAGGTCCTCCACGGACCGGGCGTCGAGGACCCGATCGGCCAAGCGGGCGAGCTCGTCCGGGGAGGTGATGGAATTGATCCGGCCGCGGGTTTGCGGCGGCACCGCTTCGAAGCGATGCTCGATGAGGTTGAGGAGTAGGCTTCGCATTCCGTCGAGTCGCCCCTCCTGTCGGCCTTCTTCGCGTCCCCTGGCTTCGAGCCTGTCGGCCCAGGTCATTTCCATGGCTCGTACCTCCTGTGTCGGCTCCCGCGCCAGTAGCCTCGCGTATTCGCGGCGCCCGGCGTCGTCCAATTCTACGTAGGTCTCCACGGTGTTGACCAGGAGGAAGCGTCCGGCCTCATCCACCTCCGCCCGGGCGATGCGCCGCAGGCAGGCGAGCTTGTGCTCCGCGCGGGAGGTTCCGTCCCGGGCCATGAGGGCGGCGAGCGCGGGGGCGAGCGCCTCCGGACGGTCAAGGTAGAAGGCTGCCCGGCTCCTCGATAGACCGAAGGAGAAGTACGTGAAGCTCGCGAGCCGGAAGCCGGCCAGCTGGTGCTCCAGGGTGACGGTCCGGACGTCCGGGTGGCCCCCGCGCAACACGAGCACGATGGGCACCACCGGCTTGTGGTGTCGCAGCCAGAGTTGCATGGCGTAGCGCCACATCCGGTTCCCCATGGTCCGGCGCGTCCGGGCCTCGATCTCCACGTGGACCAGCACCAGCTCCGGCTCACCGCTCACGGCGTCGACCTCGGCGACCAGGTCCAGGCGGCGCTGTCGGCCCTGGAGGATGTCCGTGTGGAGCTCCTTGTCCAGGAAGCGTGCCCGCTCGAGGCGGAGCCGCTTCGCCAGGTCCGGCATCACGATCCGGACGAAGTCGGCGAAGAACTTCCGGAGCAGGGTCTTGAAGAGTTGGTCGTGGGGCACGGGGGCGGTCGGTTGGGTTGTCTCGAAGCGTGGGCCACTACACCTCCAGGACGGCAACCGGGCTTGGAATCTCCCTGGTAGACCTGCGCGGGATTCGCCCCCCGGGCCGGGTAGACTCGGTCGAGCCCGCGGTATGCCCGGGGGGCCGATCCATTTGCAAATGCACGAGACCCGGAGAGAGCCGATGCCGAACCCCTTCGTTCGAAGCACCGCGCACGCCACCCTGTTCATCGCCACCCTGGCCTTCTTGGCGGCACCGCCCGCCGCGGCGCAGCCGCCGCACGGGGCCGACGAGCCCTCCGCCGAGGCCTCGGCATCCGAGAAGGGCGGTACCCCGGAGCGGGACCTCCCCGAGCGGATCCTCCCCGCCGACACGGAGGTCACCCGGGAGGCGGAGGTGACCATCCGGGGCGAGCGGGTGCCCTACGAGGTGACGACGGGGACCCAGCCGGTCTACGGGGAGGAGGGCGGGACGATCGCCGCCCTCCACTACACCTACTACCGGCGCACCGACGTGGACGACGTGGGGCGCCGGCCGTTCTTCGTCTCCTTCAACGGCGGCCCCGGCTCCGGGTCGCTCTGGATGCACCTGGGCTACACCAGCCCCAAGGTCCTCGTGATCGACGACGAGGGATTCCCGGTCCAGCCGTATGGCGTCAGGGACAACCCCCACTCGATCCTGGACGTGGCGGACATCGTCTACGTCAACCCGGTGAACACGGGCTTCTCCCGCATCCTGGACCCGGAGGTGGAGCGCAAGACCTTCTTCGGCGTCGAGGCGGACGTCACGTACCTCGCCGACTGGATCGACGTCTTCGTCTCTCGCCACGACCGCTGGCGCTCGCCCAAGTACCTGATCGGCGAGAGCTACGGCACCACCCGGGTCTCCGGCCTGGCCGCGATGCTCCAGGGCCGCCACTGGATGTACCTGAACGGGGTGATCCTGGTCTCCCCCACCGGGCTGGGCATGGAGCCCGAGGGCCCGGCGCCGCGCTCCCCGGTGCTCAAGCTCCCCTACTACGCGGCGGCGGCCCACTACCACGGCGAGCTGGCGGAGGACCTCCAGGGCCGCGACCTCCAGGACCTCCTCGCCGAGGTGGAGGAGTTCACCCTGGAGGAGTACCTGCCGGCGCTGTCCCGGGGCGGCTTCCTGCGGGAGGAGCGGCGGGACGAGATCGCCGAGGGCGTGGCCCGCTACTCCGGCCTGTCGGAGGGGTTCGTCCTGGACCACAACCTGGCGGTGCCGGCGTCGGCCTTCTGGAAGGAGCTCCTCCGGGACGAGGGCTACACCATCGGCCGCCTCGACTCGCGCTACCTGGGCGTCGACCGGAAGGCCGCCGGGGACAGCTACGACTACCCGCCGGAGCTGACCTCCTGGAACCACGCCTTCGCCCCCGCCATCAACCACTACCTGCGCGACGAGCTGGGCTTCGAGACCGATCTCCAGTACTACCTGTTCGGGGACGTCCACCCCTGGGAGGGCCGGGACCACGACGTGGCGGAAGAGCTGCGCCGGGCCATGGCCCAGAACCCGTTCCTCCACGTCATGGTGCAGTCGGGCTACTACGACGGCGCCACGGACTACTTCACGGCCAAGTACGTCCTGTGGAACCTGGACCCCAGCGGCCGCCTGGCCGAGCGGATGCGCTTCGAGGGCTACCCGAGCGGCCACATGATGTACCTGCGGAGCGAGGACCTGGCCGACTCCAACCAGCACATCCGGGAGCTCATCGAGGCGTCGACCCCGGCGGAGGGCGAGGCCGCCGCCTACCGGAGGGGACGGGGCGGCGGGGAGTGAGGGGCGGAGGCAAGCTCCGCCCCTACACGTTTCGGTTGGGGCGGGAGCCGGCGCTGGGAGGTTGTGAAGCGATCCTGGCCTGACCACCGCGCTTTGCACGGCAGTTGTTGGCGGACGGCCGGGCCGCCCGGGGGGCCGTGCCCGCCGGGGTGGGGACCCTTCTACCGCCCCGGGCCGCCGGCGTCCGCGTACATCCGCTCCAGCTCGTCGGCCCAGGTGCGCTCGACGACCTTGCGCTTGACCGACATCTTGGGGGTGAGCTCGCCGGTCTCCTGGGTGAAGTCCCGGTTCAGGAGGTGGATCTTCTTGATCGTCTCGTAGGAGGCCAGGCGCCGGTTGAGCGCCTCCACCTCGCCCCAGACGAGGTCGCGCACCTCCGGCCGGCTCGCCAGGTCGGCGTAGTCGGTCCACTCCAGGCCCTGCTCCTGGGCCCACTGGCCCACCGTCTCCTCGTTGATCGTCACCAGGGCCACGCAGTAGGGGCGCCGGTCCCCCAGCATGACCACCTGGGAGACGTAGCGCGAGGAGGTCTTGAGGAGGTTCTCCACGTACTGGGGGGCGATGTTCTTGCCGCCGGCGGTGACGATGATGTCCTTCTTGCGGTCGGTGATCTTCAGGAAACCGTCCTCGTCCAGCTCACCGATGTCCCCGGTGTGGAGCCAGCCGTCGGCGTCGATGGTCTCGGCGGTGGCTTCCGGCTGGCCGTGGTAGCCCTGCATCACGCCGCGGCCCCGGATCAGGACCTCGCCGTCCTCGGCGAGGCTCACCTCGGTCCCGGGCACCGGCAGCCCCACGGTGCCGAACTTGAAGCGCTCCGGGCGGTTGACGAAGCTCGCCGCGGAGGTCTCGGTGAGGCCGTAGCCCTCGAGGACGAGGAGGCCCGCGGCGTGGAAGAACTCGGCGATCTCCCGGGACAGGGGCGCCCCGCCGGAGATGAAGTAGCGGATCCGGCCGCCGAAGCGGGCCTTGAGCTTGGAGAAGACCAGCCGGTCGGCCAGGCGGTTCTGGAGGGCGAGGAGGCCCGAGGGCTCCCGGCCTTCCTGGCGCAACGCCGAGACCCGGCGCCCCACCCCCAGGGCCCACTCGAAGATCCGGAGCTTCATCCCGCCGGCCTCCCGGGCGCCGGAGACCACCTTGTTGTAGACCTTCTCGAAGATCCGGGGCACCGCGGGCATGACCTGGGGCCGGATCTCCCCCACGTTGTCGATGAGCTCGTCCAGGTCGCCGTCGACGGCCATGGTGGCGCCGATCCGGATGCAGATGACCTCCGTGACTTTGGCGAAGGAGTGGGCCAGGGGGAGGAAGAGGTAGAGGGAGTCCCCCTCGGGGAAGATGCCCAGGGAGGCCACGGCCTTGGCCTCGTAGACCCAGTTGTCGTGGGTGAGAACGACTCCCTTGGGCTTTCCGGTGGTCCCCGAGGTGTAGATGATCGTCGCCAGGTCGTCGGGACCGAGGGACTGCCACAGGCGCTCGTAGGCGGCTGGGTTGTCCGCGTCCCAGGCCTCCCCGAGGGTCTCCAGCTCGGACAGGGTCATGAACGCATCGCCGGCCCCGGCGGGCGGCTCACCCTCGAAGAGGATCACCTTCCGGAGCTGCGGGAGCTCCGGTGCCACCTCGGCCACCTTGGCCGCCTGCTCCGGGTTCTCCGCGAAGCACAGGACCGACCCCGAGTCCCCCAGGACGTGGGTGCACTCCTCGGGGGTGTTCGACGTGTAGATGGTGGTGGTGGCCCCGCCGGCGGCGAGGATCCCCAGGTCGGCGAGGATCCAGGTGGGCGACGAGGTGGCCAGGATGGAGACCCGCTGGCCCTGCTCCAGGTCCAGGGCCCTCAGGCCGCAGGCGATCTTGCGCATCCGCTCGGCGGCCTGGCGCCACGTGAAGGTGTACCAGCCCGAGCCGGGGCGGGTCCGGCCGTAGAGGGCGTCGGCATCGGGGGTTTGCTCCACGCGGTGGTGGAACATCTCCACGACGGAACGGTAGGAGCGGTCGTCCATCGGGGGCCTCGCTTTCCGGTTGGCGGTGGTCTGCGCGCGGCGATTGTCCTATGGGAGGGCGGTCGCCGCAAGGGAGGGGGCCGGGGGGTGCGCGCCAGGGGACCGCCGGGCGCGCTGTGGAAGGCGGGGTGGGTGGCCCCCCGGGCCGGGGGATTGCCCCCTTTCTTGTCGTTCCGAGCGGAGCGAAGCGGAGTCGAGGAACCTGGGCGGGGGGACGGTTCGGGCTCGCGGAGGGTCGGTGGCGAGGCCCCTCGACTCCGCTTCGCTCCGCTCGGGGCGACAAGGAGGGGGATGGACCTGACCCGGTTCAGTGAAGCGTCTACCGGCGGTTCCGAGCGTTCCCGTCGCCTTCCGCCGCCTCTGCGCCGCCGGTCTCCGGGCGCTCCTCGACCACCTCCAGGGTCGTGCCGCTCTCGATGGGCCCCGGGACCGTCTGCTGGATGCCGGAGGGCCACTCCACCGTGACCTCGTCCACCGTCTCGTGCTCCCCCAGGCCGAAGTAGAGCGGCAGAGAGCTCTGGGACAGGTAGCCGCTCTTGCCGTCGTGGTACCGGGTGTAGACGTCGTCGCCGGCCTGGAGCTCGACCCGGGCTCCCAGGCCGTCCCGGTTGGACTCGGTGCCGGTGAGCTCCACCTTCAGGGAGCGCACCTCGTGGCGCTGGGCCAGGTCGCTCACCAGGACCTGGGGCTCGGTGTTGAACTCGTTGGTGACCAGGTCCAGGTCGCCGTCTCCCTCCAGGTCGACGAAGGCGGACGAGCGGCTGCCCCGGGTGCCCAGGATCAGGTAGCGCCCCTGGCGCCCTTGGCAGTGCATCCGCTGGCGGTCGGCGCCGGAGCAGTCCATGACGAACCAGGGGGCGTGGGTCTCGTCGTCCCGGCGGGGCTCGACGCCCAGGGGGAAGGTCCGGTCGTGGAAGGTGCCGGTGCCGTCGTTGATCAGGAGGGCGTTCGGCTGGTAGCGCCCGGGGAAGTTCATGCTGTTGGTGATGAAGACGTCCAGGGAGCCGTCGGCGTCCACGTCGCCGGTGGAGACTCCCCAGGGCCAGTACGTCTCGACGCCCGCCTCGTCCGAGACCTCCTCGAAATCGCCGTCTTCCGTCTGCCGGTAGAGGGCGTTGCCGAAGATGTTGTCGTCGCCCCCCTGGAGGTGCTCGTCCGACCACTGCATCCGGCTCTTGAGGCGCTCGCGCTCCGGGCCGATCTCCTCGCTCATGTCCGAGTGCATGTCGGTGAGGATCAGGTCCAGCCGGCCGTCGCCGTCCGAGTCGAAGAAGTCCACGCCCATGGTGCCCCAGGGGGTCTTCGGGAAGTACTCGTCGGTGACCTCCTCGAACCGCTCGCCCTCCTCGTTCTCGTAGTAGTGGTCGTCCCCCTGCATGTTGGGCACGTACAGGTCCGGCCAGCCGTCGCGGTTCAGGTCGGCGAAGGCGGCATCGCCGGTCCAGCCGGTGTCCACGAGGCCGCGCTCCTCGGTGACGTCGACGAAGCGCAGGTCGCCGCGGTTCTCGAACAGGAGGCTCGACTCGAAGCGCTCGGGGAAGCGGTGGCCGGAGAATGCGTCCTCGAGCCCGATCCAGTAGTCGCCGCGGCCCTTCTCGTCGGTGGTGTAGACGCCGACGTTGGTCAGGTAGAGGTCCAGGTCGCCGTCCCGGTCGTAGTCGAAGAACACGGCGCCGGAGGAGTGGCCCCGGTGGCCGAGGCCGGAGTCCTCCGT
>JBKHJP010000250.1:0-6637 GCA_046538065.1 Thermoanaerobaculia bacterium | reverse complement strand
GCTCGAAGCGTTGGTCGACCCGCTCGAAGCGCTGGTCGATCTGCTCGAAGCGTTGATCGACCTGCTCGAACCTCCGGTCGACCTGCTCGAACCGCTGGTCAATCTGCTCGAACCTCCGGTCTACCTGCTCGAACCGCTGGTCAATCTGCTCGAAGCGTTGGTCGACCTGCTCGAAGCGCTGGTCGACCCGCCTAAACCCTTCGTCCATCCGATCGGTCAGATCGGCGAAGCGTCGCTCCAGGATGTCGAGGATTTCCCGGTCTTCGGCCACGTTCAGCTCCCCTTGAGGTGCTGACGAGGATACCCCATACAGCCGGGGTGGCTCCAGCGGCCTTCGCAGGTCGATCGCCGGCTTCTCGTACTCGCCGGCTGGCCCTTTGGAGTAGCTCCCGCGCGACGGCTTCCTGTCGCGGTCCACCTCTGACGGGCGACCTACTCGGGGGCCGTTTCCAGCTCCACCCGCACCCGGCCGCAGCCGAAGGTGGGATTCTTGCCGATGTGGAGGACCTCGGCGGCCTGGAGAATGTGGGCGAAGGCGGCGGCGGGAGGGCCGTAGGTCAGGCGGCCGACGGTGCCGCCGAGGTCGAGGCGGGCGCGGGACCGTTGCGAGTGGTGGGAGCGCTCGGCGGGCCGGACGTCCTGGTCCAGGAGGGGAACCTCGGCGGCCCGGGCTTCGACGACGGAGCGGATCTCCTTCGAGAGGACCGGACTGGCTTCGGCGCCGTAGAGGCCGGCGAAGCGGTCCAGGGTGCTCTTGACCAGGAGCTCGAAGGGGACCGGGCGGTCCCGGAGGACGGGCTTGCCCCGGAGGAGGAGGTGGGTGGGGCTGAGGAGCTCGACGGTGACGGGGGCCGGGGCCAGGAACGGCTCGGGGTGGAGGCCCAGGAGGTCCGGCGCCAGGCCGGCGGGGAGCTCTCGTAGGTCGGAGCCGGAGAGCCTTTCCAGGGACCGGTCCGGGCAGACCCGGGCGACGGCGGCGATCCGCCAGCCGCCGCCGGCGCCCCTGTGCGGTCCGCCGGGCCGGGGGCGGCCAGGGCCTCCGCCCCGCTCCGCCCGGTCCGGCCGGTCTGGCCCCTCCGCCCGGCCCGCCCGATCTTCTCCGGCTGTCCGGCCTCCCCCCTCCACCCGGTTCATTCGATCCGCTCCGCCCGCCCGGTCGGCCCGGCCCCAGAGGGCGTCCGCCAGGGCCTGGAGGACCCAGGGGTAGTGGCGGCACGCGGGGCCGTAGAGGGTGAGCTCGACGGCGGCGGCGCCAGCGTGGTCGCCGACGGGTTCCGGGCCCGCGGCACCCCCCTTCGGGGCACCTTCCGCGGGGCCGCCGGGCCCGCCGCCGCGGTCCGGGTCCCGCGGCGCCGAAGCTCGGCCTTCCCGGCCGGAGTCATCCGCCGCCGGCACGTGGAGCGCATACGGCGGCCGGCGGGTGCGGCTCGATGCATAGAGGACGCCGTAGGGGCAGGTTTCGGCGAGATGGCAGAGCTCGGCGGGAGTCGGGGGGCGCTTCGGCCTGGTTGCGTCCGCCCCGGCCGACCCTTCGACGTTGCTCAGGGCAGGCCCTGCGGCTCGCCGCGCTCGCTCAGGCCGGTGCGCAGTGTTCGGGGCCTGCCCGCCCACCCCGGCCGAGGCGGAGCTCGGCCGCTTCATGCTGGTGAGGGCCGGGCCCTTCGGGTCGCAGTGGGGGTGACCGAAAGGGCAGAAGCGGTCCACCAGGGCCTTGCCGAGCATGCCCCGGACGGCGGGGGCGGGGAAGGGGTCGGGCGCGGCGTCGACCGGGACGCCGGCCGGGACGGGCTCCAAGGTGAGGTGGAGGCGGAGGTAGGCGGGTAGGGGGTCCGGAGCCATGGAGGGGATTGTAGACGGGACCGACGCCCCTGCCGGTGCGACACGGTCGCACCGTACGGCGTTGGGAAGTCGTAGGGTGCGATCTCATCGCACCGGGGTTCGTGGCGGACGCCTCTTCCGGTGCGACAGGGTCGCACCCTACGAGCTTCCGGTGCGCCCGGGCCCACCCTACGGCTACGGCCCCGGAGGGGGCGTCGGTCGGCGGCCGGGCCGAGGGCCGTCAGCCCGCCGTCAGCGCTCCCCGTCCACCCCCGGGGGCCGGGAGGGCTCGGGGGTCTTGACCGGCGGGGCGGGGCGCCCGGGCAGGCGCTTCGGGTCCTCCTCGATCTTCTGGAGGAGGATTTCCACGGCGGTCTCGAGCTGGGGATCGCGCCCCTCGAGGACGGACTTGGGGTCGTTGTCCACCTCGACGTCGGGATCCACGCCATAGCCCTCGATCACCCACTCGCCGTCCTTCGACAGAAACCCGAACTCCGGCACCCGGACGTCGCCGCCGTCGATGAGCGGCCCGCGGCCGGAGATGCCGATGACGCCGCCCCAGGTGCGCTTGCCCACCAGGGGGCCCAGGCCCGCCTCCTTGAACATGGCGGGGAAGATGTCCCCGTCGGAGGCGGAGTTTTCGTTCATCACCGCCACCAGGTGGCCGTGGAAGACGGTGCCCGGATAGGGGTTGACGAACTCGCTGGTGCGCGAGACCTGGGCCGCCAGGAGCTCGCGCTGGAGGCGCTGGATCAGCATGGCGGAGACGTTTCCGCCGCCGTTGTTGCGCACGTCGAGGACCAGGCCCTCCTTGCGGATCTGGCCGTAGTAGTGCTTGACGAACTCCTGGATCCCGTCACCCCCCATGTCCGGCACGTGGATGTAGCCCACGCGGCCGTCGGTCATGCGCTCGACCCGCTCGCGGTTGGCCGTCACCCAGTCCAGGTAGATCAGGTCGTCCTCCTCCGTGATCGGCTCGTAGGAGACCGTACGAGCCCCCTCCTCCGTGGGCCGGTCGTTCAGGGTCAGCTCCACCGGCCGGTCCGCCTTGAACCGGAGCATCCGGTACGGGTTGTCGTCGGCGGTGAGCTCCTCGCCGTCGATCGCCAGGACGTAGTCGCCTTCCCGGACGTCGACGCCGATCTCCTCCAGGGGCGAGCGGTACTTGGGCTCGTGGTTGTCCCCCTCGTAGACGTCGGCGATCCGGTAGCGGCCCGCCTCGGGGTCCAGCTCGAAGCGGGCGCCGGGCAGGGCCACCTTCGGCCGGTCCGGCAGGTCGAAGTCGCCGCCGGCGATGTAGGCGTGGGAGACGTTGAGCTCGGCGATCATCTCCGAGATCAGGTAGTTCAGGTCCGAGCGGTGCCCCACGTGGGCGAGGAGCGGCCGGTACTGCTCCCGCAGGCCCTCCCAGTCGTAGCCGTGCATGTTGGGCACGTAGAAGAAGTCCCGGAACCGGCGCCAGACCTCGTCGAAGATCTGGGCCCACTCCTCCTTCGGGTCGATCCAGGCCCTCAGGCCGTCGGTGGAGACGGTCTTGGGATCGGCCTTGGGCTTGGCAAGGTCGTAGAGCTTGAACCCGCTGCGCTTCCGCACCAGGAACTTCTGGCCGTCCTCGGAGACGGCGCCCCCCTGGACATCGCCGGCGAGCTGCTCGGCCTCGCGCTCCTCCAGGTCGAACAGGTGGATTCGCAGGCTCCCGGGGCCGTCCTGGCGGCCGTAGTAGAAGGGGTCGCCCTCGGTGTAGAGGAGCTTGCCCTCCAGGGCCACCAGGTTCTGGTAGTTCTCGAAGGCCACAGGAACCCGGGCCACCCGGTCGGCCAGGCCGTCGAAGTCGATGCGCAGGGGGATGGAGGGGTCGGCGGCCGGAGCGCCATCGGCTCCGTCGGCCGAACCGGACTCCGGCTCGCCCCCCCCCGCCCCGGCCGAGTCAGAGCTCGGCTCCCGGCCCCCCGCCCCGGCCGAGTCAGAGCTCGGCCGCTTCACCGGTTCGTCGGCGCCCTCCACCGTCACCTCGTCGCTCTCCGGCGGGAAGAGGGGCTCCACGTCGTTGCGCAGGGCCAGGGCGTAGAGGCCGCTCTCGCGGTCGACGACGTAGTTCCACTCGAAGGAGCCGATCTGGGGGGCGAAGCTCCGGTCGCCGATGTAGTAGAGGTACTTGCCGCCGGGGTCCCAGGAGGGGCTGTACTCGTTGAACGCCTCGCCGGTGACGCGGCGGGTCTCGCTGTCGGAGGCGCTCCAGACGTAGACCGAGTTGAAGCCGTTCGCGTCCGGCAGGGTGAAGGCCAGGTGGCCGCTTCCCGGCGCCCAGGTGTGGTCCAGGATGAAGCCGGCGTCGGCGTCCGCCACCTGCTGCACCGAGCCGTCCTCGACGGTGACCACGAAGAGCCGCCCCTCCTTGTCCGACAGGGCGATCTTCGAGGAGTCCGGCGACCAGAGGGGCGAGTACAGCATGCCCTCGAAGCCGTCCGCCAGGAGCTGGGGCTCGCCGGAGCCGTCCTGGGCCACCACGTAGAGCTGCTCTTCGCCGGAGAGGTCGGAGATGAAGGCGATCCGGGAGCCGTCCGGCGACCAGGCGGCCCACTTGTCGTGGGCGCCGGAGCTGGTGGTGAGGTTGCGGACCGGCCCCTTCTCGATGGGCACGGTGAAGACGTCCCCCCGGGCCACGAAGAGCGCCCGCTCACCCTTCGGCGAGAGGCGGAAGCCCTCGATCTGGTCCGCCACCTCCTTCTGGGTGGGGCGGGTGGGCAGGGCGTCGGTGGGCACCCGGATGGCCAGCCGGCGGCTCTCGCCGGTGGCGACGTCCAAAATCTCCAGCTCGCCGCCGAGCTCGTAGACGATCCGGCCCTCGCCGTCGTCGCTCGGCCAGCGGACGTCCCAGCGGGTGGAGTCGGTGAGCTGCTCGGTCTCGCCGGAGGCGGTGTCGTAGGCGTAGAGGTTGAGGGTCCCGGTGCGGTCGGAGGCGAAGTAGATCGTCTCGCCGATCCACATGGGGTCCCGGTCGGTGCGCGGGTCGTCGGTGATCCGGCGGGCGTCGTAGGTCTCCAGGTCGAAGATCCACAGGTCCTGGGCCCAGCCGCCCTGGTAGCGCTTCCAGCTCCGGAAGTCGCGGGTGAGCGGCGAGTAGGCGACCTTCGAGCCGTCCGGCGAGAGGTCGCCGGCGCCGGAGCGGGGCATGGGCAGGGCCTCCGGCAGGCCGCCCCCGTCCACGTCCGCCAGGAAGAGCTGGGTGTCCGTCAAGTCCCAGCCGGAGCGCATGGAGCGGAACAGGACCTTCGAGCCGTCCGCCGTCCAGCCGTAGACCTGGTTGTCGTAGCCCCAGCGGGGCGGGAGCGGTCCGGCGGCCGGGTAGAAGGTGAGCTGCTGCGGGGCGCCGCCCTCCGTGGGAACGACGTAGACCTGCTCGTCGCCGTCGTACTGGCCGGTGAAGGCGATCCACTCGCCGTCCGGCGAGAACCTGGGGAAGAGCTCCAGGCCCGGATGGGTGGTGAGCCGCCGGGCGGTGCCTCCGTCGGCCGGTGCGATCCAGATGTCGCCGGCGTACACGAAGGCCACCCGGTCGCCGTGCACGTCGGGAAAGCGCAGGAGCTTCGTGGTCTCGGCGCCGGCCTCCGGGGCACCCTGGGCGCCGGCCGGGAGGGTGGGCGCCGCCAGGAGGACGCCGGCCAGAAGGAGCAGGACCGGCAGGGTCCAGCGGCGGAGAGCCGCCGGGCGGCGGGCTCGGAGCGGTTCGGGAGCGGTTCGTCTCACGGTGATCTCCTAGGAGGTCTCGCGGATCGGGCCGGCGGCGCCTGCGCCGGCTCGGGCTTGCGGGCGGGATCCGGCCGATCCCTCCCCGGGCGGTGCACAAGGGCTCATCGCCTGTCGTCGTTCGCTGGCCGGGATCACGGTGCGCACCCGCCCTGGAAGAAACACGGAACGGCGGGCGAAAAGTTCTGCCGGAGCCGGAGCGATTCCCGGTTCCGATGCCGTCTTTGCGGACAGGAGCCTTTCTAAACCCATCCGCCGAAAGGACACTGCAGAATGCATCCAAAAACAATGCACTATGCTACCATCCGGCCCATGCCCACGAACCTGCATGTGCGCGACGTTCCCGACGCCGTCCACGCCACCCTGACCGAGCGGGCCGAGCGACACGGGATGAGCCTGCGCCAGTACACGATCCAGGTCCTGGAGGAGCACTGCACCCTGCCCACGGTGGACGAGTGGCTCGACGAGGTCGCCGCCCTGCCGCCGGTGGAGGGGGTGCCTCCGGCGGCGGAGGCGCTCCGCCGGGCCCGGGAGGAGGACGACGCGGGAGTCCTCGGTGCCCGTCGCGGTGCTTGACGCCTCCGCCGCGGTGGAGCTCCTGCTGGGGACCGGCGCCGGCGCCCGCGCCGACCGGGCGCTCCGGGGGGAGACGGTCGCCGCGCCGGCTCACGTGGACGCCGAGGTCCTCTCGGCCCTCGCCCGGCTCTTCCGGGAGGGCGCCGTGGCGCAGGAGCGCGTGGAGCGCTCCGTGGCGGCCCTCGCCCGGGCGCCGGTCCGCCGCTTTCCGCTGCCGCCGCTCCTCGTCGAGGCCTGGGCCCTCCGCGCGAACCTGGCCCTGCGCGACGCCCTCTACGTGGCTCTCGCCCGGCGCCTGGGGGCGGCCCTGGTCACCGCCGACGCCCGCCTGGCCCGGGCTCCGGAGCTGGGGATCGCGGTGACGGTGGTGGGGTAGACCGAGCTGGAAACCAGGGCAAGGGACCTTCGATTCGCCTGTAGGGGCGGAGCTCGCCTCCGCCCGGGCCTCCAGGGCCCGGTATCCGGTGCGACAGGGTCGCACCCTACGGGTTCCGCC
>JBKHJP010000249.1:0-6638 GCA_046538065.1 Thermoanaerobaculia bacterium | reverse complement strand
CCGAGCCCGAGGGCGAAGCGGAGGGCCTGCTCCGCGGCTTCGAGCGTCTCGGGCTTCAGGCTCACGATGCGGCGTTCCAGGGTGGCCTTCGGGATGGTGGTGAGGGAATCCAGGTTCACGGCGCAGGGCTTCGGAAGGCCGTCCTCCGGGCCAAGGGGAACCTCCACGGGAATGCCCCGGACCTTGGTCGTGACGGGGGCCACGGTCACCAGACGGCGGACCAGGTAGGCTTCGTCGCGGGAGACGAGGAGGACCGGACGCCGGCCGGCCGGCGGCGGCAGGTTCGCCCACCACACCTCCCCACGCCTCAATCCCAGTCCTCCCCCTCCTCGAACGCGGCGGGGCTCACGGCGCCGGCCGACGCCACCTCGTACTCGGTCTCGGGCTCGGCTACGTAGCCCTCGACGTAGCGACGGACGGCCGCCTCCTGGCGTTGCTTCTCGAAAAGAACCTCGAGAGCGCGCCGGAAGAGCTCGCTCCGGCTCTCACCCGTCTGCCTCCGCTCCCGTTCTGCACGCTCGAGGACGTCCTCCGGAATGCTGATGGAGATCTTGGCCGTGGTGCTCATCAATTCGTACCTCTCTCTTACTGGGATCATACCACCTCGTATTCGCGGACCACGGCGAGGGCGTCCTCCAGCTCCGCCGCGCTCGGCCCCTCCGTCACCTGGAACAGCCTCGGGGACGACCACGGGCCGGGCTCGGCGGAGCCGACGGCGCGGACGGACCAGCCGTAGCGCGCCCCCCGCTCCAGGCAGTCGCCGAGCGACGCTTTCCAGCTATCGACGGCGCCGCTGAAGGTCTGCCGGACCACGACCTCGGCACCGTCGGGCCTCTCGGCCGGGATTCGGCTCCCCTCGCCATCGCCGATGCGGTAGACGACGAGCTCGAAGCCCTCGGCACCCGACACGTCGCCCCAGATGAACGTCGGACACCTGTCCTGGACCCTGGCGCCGTCTTCACTCCCCGGCGAGACGGCCACCACCGGCTCGAGGGCAAGCACGCCCCCGGGCGCGCCGAGGACCACGAGAAAGGTCGAGGAGACGATCGTGCGAATCCACATCCTGCTCTCCTTCCTTCTAACTTCGCGTGCGGTTGCTCTGTCTTCCAGGATAGTGGAGGCTAGCCGGGCGAGGACTTCGCCCAAGGCGAGCCGGCGGTCCACGTTCCGGCGGACCCTGGAGCGCTGGCAGCGGGTGAGCCCACCTCAAGCGGCTCCTCTCTGAGCTTGTGAATGAAGCTCCGGCCGACCCGGCCTCTCGCGGGTTGAACGGTCCTCGAGCCTGTCTCCGTCACCGCACCACGAACTGGGCCACGTGCTCCTCGTCCATGGGACGGGTGAGGAGGGAGACGGCGACGAGGGTGAGGGCGTTGGCGGCGACGCCCCAGACGCCGGGGTGGATCTGCTGCCACTGAAGCTGGGGGGCCAGGTTCCAGGCGACGGTCACGGCGCAGCCGGCGAGGAGGCCGGCGATGGCGCCTTGCGGGGTCGCCCGAGGCCAGAAGAAGGTGGCGAGCAGCAACGGGAAGAGCTGGGCGATGGCGCCGTAGGAGAGCAGCAACAGGTAGACCAGCGAAACGTCCGAGAGCATGGAGACCCAGTAGGCGAGGCCCCCCACCACGACCACCAGCACCCGGATCAGCCGGCGCTCGGCGGCGTCCGAGGGCTCCTGGCGGGCGAAGGGGGCGTAGAGGTCCTTGACCAGAACGGAGGCCGCCGCATGGAGGAGGGCGTCCCCGGTGGACATGGAGGCGGCGAGGGCCCCGGCGCAGAAGAGCCCAACGACGAAGGCCGGAAGCCCCAGGGAGGTGATCACCGTCGGCAGGATGGCGTCCGCCGGCTCCACCCCGGGGAAGGCCACCACGCCGGAGAAGCCGATGAAGAGGATCGGCACCAGGAAGATCAGGAACGTCGGGTAGAACACCACGCTCTGCTTGAGGGTCCGCTCGTCCCGGGCCGTGTAGATCTTCATGAAGTAGTGCGGCCAGAGGGAAAAACCCAGGACCGAGATGGCGACAGCGCTGGAGTAGCCGCCCCAGGTCCACGGCACGCCGGAGGCGTCGAGCCCCGGGGCGCTCAGCATCTCCGGCGCCGTCACGGCGATGGCCTCGAACATCGCCCCCACCCCGCCGTAGAGCTTCCACGGCAGGTAGAGCCCCAGCCCCCACGCCAGGGCCATCATGAACATCCCCTGGAAGGTGTTCGTCCACCCCACCCCCATCACGCCGCTCCGGAAGACGTAGGCCAGGACCACCCCGTAGGCGATGGCGGCTCCGGCCCAGGGCGGCACGCGCCCTTCCGTCACCACGTCGAAGACGTAGCCCGCCCCCTCCATCTGGAGGGTCAGGTACGGCAGGAACGCCGCCACCGAGACGAGGGCCAGGATCGCCGAGAGCCCGCGGCTCCGGAACCGGTGGGCGAAGAGCTCCGCCTGGGTGACGTAGCCGAACCGCCGCCCCAGCCGCGCCACCCGGGGGCCGAAGAAGTACCAGGGCGCCAGGCCCACCGCGCCGTAGGCCAGGATGTAGAAGGCCGCCGCCCCCCGGGAGTAGGCCCACCCCGGCCCGCCCAGGAAGGCGAAGGCGGAAAAGATCGACGCCCCCAGGATGAAGTAGAGGACCAGGAACCCCAGGGTCCGGTCCCCGGCGACGTAGCCCTCGGTCGTCCGCCCCACCCGGCCGCCGGAGAACCACCCCACGGCGAGGGACAGCACCAGGTACCCCACCGACACCCCGAAGACGACGACCCAGTCCGGCATCAGTCCGGCTCCCCACCGGCCCGCGGGCGACCCGGCCCGTCCCCCCGGTCCTCACGGCCGCCGACGGTGGCCCCTCCGGCACTCGCCACACCCTCCGCCCGGGTCCGCCGGGGGGCTTCAGGCTCGAGCCGGCGCCCATCCCGGTCCAGCCGCCGCCCCTCCCAGACGAACAGCCCCAGGAGCACCCCGAACCCCAGGAGCAGCAGCGCCACCACGTAGGCCAGCGACAGAGGCACCCCCAGAACCAGCGGCCGGAGCCCGGAGAAGAGCGGATACACCGGCCAGATCAGGGCCACGAAGAGCGCCACGAAAAAGACCGCCACCCCCACGTAGACGCGCCGCTCCCCGGGGCTGAGATGGGACGGAACGATGCGCAGGCGCCGGGTCATCGGCTGGCCTCTTCCAACACGGGGCTCGGCAAAGCAGGGCTCCGGCGGATTATAGGCGCTCAGAAAGGAGCGTAGGGTGCGATCTCATCGCACCGGAGGGAGGTGTGGATTCCCCTGGCGGTGCGACCCCTCGGCTCCGCTCGGGCCAGACCAGGGTCGCACCCTCCGCTCGACCGGCCTCCCACGGCTCTCGACGGTGGAGTGCCCGGACCTCGCTTCGCCGCAGCCATGCTGCCAGTCCAGCTGCCCCGGCGCGAGCTGGCGCGGCCAATACGGCCCCGGGACACCACGACGCGCCCGGCCGCGTGGAGCCACCGAACGGTGAAGGGCGGAGCGGGGGCGGGGCGCGCGCCCGGAAGCCTCTCGGCCCGCGCAGGGGAATGAACTTTCCGGAGTGAACCGACGTTCCGGGCGCGGGCCGTGCGAGGCGAGGCCCTGACGCGGGCAGTCCGACCAGGCCGAGCCGTGCTGGAGGGCGCGCGCGCCCGCCCCCGCTCCGCCCCCCTCCCCCCCGTCCCGGAGACCTTCAACCGCCCGTCGAAGCGCTCCGGGCACCGACCTCCCTTACAATGCCGCGGTCCATTCCGAGCCCCGACACGAACCTGGTCCGCAGACCCTTTCCCCTGGAGGTTCCATGCGACCGACCCCTCAGCGCGCCCTGCCCGCCGTGCGGCGGGCGTTCCCGCTGCCGGCCCCGCTGGCAGCCACCCCCCTGCTCCTGCTCCCGCTCCTCCTCGCCACCGCCTGCTCCCCGGACCCCGCAGCGGACGGCGCCGCCTCCGTCGTGCGCCTCTCCGACGTCTTCAGCGAGGAGATGGTCGCCGACCAGGTGGAGGTGGTCGAGCCCGAGCGCTCCGAGTGGACCCTGGCCGCCCTGGAAGACGGCTGGGCCTGGCGGGCACCCGTCGGGGTGACCGGCGCCTCGACCGGCGAGGCGGGCCTCACCGGCACGGTCCAGATGCCCCGGCCGGTGATCGAGCTCACCGCCCCGGCGGCCCTGGGCGACGGCGACCGCCTCCACTCCATCGAGGTCCGGATGCGGGTCTCCGACGGGGAAAGCCTGGAGATGGCGGCCCTCGGGGAGGAGGGTCCCCCGGCGGAGGCCTTCGCCGGCGATGCACCCCTGGCCCTCTCCACGCCCCTGGTCCCCGGTGACGAGGTCCGGACCTACCGGATCGAGATGGCGAAGAGCTTCACCCTGGGCCCCTTCGCCTCCCGGGAGATCCGCCGGGTGGTGCTCCGCCCCTCGGACCGGCCCGGCGCCGAGTTCACCCTGGAGTCGGTCCGCCTGGTCTTCCACCGGGAGCACCTGGCCTCGGTCCCCTCGGGCCTGGGCTGGCACGGCCTGGGGGACGTCTGGCGGGAGACCCTGGTGAGCCGCCCGGGGGAGACGCTCCGCATCCCGGTCCGGGTCCCCGCCGGCCGGCCCGTCCTGGACTTGGCCGTGGGCACGCCCCAGGACGCCCCCACCCGCTTCGAGCTGGAGATCGCCGAAGGCGACGGCGAGCCGGAGCGGGTCGTCCGGCGCACGGTGACCCGGCCGGAGCAGTGGGAGGACGAACGCGTCGACCTCGGCCGGTGGGCGGGGCGGGAGGTGGAGCTCCGCTTGCGGGTCGCCTCCGAGAGCCCGGGGACGGTGGGGCTCTGGGGCACCGGGGCGCTCCGGGCCCGGGGCGTGGGCCCCGCCGGCCCCGACCCGGCGGCACCCCAGGGCGTGATCCTGGTGATCGCCGACACCCTGCGCAGGGACCACCTGGACGCCTGGGGCTACGAGCGGGAGACGGCGCCCACCCTCACCCGCCTGGCCGACGAGGGGGTGCGCTTCGACGACACGGTGGCCCAGGCGGTCTGGACCAAGGTCTCGGTGCCGTCGATCCTCTCCGGCGTCTACCCCACCTCCCACCGCGTGGCCACCTTCACCGACCGGCTGCCCGCCTCCGCCACCACCCTGGCCGAGGCCTTCCGCGAGGCCGGCTACGCCACCATCGGCACCTCCGCCTGGCCCTTCACCGGACAGCTCACCAACCTCCACCAGGGCGTGGAGACGCTCTACGAGGGCGGCTCGGTGGACCTGCCGGAGGGAACGAGCGACACCAAGACGGGCCGCTTCTTCATGGACAAGATCCTGGAGTTCGTGGAGCGCCACCGGGAGGACCCCTTCCTGGTGGTGATGCACACCGGCGACCCCCACAGCCCGTACGAGCCCATGGGGCGCTACGCCCACCTGTGGACCGAGCCCGGGAGCAAGGCCCGCCACGACGAGGAGCTGGAGCGCATCCGGCCGGAGATCGAGCACGACTTCTTCCGGCAGTTCGGCCAGCCGACGCTCGCCGACCTGGAACGCACCGGCGTCGATCCGGAGTGGTGGCGGGAGCACCGGACGGGGTGGTACGACGGCTCGATCCGCGGCCTGGACGCCGAGATGCTTCGGCTCGTGGACCGCCTGGAGCACCTGGGGCTGACGGAGCGGGTGGTCGTCGCCTTCGTCTCCGACCACGGGGAGGAGTTCTTCGAGCACGGCCTCAACTGGCACGGCCAGAACCTCTACGGCCACCAGACGGACGTGCCCTTCGTCCTCTGGGGGCCGGGGTTCGTGCCGTCCGGGGTGGTGGTGGAGCCGCCGGTGGAGCTGGTGGACGTGCACCCGACGCTCCTGGCCCTGGCTGGGCTGGAGCGCCCGGAGTCGGCCCAGGGGCGCGACCTCCTGCCCCTGGTCCGGGCGACGGCCGCCGGCGAGCCGCCGTCGCACCACGGCTTCCGGGTGGAGCCGGTCTTCTCCGAGCGGACGGCGGAGGGGATCGACCGGGGCTTCCCGCCGGGGACGCTCCCGAACTCCTGGGCGGTCCTCACGGATCGCTGGCGCCTGATCCGCAACCCGGACCCGCCGGAGGGCGTGCCCGAGTGGGAGCTCTACGACCGAGCCGCGGACCCGTTGAGCCTCCACGACGTGGCCGCCGAGCACCCGGGCGTGGTCGCCGAGCTCTCGGAGACCCTCGCCGGCTGGCGCACCTGGGTGGAGGCACACAAGCTCGAGGCGGCCTCGACGGACGACCTCTCGGCCGAGGAGCTGGAGCGCCTGAGGAGCCTGGGGTACCTGTAGAGGGTGCACCGGGCCCCTTGTCGTTCCGCACCGCCCTGAGCGAGCGTAGCGAGTCGAAGGGAGCGGAGCGAAGCGGAGTCGAGGAACCTGGGCGGGGGAGGCTCTGGACCCGCTCCGGCCCCCTCCCAGGCCCCTCGACTCCGCTCGGGGCGACAAGGGGGGACCGCTCGGGGCGACAAAGACGGGAGCGCCCGGTGCGACAGGGTCGCACCCTACGGCAGGAGATCGCCCGTTCCCCGGTGCGGCGTCCCGGGGGGAGGAGGAGGCCGGGGGCGCGGCGGGCGGAGGACGTCGAGGCCCGACCCGGGCCACAGGCGTCACGGATACCCGCAAGGCCGCGGGAGGGCCGAGCCGAGGCGCGGGCCCTGCGGAAAACCGTCCGACCAGCCCG
>JBKHJP010000248.1:0-6645 GCA_046538065.1 Thermoanaerobaculia bacterium | reverse complement strand
CCGGGTGCCCTGCCACCGCGAGGCCTGGAGTCGCCCGGCGTGCCGCCGCGTGGGTCCGGCGGGGCCCGCTCCGCCGTGGGCTCCGGCGCGGGGTTCGTCCACCCGGCCTCGATCGGCGGGCGCGGCTGCCGCCGCCGGCTCGGAATCCCCGGCCCCTGCCCTCCCCCCGCCCCGCGGGTACACCCGGGGCTCTCGGCCCCGAGGACTCTGGGCGGCGGGCCTGTCCGGGACCTCCTTGGGCCTGAGAATGCGCCTCGGGAGACCGGTGGACTCCGGAGCGTCTCGTAGTGTTCGCGCCGCGCCGTTTTTCTCCTCGCCTGGAGGAACTCTGTTCCTCGCCTGGAGCGCGTCTCCTTGTTGCCCCGAGCGCTTCTTCTTGTCGCCCCGAGTGGTTCTTTTGTCGCCCCGAGCGGAGTCGAGGGGCCTGGGCGGGGGCCTTCGGAGCGGGGTCCACCCCCGGGCAGGGTCCGGGGCATTCCGCTCCGGCGCCGGCCCCGAAGCCCTCTGGCCGGCTGCGGTGCCCTGCCGCCGGCCCGGGCGACTCCGCACCGCCGGGTGCCCTGCCACCGCGAGGCCTGGAGTCGCCTGGCGTGCCGCCGCGTGGGGCCAACGGGACCCGCTCACGGCACGGTCCGGGTCTCAGAAGCCGAGCCGGGTCATGACCCGGAAGCGCCAGTCGAAGACCCGCTTGACGAACGGCGTGAGCTTGCCCCGGCGCCAGGTGTCGGCGGCCTTCTTTACCGCCTCCCCCTGGGTGGGGTAGGGGTGGATCACCCCGGCGATCCTCCCCAGGCCCACGCCCTCCGAGATCGCCAGGCAGAGCTCGCCCAGCATGTCCCCGGCGTGGGAGGCCACCAGTGTGGCTCCCACCAGGCGGTCCTTGCCCTTCTCCAGGTGGACCCGGAGGAAGCCCTCGTCCTCGCCGTCGAGGATCGCCCGGTCCAGCTCCGCCAGCGGGACCGTCAGGGTCTCCACGGGCCGCCCCTGGCCCTCGGCCTCGTGGGCGGAGAGCCCCACGTGGGCCACCTCGGGGCTGGTGTAGGTGCACCACGGCACCACCAGGTCGCTCGCCCGGGCCCGGCCGAAGAACAGGGCGTTCTGGATGGCGATCCGGGCCAGGGCGTCGGCCACGTGGGTGAACTGGTACTTCGATGCCACGTCGCCGGCGGCGTAGATCCGCGGGTTGGTCGTCCGGAGGCGGTCGTCCACCTGGACACCCTGCTTCGAGTACTCGACCCCCGCCGCCTCCAGGCCCAGCCCCTCCACGTTGGGGCTCCGTCCCACGGAGAGGAGCAGGTGGTCGCAGGCGACCTCGCCGCTCCCCCCGTCCGGCCGCTCGAAGCGGATCACCGCCTCGCCGCCACGCCGCTCCACCGAGCGGACCTGGACCCCCAGCTCGAAGGCGACGCCGTCGCGGGCCATGGAGTCCTGGACGATCTCGGCGGCGTCGGCGTCCTCCCTGGGGAGGACGTGCTCCGCCATGTCGAGCACGGTCACCTGGGAGCCGAAGCGGGCGAAGGTCTGGGCCATCTCGCAGCCGATGGGGCCGCCCCCCAGGACCGCGAGGCTCCGGGGGAGCTCCTCGAGCTCGAAGAGGGTGTCGTTGGTCAGGTAGCCGGCCTCTGCCAGGCCCTCGATGGGGGGCACCGCCGCCCGGCCGCCGGTGGCGACGACCGCCTTGCGGAAGCGCAGCCTCGTGCCGTCCACCTCCAGGGCGTCGGAGGCCACGAACTGCCCGCCCCGCTCGCTCAGGAAGACGTCCACGCCCAGGCCCTGGAACCGCTCGGCGCTGTCGTGGTGGGAGATCCCGGCGCGCAGGCGGCGCATCCGCTCCATGGCGGCGGCGAAGTCGCCGTCGCCCGCCACCTCCGGGCCGCCGAAGCGCCGGGCGGCGTGCCGGGCCTCGTGCCACGACCGGGCCGCCCGGATGATCCCCTTGGACGGCACGCACCCCACGTTCAGGCAGTCGCCGCCCATGAGATGGCGCTCCACCAGGGCGACCCGGGCGCCCAGCCCGGCGGCGCCGGCGGCGGTCACCAGGCCCGCGGTGCCGGCGCCCACCACCACCAGGTGGTAGCGGTCCGCCGGCTCCGGGTTGCGCCAGTCCTGCGGGTGGACGTTGGCGACCAGCTCGCGGTTGTGCTCGTCCGCCGGCCGGATGGGGAGCTCCGCCTCCGGGGCGGCTACGCCCGGGGCCTTGCGGGGTGGGGTTTCGGTCGCCGCATCACGCATGGGGGGCCTCCACCTCCTCGGGCTCCAGCTCGGTCTCCCGCGCCAGGGCCCGCTGGGCCTTGCGGGTGATCATCACGGTCACCGCCAGGACGGCCACCAGCCCCAGGCCCAGGAGGAGCCAGTCCCACACCGTCTTGCCCCCCGCCAGCGCCTCGCGCCCCACGTGCCCGTAGTAGACGTAGAGCAGGGTCCCCGGCACCATCGCCAGCGACGCCACCACGTAGTGCAGGAACCGGACCTTCGTCAGCCCCAGGGCGTAGTTCAGGAGGACGAAGGGGAAGATCGGGGCCAGGCGCAGCAGGGCCACGATCTTGCCGCCGTCCCGGCCGATGGAGTGGTCCAGCTTCTGGAACCGCGGCTTGCCCTCGAGCTTGCGCTCCACCCAGCCCCGGGCGCCGTAGCGGGCGATCAGGAAGGCCGCCGAGGCTCCCAGGGTGGCGCCGGTCCAGGCGTAGACGGTGCCCTTCGCCAGCCCGAACAGGGCTCCGGAGGCCAGGGTGAGGAGCGAGCCCGGCGCGAAGGCGACGGTGGCCACGGCGTAGCCCAGGATGAAGGCCAGGGGCGCCCAGGCGCCGAGGCCGTCGACCCAGGCTTCGAAGGCCTCGACGTAGCCCCCGAGCTGGCGTCCGGCGAAGAACAGGGCGATCACCACGGCCACGGCCCCCAGGACGGCGAGGACGGTTCGCCACCGGGAAGGGCGGCCGGCGCTCTCGCCTCCGGCGGCCGGGTCGGGTCGTGGATCCATCGGTCGTGTCACGGTCGCGTCGCTCATGGGCAGCCTCCGTTCGGACCATCGATACGCGGCCCCGGCACGGCCGGTTCATCCGGGGCGCCACCCGTGCGGACGGCCCCGCCGCCGGCGGCCCTGGAGGGCAGGCTAGCACGGCGTTCGCCCCGGGGTCGGCGCGATTGACGGCAAAGATCGGCCGAACCGTCACTTCTCGACGCCAGAACCTGGACGATAACGCTTGCTTTTTGCGGAATGACACCATAGACTCGGCGAAACCGCAAGGATTGGAGACCAGATGAACGTCAACGACATTCTGAAGACCGCCGACGAAGAGGCCGTCCACTTCATGCGCCTCGAGTTCACCGACATCATGGGGGTGCTCAAGAACGTCGAGATCCCCCGCAGCCAGTTCGAGAAGGCCCTGGACGGCCAGATCATGTTCGACGGCTCGTCCATCGAAGGATTCACCCGGATCGAAGAGTCGGACATGTTGCTCCACCCGGAGCTGTCCACGTTCCGCGTCAACCCGTGGAAGAACCCCGACGGCTCCCGGGTGGCACGGCTGATCTGCGACGTCAAGCTCCCGGACGGTTCCGACTTCCCCGGGTGCCCGCGAACGGCGCTCAAGCGCCAGGTGGAGCGGGCGGCCCGCATGGGGTACAAGATGGCGGCCGGCCCGGAGGCGGAGTTCTTCCTCTTCCAGACCGACGGGGACGGGGAGGTCCTCACCGAGACCCACGACGTCGGCGGGTACTTCGACCTGACGCCGGTGGACAAGGGCGAGGAGGCCCGCCGGGACATCGTCATGATGCTCGAGCAGATGGGCTTCGAGGTCGAGGCCGCCCACCACGAGGTGGCGCCGGGCCAGCACGAGATCGACTTCAAGTACTCCGAGGCGGTGGAGTGCGCCGACAACGTCTCCACCTTCCGGTTCGTGGTCAAGAAGGTGGCCATGGACCGGGGCCTCCATGCCACGTTCATGCCCAAGCCGATCTTCGGGGTCAACGGCTCCGGCATGCACATCCACCAGAGCCTCCTCACCACCGGCGGGGAGAACGCCTTCTTCGATCCGCCCGCACCGCGCCAGCTCTCCCAGGTGGCGATGCACTACATCGGCGGCCTGCTGGAGCATGCCCGGGCCTTCGTGGCCATCACCAACCCGCTGGTCAACTCCTACAAGCGCCTGGTTCCGGGTTTCGAGGCGCCCATCAACGTCGCCTGGTCGGAGAAGAACCGCTCACCGTTGCTCCGGGTGCCGGCGCGGCGCGGCATGTCCACCCGCTGCGAGATCCGGGTGCCGGACCCGGCCTGCAACCCGTACCTGGCCCTGGCGGTCACCCTCGCCGCCGGGCTCGACGGCGTGGAGAAGGGGACCGACCCCGGCGAGCCCATCAACCGGAACATCTTCGCCATGAGCGAGCGCCAGAAGCGGCGCCTGAAGATCAAGCAGCTCCCGGCCAACCTCTCCGAGGCCCTGGACAACCTGGAGCGCGACGCGGTGGTCAAGGACGCCCTGGGCGGCCATATCCTGGAGAACTTCCTCCGGGCCAAGCGCCAGGAGTGGGCCGACTACATCTCCCACGTCCACCCCTGGGAGCGGGAGCGCTACCTGGAAGCGTACTGAGGAGGAGCCGCTCCTACGACGAAGTCCTCCGGGGGACGGGCCGGGCTCGGAGGACGGGATCACCGTGCCTGCTCCGGCGTCGATCACCGCCTGGATGGTGATCACCACCGTGCCACGGCCCGGGATCGAGCCGTTTGGCGCTCGCATTGGTGAGGATCACCGTGTAGGCGAGCTGGCTGCCGGCGAGGCAGCCAACCTCGACGGCGTGGAGAAGCCCCGGCCCGCGGCCAACTTGGGCCCCTGGTATCCTCGGCTTCAGGAGGCAAAGCCATGGGCAGAGCACTCGACCAGTTGGAGGCCGAAGCTTTGGAGCTGCCGGAAGAGGCGCGTATCCACCTGATCCAACGGCTCTTGCGGAGCTTCGAGGAGCCCTCCAGGCTGGACGCCGCGATCGCCCGGGAATGGGCCGAGGAGGCGGAGCGTAGGGATCTGGCCATGGACCGAGACGAGGAGGCAGGCGTTCCGGCAGAGGAAGTGTTTCGCCGGATCGAGACCGCTCGTAGATGAGCCGGGCGATCTTCAACCGCCTCGCAGAGCGGGAGCTCCACGAGGCGGCGGACCATTACGACGCCCGCTCTGAGGACCTCGGCACCGAGTTTCTCGACGAGGTGTGGAACGCGCTCTCCCTGCTCACTCGGTATCCGCACCTTGCGCCTCGGATCCACGGCCCCGTCCACCGATTCGTCCTCCCGCGGTTCCCGTACTCGATCCTCTACCGGCCGCTGCCCGGTGGTGACCTCCGCGTGCTCGCCATCGCCCACCACAAGCAGCGACCAAGGTACTGGATCGGTCGGCGCTGACTCGCCCTGCGAACTCTGGCGGGTCCTCGACTTTGCCAGCTTCGCGACCCAGGGGGATCACAAGAAGCGGCCAACGCCGGGGAGGCTCTGCCCCCACCGGCGGTGGTTCCGGGTCAACCTCCACCGGGAGGTGGGCCTGCGAGCCCGCCCCCGCCCCGCCCCGGGGGCGACGGACCCGGTGGAGTGCCCCCCACCGGGTCCGTCCCGTGACGCTCGGCGGACCGGTCAGTTCGGGCAGATCGACAGGTCGTCGATGCCGCACTCCACCAGGTCGCCGGCCTCGGAGCCGTCGGAGCACTGGACCCGGAGCTGGGCGTCGGAGCCCGCCGGGATCGAGGCCGTGGCGTTGGTCCACGCGGCGTTCGACGTCGAGTCGCCGTTGGACGCCACGGTGGACCAGCTCGATCCGCCGTCGGTGGAGACCTCGAGCCGGAAGAAGTCGCCCGACGGGTCGTCGCCGGCGTCGCGCTGGCCGTGGAAGTACCAGACCGAGAGGGTCGAGTCCTCGGCCACGCTCCACGTCGGCGAGCCCAGGATGCAGTTGCCGCCGTCCACGTCGTCCACGCCGGCGGAGCTGTTGGTCGCCGTGAAGATGGCGTCGCCCGCGCCGCTGGTGTGGTCGCCGCCCACCTGGGTGATCACTCCGCCGTTGGAGACCTCCGTGGGCGTCGCCAGGACGTACGAGCCGGTCGAGCAGGTCGAGGCGCCGTCGTTGAACCAGCCGGAGGCGCCGTCCTCGAAGTCGTCGTCCACGGTGCAGCCGGCGGGCTCGGCCGGGCAGATCCGCACGTTGTCCACGCCGGCCTCCACCAGGTCGCCTGCGTCGGGCCCGTCGGTGGCGCGCACGCGGACCTGGACGGTGCCCGGGTCGTCGACGGTCAGCGACGCCGGGGTCCAGGCGGCCTGGTGCGTCTCGTCGCCCACCGACGCCAGGGTGCCCACCACGACGCCGTCGTCCAGCACCTCGATGGAGAAGCCGTCCGAGGGGTCGTCCCCGGCGTCGCGCTGGCCGTGGAAGTACGACAGGCTCACCTCCACCGCGGACTCGGCGCTGGCGTCCACTTCCGGGGAGAGGGCCTCGCAGGTGCCGTCGTCCACGTCGTCCGTACCGGCCCCCCCGGTGTTGGGCTGGGTGAAGAAGGCGTTGGCCGAGCCGTCGCCGCCAGCCACCTGGGTCGTCACCCCGTCGTTGACCACCTCGTCGGGCGAGCCCTGAACGAACGAGCCGGTGGTGCACGTGTCGGCGCCCTGGGTCCAGC
>JBKHJP010000247.1:0-6651 GCA_046538065.1 Thermoanaerobaculia bacterium | reverse complement strand
GCTCCTCCCCTGCACGGTGTCCCCGGGAGACGTTCGATGGCGTGTAGGGGCGGACGTTGTTTTCGCCCCTGGGAGGAGGCGAGCTCCTCCCCTGCACGGTGTCCCCGGGAGACGTTCGATGGCGTGTAGGGGCGGACCTTGCGTCCGCCCGCCGTCAGGCCAGCCGCCATGAGCCTCTTCGACGACCAGCTCCCTCCTGAACGTTCCCCCGGCCGCGCCGAAGATTCCCCGGTGGAGGGCACCCCCCTCGCCGAACGGATGCGGCCCCGCACCCTGGACGAGGTCGTGGGCCAGGACTCGGTGGTCGGCGAGGGTGCGTTCCTGCGCCGGGCGGTGGAGGAGGGGCGGGTCCCGTCGCTGGTCTTCTGGGGTCCCCCCGGCACCGGCAAGACCACCCTGGCCCGGATCCTCGCCGAGCGGACCGACCTCCGGTTCGTGCCGTTCTCCGCCGTCACCTCCGGCATCAAGGAGGTCCGGGAGGTCATGACGACGGCTGCCCGCATGCGCCGGAGCGCCCCGGGCGGGGGCCGCCGGACGCTCCTCTTCGTCGACGAGATCCACCGCTTCAACCGCGCCCAGCAGGACGCCTTCCTGCCCTACGTGGAGCGGGGCGACATCGTCCTGGTGGGGGCCACCACCGAGAACCCGTCCTTCGAGCTCAACGGCGCGCTCCTGTCCCGGTGCCGGGTGGTGGTCCTGGAGCCCCTCGCCCCGGAGGCCCTGGAGATGCTCCTCCGCCGGGCCCTGGAGGACCGGGAGCGGGGCCTGGGGCAGCTCGTCCAGGAGGGGGGCCTGGAGGCGGACCCGGAGGCCCTGGCCGCCATCGCCCAGCTCGCCTCCGGCGACGCCCGGCGGGGCCTGAGCCTCCTCGAGCTCGCCGCGGCGGACGCCGCCGACCGCTCGCCGGCCCGCCTGGACACGGACGCCGTCCGGCGGGTCGAGCGGCGCAAGACGCTCCTCTACGACAAGTCGGGCGAGGAGCACTTCAACCTGATCTCGGCGCTCCACAAGTCGCTCCGGGAGAGCGACGCCGACGCCGCCCTCTACTGGCTCGCCCGCATGCTCGCCGCCGGCGAGGACCCCCTCTACCTGGCCCGCCGCATGGTCCGGTTCGCCAGCGAGGACGTGGGCCTGGCGGATCCGCAGGCCCTCCCCCAGGCCCTGGCCGGCTGGGACGCCTACCGCCGCCTGGGGAGCCCGGAAGGCGAGCTCGCCCTGGCGCAGGCGTGCCTCTACCTGGCCCTGGCGCCCAAGAGCAACGCCCTCTACGCCGGCTACGGCCGGGCCCGGCGCACGGTGGAGGAGCGCCCCGCCGATCCCGTGCCCAAGGTCATCCGCAACGCTCCCACCCGGCTGATGAAGGACGAGGGCTACGGCGCCGGCTACGTCTACGCCCACGACGTGGAGGAGGGGGTGGGCGGGATCGACTGCCTGCCGGACGCCCTGGAAGGTGAGCGGTTCTACCGCCCCAGGGAGCGCGGCTTCGAGGCGGAGCTCGCGGAGCGCCTGGAACGGTTCCGGGAGCTCCGCGAGCGGGTGAAGTCGGGACGGGAGGAATCGTAGGGCGGGCCCCATCCCCTCACAGGTCCTCGACGCACCAGACCCTCGTGATCTGGTCGCAGGGCTCGTCGGTTGCCAGCCACCAGGGAGCGACCTCCTTGCCGAACGCTTCGGGGTCCGAGTCATCGGAGCAGTCAGCGTCCTCCTGCCAGCAGGGATTCAGGATCGTGCGAGTACCGTCCTTTCCGCACCGGGAAAGCCCACAACGGCCCACCGGGGGTACAGTCAAGGGGAGGAGGTCTCCATGCCCCGTTACGTGGTGGAACGCGAAATCCCCGGCGCCGGCAAGCTCAGCGAGCACGAGCTGCGCGAAGCCGCGGCCAAGGCGCTCGACGCCCTCGGCCCGCTGGGCTCGAAGGTCCAGTGGCTCCACACCTTCGTGACCGACGACAAGGTCTACTGCATCTACGTCGCGCCGGACGAGGAGGCCGTCCGGCGCCATTCCGACGCCGTGGGCATGCCAGTGGACCGGATCTCGACCGTGCGGAGGCTGCTGGATCCCTCGAACTACCCCTGATCTACGACTCGGGAGGCTCGTCGTGTGACGCGCCGAATCCCTGTGCCGGGCGAACTCTCCACGGAGGCGTGGAGGGGAGGAGCTTGCCTCCTCCCGGGGCGTGGACGCCCGCACGTCCGGGCCGGGTGTAGGGGAGGAGCTTGCCTCCTCCCGGGGAGGGGGAGGGCAATGGGAGGAGCTTGCCTCCTCCCGGGGTGTGGACGCCCGCACGTCCGGGCCGGGTGTAGGGGAGGAGCTTGCCTCCTCCCGGGGAGGGGGAGGGCAATGGGAGGAGCTTGTCTCCTCCCGGGGAGGGGGAGGGCAATGGGAGGAGCTTGTCTCCTCCCGGGCCTCTGCGAGCAGCGGGGTTTCGCACCCGGGCGGAGGCAAGCTTCGCCCCTACACCCTTGGGTTGCGGGCAGGAGCCCGCGCCAGGGGTCTTCCCGGTCGAAGCAGATCTCGGCGATCAGCCGGTCCAGCGGTGGCTCCCGGCCCTGTCGCCAGGACCGTCAGCTCGGGAGGGGGTCCGGGCTCGCCGGTAGGAAGGGGAAAAAGGCCCGACCCCGGGGGGCGTTCGCCCCGCCGGGGCCGGGGACTTCGAGCCTGGGTCGAAGTGGAGGCTCAGTGGGTGGTCAGCTCGCCCAGCTCCTGCTCGATGGCGGAGAGCGGGCTGAAGACGAACAGCGTCCCTTCGCTGTTGCCGCCCCAGAGGATGCCGTTCAGCGTCACGTCGCTCCCGCCGTCCCAGGCGAAGACCGGCGAGCCGCTGTCACCGCCGCCCACGCCGGCGTTGACGATCGTCTGGCAGAGCAGGGTGATGTTCGACTGGGCCACGTTGACGTCCACGCAGGAGCCGTCCACGTCACCGAAGGTCCAGCCGGTCGTCCGGCCGACCTTGTTCAGCTCCGTGCCGTCGGGGAGCGTATCGCTCAGGTCCTCCGCGGCGATGTCGAAGCGGGGGTCGTTGGAGTCGATGGTGAGAGAACCCTCCAGGGGGTCCCGGAACTCGGTCCGGGCGATCGTGCCGAACTCGCCCGTGGAGTCGGAGTCGTAGTCGGCGAAGGCGCTGTCGCTGAAGCGGCACTTGCGGCCCCGCGGGCACTCGCCGCCCCGGAAGTACTCGGGATCGGCGATCTCCACCGAGATCCGGGTGGGGTCCACGCTCTCCGTGGGCTGGAAGTACTCCGTGTCCTCCACGCCCCCCTGCTTGTCGGTGCAGTGGGAGTTCATCACGTGGCCGAAGACGCCGTCGCGGTCCGCGTTGAACGTCAGGGTGCACAGGAAGTTGCTGAAGTTGATCTGCATGCTCCCCGGCACCGGCCGGACCCGCTCCTGCAGGGTGGTGACGAAGTGGATGGGATCCGCCGTCTCCAGGACCACCGCGGGTCCCGGCACGTCGGTGCTCGCCATGTGGCGGCGGATCGCCTGCACCGATTCGGCGGGGACCTGGGAGCTCACGCCGATCCGGATCCGGTTCGCGCTCTCGTCGAGGTCGACGAAGACGACGTCCGGATCGCTCAGCACCGGACGCAGCCCCGCCCGCCATTGGGCGAGCTCACGGATCTCGAAGTCCGCCTGCCGGATCTCGATGTCCGGATCGAGCCGCTGGAGGGCGGCTCCCACGGCGGGATCGGTCAGGTAGACGTTGAGGCGGCCCTGCTGGTCGAAGAACAGGCCGCCGAAGCCGGGGATGGTTTCCCCGAGCTCGTAGAGCTGGCGGTCCAGGCCGCGGAGCGCGAGCTCCTCCGGCTGGGCCTCCGCAGGCGCCGGGGCCAGGCCCACGGCTGCCGCGATCAGGAGCGACAACAGGATGACGGGTACCTTCCGGGTCATGACGGTTCTCCTTCCCATCGAGAGGTTCTCGATTCAGGCCGACCGCCGGCCCGAAGGAATCCGCTCGCGACCCGAAGAGCCCCGGGGACTCCCGTCCCGGTTTCGGTCGGCCGCTTCGACTTCACCTATTCGCATTTTCTGTACCAAGTCTATCAGCGGATGTGAAGTATCAAGCAACCTACTGATTCCAAGGGGCTTACGCCAGGGCTCGGTTCGCGGTCGCCCGGGTGGCGGGTCAGCACTTGACCAAGACTCGGCAGTCCACCGGGTCAATGGTTGGCGCGAATGGTCAAGGATTGACCCCTTTGCGCTCCCGCCGAGCCCCTTGCGGCGACCGCAGGAGCGAGCGGTAAGATCTCGGCGATTCCTGCGCACCTCGACCCACGGGGATCGGGAGCCCGGCGGTCATGAGCCTCGAAGATCTGAGCGACACGAGCCCTCACCTGCTCCGGTCGAACCGGGCCGGCGTCCTGCTCGCCGCGGCGGTTTTTGGCTCGGTCGGGGGCTCGCTCGGGGTCCCGCTCGGGGCCTCTCTCGGGGCCTCGCTTGGATCGGGGGCCGCCCAGGCGCCGGCCCGGGGTCTCTTCACCGACGCCACCGAGGAATCGGGCCTGGACTTCGTCCACTTCAACGGCATGACCGGCGCGCTCTACATGGTGGAGAACATGGGGGGCGGCGGGGCCCTGTTCGACTACGACGGCGACGGGGACCTGGACCTCTACCTGGTCCAGGGGGCCTCCTTCGACGACGGCCGGCCGCCCCTCGTGCCGCCACCCCACGGGCCGCCCCTCACCGACCGGCTGTACCGCAACGACCTGGAGACGCTTCCGGACGGCCGGCTCCGCGCCCGCTTCGTGGACGTCACGGCCGAGGCGGGCATCCCCTCCGGCGGCTACGGCATGGGTGCGGCGGCGGGCGACTACGACGGCGACGGGCACGTGGACCTGTACGTGACCAACTGGGGGCCCAACCGGCTGCTGCGCAACCGGGGCGACGGCACCTTCGAGGACGCCACCCGCCACGCCGGCGCCGGGGACGACCGCTGGAGCGTGCCGGCGGTCTTCTTCGACATGGACCGGGACGGTGACCTGGACCTCTTCGTCGGCAACTACCTGGAGTTCACCCTGGCCGGGCACAAGCCCTGCCTCAACCCCTCCGGCGGCCGGGACTACTGCTCCCCGGCGGCGTACGACGCGGTTCCGGACCGGCTGCTGCGCAACCGCGGGGACGGCACGTTCGAGGACGCGACCGCCGACGCCGGTCTGGAGGCAACCCCGGGCAAGGCCCTGGGGGCGGTGGCCGCGGACCTGGACGGCGACGCTCTGCCGGACCTCTACGTGGCCAACGACCAGACGCCCAACCACCTGTGGCGCAACGACCCGGAGCGGCCCGGTGCGTTCACCGACGAGGCCCTCCTCGCCGGGTGCGCCGTCAACGGCCAGGGGGAGGCCGAGGCGGGCATGGGCGTGGTGGCGGAGGACCTGGACGGTGACGGCGACCTGGACCTGTTCGTCACCCACCTGGACGGCGAGACCTCCACCCTCTACGAGAACCGGGGCGGCGGACTGTTCGCCGACGCCACGCCGGGCTCCGGCCTGGGAGGCCCCAGCCTGGCCGTCACCGGCTTCGGAGTGGCCCCCCTGGACGCCGACGGCGACGGGCGCCTGGACCTGCTGGTGGCTGACGGGGCCGTCCGGACCCTGCCGGACCGCGCCGCCGCCGGCGACCCCTACCCCCTGGCTCAGCGGGACCAGCTCTTCCTGAACCGGAGTGAGCCCGGCGCCTTCCGGTTCGTCCACGAACGCGGGGGGCTGGGGAGCGCGTCCCGGCACCTGGGAGTGGGCCGGGCCGTTCTGGCCGGCGACCTGGACGAGGACGGCGACACGGACGTCGTGGTCGTCGACAGCGCCGGTCCGGCCCGCCTCCTCCGGAGCCGCCTTCACGACGGACCGGTGGGGGAGGCTGGCGGCTGGATCGGCGTCTCTCCCGTAAATGCCCTGGGGCGCCCCGTGTCCGGGGCCGAGGTGCGCCTGGTCCGGCCGGACGGCGGAACGACGCTCCGCCGGGCGGCACGGGACGGGAGCTACGCAGCCTCGTCGGACCCCCGAGTCCGGTTCGCCCTGGGGGAGGGGGGCGCGGATTCAGGGTCCGTCCGGGAGGTCGCGGTGCGCTGGCCGGACGGCGGCGTCACGGCGTGGCGGAGCCTCCCCCCGGGGCGCCGCTACGCGGCCTACCGCCCGTCCGTCGCCCCGGGGTCCGCCGCCGGGGAGGGCGCTCCGGAGCTCGTGGCCGTGCCCGAGCCGCCGCCCACGGCGGAGGCCGAAGTCCTCGACCAGCTCCGGGCCGCCCGGGCCGACGCCCAGGAGATCGCGGACCGGGTGCTCGCCGGCGACGCGGAGCCGGCCGCCGCCGCCGGCGCCTTCGGCCGCCTGGGCCAGCTCTTCGCCGCCTACGAGCTCGTGCCCCAGGCCCGGGCCGCCTTCGACAACGCCCGGCGCCTGGAACCCGAACGCTTCGCCTGGCACTACTACGCAGGCTACGCCGCGCAGGAGGCCGGCGACCTGGCCGCCGCCGCCGACGCCCTCCGCCGGGCCCTGGAGATCCGCCCGGAGGACGGGGCGGCGCGTCTCCGCCTGGGGGAGGTCCTCCTCCTGGACGACCGCTTCGCCGCCGCGGAGGAGGTCTTCGCCCGGGCCGCCGAGCTGGCGCCGGAGGCCGCCGCTCCCCTGGCGGGCCTGGGCCGGGCCGCCGCCGGCCGGGGG
>JBKHJP010000246.1:0-6658 GCA_046538065.1 Thermoanaerobaculia bacterium | reverse complement strand
AACCACCCCCTGACTCCCAGCTCGGCGGGCGATTCATTCACAAGCTCTGAGCCGAGACCGCTTTCGAGTGGCGGAGCCACCAGGAACCTTCCGCGTCGAGGCGAAGCCGAAGCGCGCGCCCTGCGTTCACCGCACCTCCGAGCGCGCGCTGGTCCCCGGACGGGAGGCCCGCCCGAGCTTACATCCCGGCCGCCAGCCGCTCCGCCAGCACGTCCGGCAGCCCGGCCTTGCGGATCCGCCGCTGGGCGTCCTCCACGGGGTACTCCACCCGGAACCAGCGCACCAGGCGCCGCGTGGAGTCGTAGGTCATGTAGGAAGCCCGGGCGTCGCCGTCCCGGGGCTGGCCGATGGACCCGGGGTTGACCAGGTACTGGGCCTCAGGATCGAGCTCCACCTCCCCCCGCCCCCCGCCGAGCTGGCGCACCAGGATCCGGCCTCCGTCGCGGGCGAAGAGCGACGTCACGTGGGTGTGGCCGAAGAAGGTCACGGAGACGTCCCACTCTGCGAAGACCTCCGCCGCGTCGCGCTCGGAGAAGAGGTACCGGTCCTCGTCCACCGGGGCGCCGTGGCACACGGCGAGCCCCTCCGCCACGTCCCTGGGCCCGGCGGGGAGGTCCCGGAGGTAGCTGCGGTTCGGCCGGGTCAGGCGCCGGGCCGTCCAGGTCGCCGCCGCCAGGGCGACCTGGTTGAAGCTCTCCCCGGAGTCGATCCCGGCAGCCACCTTGTCGTGGTTGCCCCGCACCGTGACCACCCGTCCCGGGAGCCTGCGGATCCGCTCCACCACCTGGTTCGGGGCGGCGCCATAGCCCACCAGGTCCCCCAGGACCAGGATCGCGTCGAACCGCTTGCGGCGGACCCGGCGCAGCACGGCCTCCAGGGCGACCAGGTTGCCGTGCATGTCCGACAGGATGAGGTACTTCACGCGGCCCCCTCGAGGAGCAGCACGATCCGCGACGCCACCTCCTCCGGCGATTCGGCCGGGTCGACCTCGATCCGGAGGTCGGCGCGGCGGTAGACCGGGAGGCGCCGGCGGTAGAGCTCCAGGGCCTGGGCGTCGGTGTCGAAGAGCGGCCGGTCCCGCTTTCCCAGGGCGCCGATGCGCTGGGCGATGAGGGAGAACGGGGGGTCGAGCCAGACCGAAACACCGGCCTCCTCCAGGACCCGGAGGTTGCGCTCCAGCGTGGGCGTCCCGCCGCCGGTGGCGATGACCGCCTCCGGCGAGCCCTCCACCGCCGCCACGAGGGCGTCGTGCTCGAGGCGCCGGAAGAGGCCCTCGCCCCCGCGCTCGAAGATCTTCCGGACCGACAGCCCGGCGGCGCCTTCGATGGCGCCGTCCAGGTCGACGAAGGGCAGCCGGAGGCGCTCCGCCAGGAGGCGCCCGACGGTGGTCTTGCCGGAACCCATGAACCCCGTGAGGAACACGCGCAACGCTCTGCTTCCCAAGCTACGGCGAGGGATGGGGGGGATGCTCGTCCATCCGCTCCCTCTCCTTCGCCCCCTCCTTGCGCACCGCCCGGCTGAGGAGGAGGAGGAAGCCTCCCCAGACGAAGGTACAGATCACGGCCATGACGGCGACGGCACCGGCGCTCATGATGCCTCCCCTTCCGTGGGGCGGGCGTCTCGGGCCTTCCCGGCGGAGCCCGAGAGCCAGCGGTTCAGGGCCACCAGGACCGCCAGGACGACGGCCCACTGGACCAGGACGGTCCCGGCACCGAACGGGGTGAACGGGTGGAGGGTCTCGCCCGGGGAGTCCCCTGCCGCCTCGCGGACCAGCCACCAGAGGATGAGGACCACCGCCTCCACAGGTACCAGCACCCCGACGACGAAGCTCCACCAGCGCCCCACCCGGAGATCGGCGCCCGGGGCGTTGATCACCTCGCCGCGCAGGCGGTCCAGGCCGAAGCGCCGGGCGCCGATGGCGAAGAAGAGGCCCGAGAGCATGAGACCCACCCCCCAGGCCCAGTCCTGGTGCCCCAGCAGGAAGGTCGCCGAGAGGGCGGACGGCGCCCCGAACACCAGGCCCGCGGCGCCGATGGAAAGCACGGCGGCGCGGCGGCCGACCCCCCGGTCCACCAGCACCCGCGTGCCCAGCTCCATCATGGAGATCAGGCTGGTCAGGGCCGCGAAGGAGAGGGCCAGGAAGAAGACGACCATGAACAGCCGCCCCGCCGGCATGGCGTCGAAGAGCCGGGGCATCCAGATGAAGGTCAGGCCCTCGTTCGTGGCGCCCACGATCTCGTCCCGGGCGCCGGGGTTGATGGCGAAGACCGTGCACAGCACCATGATGCCCGACAGCAGCGACACCGAGTTGTTGCCGAAGCCGATCAGGAACGCGTTCAGGGGCACGTCCTCCCGGGCCTTCATGTAGACCGCGTAGGCCACGATCAATCCCCAGCCGGCGCCGGTGTCCCAGGCGTTCTGCGTCAGCGCCTGGATCCAGATCCCCGGGTCCGCCAGGTCCCCCCAGTTCGGCGAGAACAAAAACTCCAGCCCCGCGCCGGCTCCCGGCAGGGTGACGGCCCGGATCGCCAGGATGACCACCAGGCAGAAGAGCGTGGGGATGAGGACCTTCGCCACCCGCTCGATCCCCCGGACCCCGAACCAGACCACGGACACCGCCAATCCCAGGGCGACGACGTGGGTCGCCAGGGGCTGCAGGGAGCCGGAGTAGGCGTTCCAGAAGGCCTGCGAGGCGCCGGCGCCGTCCACGTCGACGCCGCCCACCCCCCGGAGGCCGCCGGTGAGCGACGCCAGGAGGTAGCGCAGGCACCACCCGGCGACCACCGAGTAGTAGAACATGATCAGGATGGCGCAGGCGGCCACCCAGCCGCCCATCCAGGCCGTGCCCCGGCCCGCCAGGGCTGCGAAGGCCCCGACGGGCCCCTTCCGGGAGCTCTTGCCGAAGGAGAACTCCACCATCATCAGGGGCACGGACCAGAGCACCAGGAAGACCACCCAGGCCACCAGGAAGGTGCCACCCCCGTTGCTTGCGGCGATCCGCGGAAAGCGCCAGATGTTGCCGGTGCCCACCGCCATGCCCAGCGTGGCGAGGACCAGGCCCCAGCGGCTGCCGAAGTGTTCCGTCCTGCTCATGTGCCCCCCTCGTCGTCCAGGTCCTGCCCGTCCGGCTCCGGCTGCCGCGCCGCCGGCCCCCGGAGGGTCCGGGCCTCTGCGGCACGGTGGAGCAGTCGCCGGGCGTTCGCTTCCACGTCACCGGCACACAGCGCCGAGAGCACGACCGCCGCGTCGGCCCCCGCCGCCAGCACGTCCGCCACGGTGGAGGCGCCGATCCCGCCGATCGCCACCAGCGGCTTGGCGGTGGCCCGGCGCGCCCAGCGCACGAAGTCGAGACCCACCACGGGGTCGGGCTGCTCCTTGCTCCCGGTGGGGTACACCGGGCCGACGGCGATCACGTCCACCTCGGGATCGCGATCCGCCTCCAGGAGCTGCTGCCGGTCGTGGGTGGAGCGCCCCACCCAGACCGCCGGGCCCACGAGGTCCCGCACCACGGCCGGCGGGAGGTCGTCCTGGCCCACGTGGACACCGTCGGCCCGGGCGAGGAGCGCGACGTCCGGCCGGTCGTCGAGCCAGAACCTCGCGCCGGTCCCCTCCAGGGCGCGGCGGCAGTCGACGGCCTGCCGGTAGAGCTCCAGGTCGGTGAGGTCCTTGGCCCGGAGCTGGATCCAGTCGATGCCGGCGCGCGCCATGGCCGCCGCGGCGTCCGCCGGCCGCTTCCCCTCCAGGGCGCCGGCGTCGGCGATGCCGTAGACCGGCCCCGGCCGGGGCACGGAGCGGTCCTGCCCTGCTCCGCTCCCGGTGGACGGCGGGCTCATCCTCCCCCGGCTCCCCCGGCGCCCCCCGCACGAGCCTCTCCCGAAGGCTCCGAGGTCTCCGGGCCCGGGTACGTTGCCTCTTCGGGCGCTTCCTCTTCCAGCCGCCTCCGGGTCCGATCCTCCAGGAACGTCTCCATGAACTTCGTCGAGAACTCGCCGCTCCGGAAGTCCGGGTGCCGCAGGATCTCCTGATGGAGGGGGATCGAGGTCTGGATGCCCTCGATGACGAAGAAGTCCAGCGCCCGGCTCATGCGGGCGATGGCCCGGGAGCGGTCCGCGTCGTGCACGATCAGCTTCGCCACCAGCGAGTCGTAGAACGGAGGGATGACGTAGTCCTCGTAGGCGTGGGTGTCCAGCCGCACGCCGGGCCCCCCCGGAGGGTGGTACGTGGTGAGCTGCCCCGGCGAGGGGCGGAAGCGCTCCGGGTCCTCGGCGTTGATGCGGCACTCGATGGCGTGGCCTTGGGCCGGTAGGCCATTGGGAATCGTCAGGCGCTCGCCCGCCGCCACCTCGATCTGGAGGCGCACGAGGTCCACGCCCGTGACCATCTCGGTGACCGGGTGCTCCACCTGGATGCGGGTGTTCATCTCCATGAAGTAGAAGCTGCCGTCGGCGTCCAGGAGGAACTCGATGGTCCCGGCGTTCTGGTACCCCACCTCCCGGCACAGGCGCACCGCGGCCTCGCCCATCGTCTCGCGGAGCGCCTCGTCCAGGGCCGGCGACGGCGACTCCTCGATCAGCTTCTGGTGCCGGCGCTGGATCGAGCACTCCCTCTCGCCCAGGTGGATGGCGTTGCCGTGGGAGTCGCCGAAGACCTGGAACTCCACGTGGCGGGGCTGGACCAGGAACTTCTCCAGGTAGACCGAGGCGTCGCCGAAGGACTTCTGGGCCTCCTCCCGGGCGGTGGAGAGCTGGCCGGCGAGGTCCTCCTCCCGGTGGACGACCCGCATGCCCCGCCCGCCGCCGCCGGCCGCCGCCTTGAGGATCACGGGGTAGCCCACCTCGGCGGCGACCTTCTTCGCGGTCCGGGCGTCCGCCAGGGGATCCGGGCTCCCGGGGAGGACGGGCACCCCCGCCTTCTTCGCCGTCCTCCGGGCCGCCGCCTTGTCACCCATCAGGCGGATGGTCTCGGGGCGGGGGCCGATCCAGCCGATGCTGCACTCCCCCAGGACCTCGGCGAAGTGGGCGTTCTCCGCCAGGAAGCCGTAGCCGGGGTGGACGGCGTCGGCTCCCGTGATCTCGGCGGCGGGGATGAGGGACGAGAGCTTGAGGTAGCTCTCCGCCGACGGCGGTGGCCCGATGCAGATGGCCTCGTCCGCGTACACCGTGTGGAGGCTGTCGCGATCGGCCGTGGAGTGGACCGCCACGGTCTGGACCCCCAGCTCCCGGCAGGCCTGGATGATCCGCAGGGCGATCTCGCCCCGGTTGGCGATCAGGACCTTCTTGAACATGGGCGCCTAGGCCGGCCGGATGGCAAACAGCGGTTCACCGAACTCCACCGGCTGCGCGTTCTCCGGGAGGATCCGGACCACCCTGCCGTCCACGTCCGACTCGATCTCGTTCATGAGCTTCATGGCCTCGACGATGCACAGCACCTGGCCCTTCTTCACCCGGTCGCCCTCCTCCACGTACGGGTCCGCGTCCGGGGCCGAGGCGCGGTAGAAGGTACCCACGATGGGCGAGGTCAGCACGTGGGCCCCTTCGGGTATCTCGCTCTCTTCCGGCTCCTCGCCGGCGGGAGCTTCGGCGGGGGCCGGCGGAGCGGACTCCGGAACGGCCGGGGCCGGAGGGGCCGCCGCCGCGGGGGCAGGCCCCGGAGCCGGCGCCGGTGCGGTCTGCTGGCCGTCGATCTTCAGGCGGAAGCCCTCGTTTTCCACCTCCAGACCCTCGAGCTTCCGCGTGGCGACGAGCTCGATCAGCTCCTTGATCTCTTCGAAGGTCAGCACGTCACTCTCCCCCTCTGCCTCACTCCGGGTGCGCCCCGACCCCGGACGGCGAACCGGCGAAGGGCCGGCGCGTGCCGTGAGGTCGGTCTGCCACGTCGATACGTCGGGTCCGGCGACGCTCGGGCCGGCGGCTCTGCCAGGAGCTCTGCCAAGGTCGGGCCAGGGGTCAGGCCAGGTCCGGCTCGAGCAGCAGACGGGCACGGCGGAGCTCGAACCGGGCCCGGCCATGGCTCCCTCCACCGGCGAGCACCAGGACCAGGTAGTAGCTGTCGCTGGCGGAGCTTACCATCACGGTCATGCGGTCCGTGGCCACGGTGAGCTGCCGGACGTTCCCGGCCTCGAGCTCCCGGTGATTCTCGCCGACCGCCCGGACCTGGGTGACGACCTCCGCCGCCAGGAGGTCCAGGTCCAGATCCGGTACCGAGCTCACCGACTCCACGGTGATGCCGTCCTCGGCGACCAGCGACAGGGCGAGGGCACCCTCGATGCGGGAGCTGATCTCGCTCAGGCGCTCAACGAACATCGTGCGCCGACCTCCCCCGGAGGCGGTCCAGGTAGCGCTCCAGGACGTGCCGTTTGCGTTCGGTCAGCCCGTCCCGCTCGCCGGCCGGGTAGCCCTCCAGGAGCTCGGCGGCCCCGAGGGCCGGCGCCGGCTCCCGGGCGAGCTCCTCCAGGTGGCGCCGGGCCTCCCGGTTGTCCGGATCCCGCTCCAGGACCGCGCGGAAGATCCCCTCCGCCTCCGTGGCGTGGCCCTGGCGCAGGTAGAGGCGGCCCAGGGTGACGGTGGGCCGGGGCGCTTCGTCCCCGCCGGCGGCGGGAGCGGCGGGCGGGGGCGGCGGGGGCTCGCCCGGGGCCGTCGGGGGCTCCGTGGAGCGATCC
>JBKHJP010000245.1:0-6659 GCA_046538065.1 Thermoanaerobaculia bacterium | reverse complement strand
TCTCCCTCGGTCCCTCTCCCACCCCCTCGCAGGGAGGGAGAGGGACGCCCCCGCCCGGGACTCGTGCTGACGAACTCTGTTCACGGGCTGGGCTGTCCTGTCCCGACGCTGCCGAGCTTAGCGAAGGTCGTGTGGGCACCTCTGCCCGGGATCGGTCCGAGCCTTCACCGCTGGGTCATGATGCGGTGGTACTCCCGGGTGGTCTCGGGGAGGGGCTCCACGCCGAGCTCGTCCCGGAGCAGCGCCGTCAGCCGCTCGTACTGGCGGCGGACCAGGTCCCGGCGCCCCTGCCGGCCGTAGAGGTGCATCAGGGCCTGGTGGATCGTCTCCTGGAGTGGGTCCTCCACCAGCAGGGCCCGGTAGGCATCCACCGCCTCCTCCGGCCGGTCCAGGCGCTCGTAGGCGGCGCCCAGCTCGTGGAGCAGGTCCAGGTAGACGCGCCGGTGGACCTCCCGGCGACGGCCCGCCCAGGGTTCGTCCAGGCCCTCCAGGAACTCGCCGCGGTAGAGCCGCCAGCCCTCCTTCCAGGCGGCGACGGCCTCCCGGTCCCGCCCCTGGCGCGCCCGGGCGCGGCCCACCGCCGCCAGCCGCTCCAGCTCCTCCAGGTCGATCCACCAGCCCAGCCCCGGCGCCAGGGCGTAGACGCCGTCCTGGAGGAGCAGGGGCTCCTCGGCTGCACTCCCGGAGGTTCCCGCGGCGCCTCGCAGGCCCCGGCGCAGGTGACTGAGCGTCGGGTGGAAGTTCCGGCGCACCGCGTCCGCGCCGTGCTCCGGCCACAGGGCCTCCACCAGCTCCTCCCGGGGGGCGCGCCGCTCGGGGGACGAGGCCAGGTAGGCCAGGGCTCGCAGGGCCCGCTTGAGCGGCCAGTGGAGCCGCTCCCAGCGGACCCGCGGGGACGCTGCCGGAGACTCGGGGTCGACGCGGCGCCAGACCTCCGGGCGGCCCAGGAGGTGCACGCGGTAGACAGGCTGCTCGGGCGGCGGCGGGGGCTCCGCCACCGGCAGCACGGTGGCCGGCCCCTCCGCCGGCGCCACGGTACCGGGCTCGGGCCTCGCCACGGCCCGTTCCGGTGGGCTGGACCCGCCGCCCGCACCGGTGCCGGTCCCCTCCGCGCGTGCCGTCCGGCTCTGGACTCCCTGCGCCAGGAAGGCCGCCAGGAGCCGGGGCGCCCGGAGCCCCTCCGGCGTGTCCCGGAGGAGCCCCCGCTCCTCCACCAGCCGGCGGGCGATGCCTTCGGCCGGCGCGATGCCGGCGAGCATCCGGAACAGGGCCTCCCGCTCCCCTTCGTCCAGCGCCGCCAGGACCTGGAGCCGCAGGAACTCCGTCACCACCGGGAGGGCCGCCAGGGCGTCCGGATCCGCCGGGAGAGAGGACTCCCGGGCGCCGGTCGCCGCGGCGTGCTCCAGGGTCAGGAGCAGGGGCCGGTACCAGCCCCCGGCGGCCTCCACCAGCCGGCGGATCGCATCCGGGTCCCGGACCTCGCCCAGGACCTCTCCAGCCAGGGCGGTTCCCTCCTCCACGGTCAGGAGCAGCTCGCCCGGCGTGACCAGGCCCGCAGCGGCCCCGGCCGGGGCGAGACGGCGGTGGCCCGGGAAGACCAGCCGGCGCCCGGCCGGTACCGCCCGGGCCAGGGCCGGAAGCCAGGACGTGGCGCCGTCCGGCAGGGCCGGGACCACGAGCCACCTGGCCCCGTCGGCGCAGAGCGCCCGGACCGTCTCCCGGAGTCGGCCCTCCGGGCTGCGCCCCCCATTCTGTCCCGCCGGCCCGGGCAGGTCCGCCGGCGCCAGGGCCCGGGCCTCCTGGCGCTCCAGGAGGGCCTCCACGACCGCCACGCAGCCGCTCCCCGGCCACCCCCACACCTGCACCACGGGTGCATCGATCCCGTCCAGCCGGGCGAGGCAGCGGGCCGCGTGGGGCGCTCGGGGCATGCTCCCGAGAACTGTATCCGAATCGGAGCAGGATCCCGAAGGGGGGAGACACTCGCCGCACCGGGGATCGTCGGGGATAATGGCGCCCCATGACGACACGCACGACCCGTTCGATCGCGACGGCCTCCGTCTGCCTGGCCGTCTTCCTGGTAGGGTGCCGTCCCATGTCCGAGCCTGCGGAAGAGGGCGCCGGCCCGTCCGGAAGCTCCGGCGAGACCGCGGCCGAGGAGCGGCCCTACCCCGCCGACCCCCACTCCTACGCCCGTCCCAACGAGGTGGCCGTGCGCCACCTGGAGCTGGATCTGACGCCGGACTTCGAGGCGAAGCGCCTGACCGGGCGCGCCTCCCTCTCCCTGGAGAACCGCACCGGCGCCCGCGAGGTGATCCTGGACACCTGGGGCCTGGACGTCCGGTCCGTCACCCTGGAGGACGGCTCGGAGGCCCCCTTCACCCTGGGCGAGGAGGACCCGAACCTGGGCCGGCCCCTCACCGTCGAGATCGCCCCGGACACCGAGGTGGTCCACGTCGACTACGCCACCAGCCCGGAGGCCCGGGCCCTCCAGTGGCTCGACCCGGAGCAGACCGCCGGCGAGCACCCTTTCCTCTTCACCCAGTCCCAGGCGATCCTGGCCCGCTCCTGGATCCCCCTCCAGGACACGCCGGCGGTGCGCTTCACCTACGAAGCGACGGTTCATGCTCCGGAGCCACTCCTTGCCCTGATGAGCGCCGAAAACCCGCAAGAGCTCGCCCCGGACGGCGTCTACGCGTTCCGCATGGAGCAGCCGGTGCCGTCGTACCTGATGGCCCTGGCCGTGGGGGACCTGGAGTTCCGCTCCATCGGCGAGCGCAGCGGCGTCTACGCCGAGCCGCCCCTGGTGGAGGACGCCGCCTGGGAGTTCGCCGACACGGAGCGGATGATCGAGGCCGCCGAGGAGCTCTACGGCCCCTACCGGTGGGGCCGTTACGACGTCCTGGTGCTCCCCCCGAGCTTCCCCTTCGGCGGCATGGAGAACCCGCGCCTGACCTTCGCCACGCCGACGATCGTCGCCGGCGATCGGTCCCTGGTCGCGCTGATCGCCCACGAGCTCGCCCACTCCTGGTCCGGCAACCTGGTCACCAACGCCAACTGGGACGACTTCTGGCTCAACGAGGGCTTCACCGTCTACTTCGAGCGGCGCATCATGGAGCGCCTCTACGGCGTGCCCTACACCGAGATGCTCTGGCAGCTCGCCCGCCAGGACCTGGCGGAGACCGTCGAGGAGCAGGACGCCCGCGACACCTGGCTCCACCTGGACCTGGCCGGCCGCGACCCGGACGACGGCATGACCGACGTGGCCTACGAGAAGGGCGCCCTGTTCCTGCGCATGCTCGAGGAGGCCGTGGGCCGGGAGCGCTGGGACGCCTTCCTGGCGGAGTACTTCGACCGCTTCGCCTTCGAGTCCATGGACTCGGACGGCTTCCTGGCCTACCTGGAGAGCGAGCTCCTGGCGCCGCTGGCCGAGGAGGGTGCGGTGGACCCGGAGGCGCTCCGGATCGACGCGTGGGTCTACGGGCCCGGGATCCCGGACAACGCCCCGGCGATCGAGTCGGAGGCCTTCGAGCGGGTGGAAGCGGAGATCGAGCGCTTCCGCGACGGGCTCGCCGCCGCCGACCTTTCCACCGAGGAGTGGAGCACCCACGAGTGGCTCCACTTCCTGCGGCACCTGCCCCACGACCTCTCGGCGGAGGCGATGTCGGAGCTCGACCGGGGCTTCGGCTTCACCGAGACCGGCAACAGCGAGGTCCTTTCGGCCTGGCTCCTCCTGGCGATCCGCTCCGGCTACGTGGCGGAGGCGCCGGAGGTGGACCGGGCCCTGGAGTCGTTCCTGACCCGCCAGGGGCGGCGGAAGTTCCTGCGGCCCCTCTACAAGGAGCTGGTCCGGACGCCGGAGGGCCTGGCCCGGGCTCGGGAGATCTACGCCGAGGCGCGGCCGGGGTACCACGACGTCTCGCGGCGGACGATCGACGAGATCCTGGAGGAGGCTGAGGCCGGCACGGGCGGGGGTGGAGGCGGCTGAGGGGTTCGGTGGGTGGGGGCGGGGCGGGGGCGCCCGGCCTCCGGGACGGCGCGGCTTCTTGGGTTCAATTGACGTTCTGGCCGCGCCTCCGCTTCGGCTCCGCTCGGGGCGCAAGAGGTCGATGAGCCGGCTGAGAGCGGCTCCGCCTCAGAGGCCCTCCGGCCGGGCGCCCCCGCCCCGCCCCCTTTCACCGTGCCGCTGTAGCCGGGGCGCTCCCCCGCCCGCACCGGCGGGTGTTGAATGATTTTCCCCTCGCTTCCCCGCCAGAAATCGACCACGCACAGGGACTCGTCTCCTTCGAAGGATGCGACCCTGGTCTCCCCCGAGCGCAGCCGAGGGGTCGCGCCGTCAAGCCGCATCCACCGTGGCGTCGTAGGGTGCGCCTCGCCTGCCCTGAGCGCAGCCGAAGGGTCGCACCGAACTACGACTCCCGGCCTGCCTTCCGGTGCTCCGGCGGATCGCGCCGCCCGCTACACCCCTTCCGATCCCCCTGCACTTCAACCCACGGCCCGCCAGAGGAGGGCGGTGAAGAACACCAGGATCGCTACCAAGACGGCCTGGGTGACAGGGCGGTTCCGGTGCGCAAGGCCGATCCGCCGGGGGTGGCCGAGGACCAGGAGGGTGGCGGCGAGGAGGGGCATGAAGAGGGCGCCGGTGACGGCGTAGAGGCGCTGCATGGCGGAGAAGCCCACCAGGAGGCCGACGGCCGAGACGGTGGGGAGGGCGTAGAGGAAGAGGCGGTACGGGCGGGCCGCGGTGTCGACCACCGCCGCCACCCGGTCGGAGGCCCGGGGCGGGCTCGTCGCATCCCGCGGCCTGGTGTCCCCCGGACCGGCCACCGGCCCCGGACCGGCCACCGGCGCCCCGGAATCGTCCGTCGCGCCTGTGGCGTCGCCCGAGCCCCCTTCGAGGTCTCCCGGCAGGCCGGACCCGGCCCGGTCCCCGCCCCGGCCCAGCAGCCGCCACTGGTCGGCGAAGAGGTAGGGCACGCTCTGCCACACACCCAGCAGGCTGCTGGCCACCGCCGCCCAGCCGCCGGCGAGGAAGGCCCAGCGCCCCGCCGGTCCCAGGGCCCCCTCCAGCCGGTCCGCGAGCGTGACGATCAGCCCCGCGCCCCGCCCCTCCACGGCCACCGTGCTCCCGACGATCACCATGGCCACCCCGAAGAGGGCCGTCACGGCGTAGCCCAGGCCGAGGTCCAGGCGGCTCGGGCCGAGCTCCTCGGGGCCCACCCTCCCCTCCTCCCGCATCCAGTAGCCGTAGCAGAGGACCGTCAACGTGCCGCCCACCCCACCCATCAGGGCCACCGTCCAGCCGAGTCCTCCCGCCAGCTCCGGGATCCGCGGCACCACGAGCCCGGCGGCCACGGCCCCCCAGTCCGGCGCCACGAGGACCGCGGTTCCCACCACCGTCACCACCATCAGGACGATGGCGCCGCCCATCACCCGCTCGAACAGCCGGTAGCCCCCCAGGCGGACGAGCATCACCCCGGCGGCCCCGTGGAGGAGGCCGTAGAGCACCTTGTCTCCCGCGGCGCTGCCGGTCAGCGGCAGGATCGCGTGCGCCGTCGCCCCGCAGGCGCTCATGAGCGCCGCCGCTACCAGGAAGCTCCAGACCAGGAAGTAGCCGAGGAAAGCCACGCGGAGGACAACGGGCAGCCGCCCCAGGGCGCCCTCCAGGAGGGTCTCCCCCGTGGCGAGCTGCCACCGGGCCAGGCCCTCGTTCAGGACGTACTTGATCCCCGCCCCCACCAGCACCGCCCAGAGCACCGCCACGCCCAGGGCGTTCCCGGTGAAGGCGGCGGTCGCCAGGTCGCCGGCCCCCACCCCCGTGGCGGCCACCAGCACCCCCGGCCCCACCCAGGCCAGGGGACGAACCCTGCCGTTTCCGAGCACGATGGGCCATTTTCCCCCGGTGCCCCCGGCCCGGTCCAGGGCAGCAGCCGTCTCCGAGCGCTGACGAAGAGGACTTGATCCGACCTCCCGCCGGTCACGTGGCGGCGCACTGGCCACGACGAACTTCGGGATCAGTTGGATCGGCTCCCCGGCTCCCCGGGTTCCGTGCGCCGGTACCGGGATCGCTGCCGGCCCGCCTTCCAGACCTGCCACGCCATCCAGAGGTTCCCGGCGAAGGTGATCCCCGCCAGGACCCGGAGGGGGTCGACGACCTGGGGCCAGAGGGCCAGCACGCCGGCGAGCTGCCAGGCCACGCCGAAGGGCCGGAAGGGCGGGAAGGCCAGGCCGCCCACGGCGTAGAAGGAGTGGCCCAGGAGGAGGAGCCAGATCCCCGGGAGGAGGACGGCCCGGTCCGCCACCACCGCCGCCACCGAAAGGACCAGGGCCACCAGGGAGAGGTTGCCCTGGAGGCGGAGCACCCACCGACCCAGGGCGGATCGCCCGTGCTCCGCCAGGCCCCGGCGGATGCCCAGGGCCTCGACCACGCCGCCCACCAGGACCGCCCCGGACCAGAGGAGGAGGACCCCGGAGGCGCCCCGGAGGCCCGCCACCGGCCGGGTCAGCAAGGCCGCCGCAGGAAGGATGAAGGCCCAGGCCACCCACGACCACGGGAAGGCGACGAAGGGGCGCGCCGCCTGGGAGAAGAGCTCCCGGACCCGGAGGAGGTCCTCCGGATCGGCGGCCGGGGACCCCACCGGGTCGTACTCGGAGGGGGGCGG
>JBKHJP010000244.1:0-6702 GCA_046538065.1 Thermoanaerobaculia bacterium | reverse complement strand
GTCGCGGGTCTCACGGCTCCTCCGCCCCCGCCGGCCGCCCGTGCCACTCCGGCACCCACTCCTCCACGATCTCGCCCGCGCCCACGACCAGCTCCTGCCCTTCCTGGGCCAGCCGGAGGAACCCCTCCGGGCTGAACCCCAGGAGCTCGCCGTCCACCACCCGGTCCCCCACGCGACAGCGCACCCGGTCCCCGGGGCGGTGCGCCGAAAGGCGCCGGTACGCGTCCACCGCGTAGGCGAGCTCCCCCAGGTGGGCGAGCTCCGCCTCCAGGCCCTGGAGGAGGAGGCGCGCCAGCTGTCCGAGGGCCGGCGCCGCCGGCACGTGGTCCGCAACGCTGGTGGCCCCGGCCGGAAGCTCGGGCCCCCGGCTGGGCCGCAGCAGGTTGACCCCGAAGCCCACGAGGGCCACCGGTGGGGCGCCGCCGGGAGCCAGGGACTCGGCGAGGAGCCCCCCGACCTTGCGGCCTCCCACCAGGAGGTCGTTGGGCCACTTGAGGGTGCAGCGGGTCGTCGCCGCCTCGCTCGCACCTCGGGCCAGGAGGTGTCCCAGCGCCCGGGCCAGCCCCACCCCGGAGAGGAGCGGAAGGCTCTGGAGGGCCCGCTCGGCCGGAGCCTCGCCCCCCTCCGGCAGGGGGACCACCCGGGTCCCGTAGACGCCCCGCCCCCGGGGGCTGGTCCAGGAGCGGTCGAGCCGGCCCCGGCCGGCGGTCTGCTCCAGCGCCAGCACGGTGAACGCCGGGACGGCGACGTCGTCCGTGGCGTAGGTGGCCACGACCCGCCGGGCCAGGCGGTTGGTCGAGTCCACCCGGTCCACGATCACCCGGTTGAGGGGCCCCGGGAGGTCGGCGCCGAGCTGCTCCAGGAAGGTGGGGACGTCCACGGCGGCGACCTCACCCCCGGAGGCCGGCGGCCAGCCGCTCCCGCCGGTGCTCGAGCTCCTGGAGGCGGCGCCGGTTGCCCTCCACGATCTCCGGCGGCGCCTTGGCCAGGAACTGTTCGTTCGACAGCCGGTCCCGGGCCCGGCCGATCTCCGCCTCCAGGCGCTTCAGGTCCGCCTCCAGGCGCTGGCGCTCCTCCGGACCGAGCTCCACCGCGTGGGGGACCAGGCCCAGATTGATCCCGGCCACCAGGTCGCGGCCGGCACCCTCGGGTGCCGGCGAGCGCTCGACGGCCCCTCCCTCGCCCACGGGGCAGAGGAGCTCGAGGACCGCCTCCTGCTCCGCCAGGAACCGGTCCAGCTCGCCGTCCTCCGACCACAGGTGGACGGTGACCCCCTGGCCCGGGCGCAGCCCCAGCTCCCCCGCCAGGCTTCGCACCCGGGTCACCGCCTGGATGAGAGCGTCCATGCGCTCCTCGGTCTCCCGGTCCTCCCAGGCGGCCAGCGCCTCGGGGTACGGCGCCAGGGCGATGGTCTCCGGGTGGACCGCCTCGTGGCCCGGCAGGCGCTGCCAGAGCTCCTCGGTGATGAAGGGCATCACCGGGTGCAGGAGGCGGAGCGAGCGGTCCAGGACCGTCAGGAGGACGTCACCCGCCCGGGGGCGTTCCGCCGGCGGCTGGCGCTCCAGGAGCGGCGCCTTGGCGAGCTCGATGTACCAGTCGCACAGCTCGCCCCAGAAGAAGTGGTAGAGCCGGTTGCAGGCCTCGTCGAAGCGGAACGTCTCGAACCGCTCGCTCACCTCCCCTGCGGTCCGCGAGAACCGGGAGAGGATCCACCGCTCCGGCGCCGCCAGGCCCTCCGGATCGAGCTCGGGCTGCACGCGGGCGCCGCTTCCCTCCAGGCGGGTCAGGGCGAAGCGGGTGGCGTTCCAGATCTTGTTGCCGAAGGCCCGGTAGCCCGCCATGCGCTCCGGGTCCAGGGGGATGTCGCGCCCCGGGGCGTCCAGGATGCTCAGGGTGAAGCGCACGGCGTCGGCGCCGTACCGCTCCACCAGCTCTTGCGGGTCCATGACGTTGCCCCGGGTCTTGGACATCTTCTGTCCCTCGGCGTCCCGCACGAGGCCCGTCAGGTGGACGGTGTGGAAGGGGCGCTCCCCGGTGAAGTGATAGCCCATCATCACCATGCGGGCGACCCAGAAGAACAGGATGTCGTGGGCGGTGACCAGGACGTCCGTCGGGTAGAAGGCCGCCAGGTCCGGGGTCTCCTCCGGCCAGCCCAGGGTGGAGAACGGCCAGAGGCCGGAGGAGAACCAGGTGTCGAGGACGTCCTCGTCGCGCCGGAGCTCGGTGGTGCCGGCCTTCTCCACCGCCTCCGCCTCGGTGCGGGCCACGACCACGTCGCCGTCCGGCGTGTACCAGGCCGGGATCCGGTGGCCCCACCAGAGCTGGCGCGAGATGCACCAGGGGCGGATGTTCTCCAGCCAGTGCTCCCAGGTCTTCTCCCAGGTGGCGGGCACCAGGGTGATCTCGCCGGAGCGCACCGCCTCCAGGGCCCGCTCGGCCATGCCGGAGACGTCGCAGAACCACTGGGTCGACAGCAGCGGCTCCACGGGCTCGCCGCTCCGCTGGCTGTGGCCCACGTTGTGGTCGTAGTCCTCCACCTTCACCAGGAGCCCCTCCTCCCGGAGGCGCTCCACCAGCTTGCGCCGGGCCTCGAAGCGGTCCAGGCCGGCGAAGTCCTCGCCGGCGGCCTCGGTCATCCGGCCCCGGCGGTCGATCACCTGGATCGCCGGCAGGCCGTGGCGGCGGCCGATGTCGTGGTCCGCCGGGTCGTGGAACGGGGTGACCTTGACCAGCCCGGTGCCGAACTCCGCCTCGACGGCCCGGTCGGGCACGAACGGCAGCCGGCGGCCGAGGACCGGGAGGACGGCGAGGCGGCCCTCGAGGGCGGCGTAGCGCTCGTCCCCCGGGGAGAACGCCACCGCGGTGTCGCCGAGCATGGTCTCCGGCCGGGTGGTCGCCACCACCACGCGCTCCGGCAGGCCGTCCCCGCCCCCACCCTCCACCGGGTAGGCGAGGTGGTAGAGCGTGCCCCGGACCGCCTTCATCTCCACCTCGAGGTCGGAGATGGCGGTGTCCAGCTCCGGCGACCAGTTCACCATGTACTCGCCCCGGTAGACCAGGCCCTCGTCGTAGAGGCGGACGAACGCCTCCCGCACGGCACGGTTCAGGCCCTCGTCCAGGGTGAACCGCTCCCGGGTCCAGTCACAGCTCGCCCCGAGGAGCTCGAGCTGGTTCCGGATGTTGCCGTGGTACTGGCGCTTCCACTCCCACATGCGCTCCAGGAAGCGCTCCCGGCCCAGCTCTTCCCTGCCCGTCCCCTCTTCGGCGAGCTGGCGCTCCACCATGAGCTGGGTGGCGATCCCGGCGTGGTCGGTGCCCGGCAGCCAGAGGGCCTCGTAGCCCTGCATCCGGCGCCACCGGGTGAGGAGGTCCTGGAGGGCCGACTGGAGGGCGTGGCCGATGTGGAGCTTGCCCGTCACGTTGGGTGGCGGGATCATGATGCAGAAGGCCCTCCGCCGGGTGGGGGCCTGGGCGGTGAAGTACCCCCCCTCGCGCCAGCGCTCGCGCCAGCGCGGCTCGAAGCTCTTCGGATCGAACTGTCGTTCCATGGCTCGGTGACGTGAAGGGCAGCCGGCCCCGGAAAGGGTTCTCCCCCGGGGTTGCCGGCCGGCGGCGGAGCGGCCGCCGGCGTCCTACTCGACGGATTCCACCTGGCTTTCGAGCTCGCGGATGCGGCCACGGATGACCACCTCCGCCATGTCCGGGACCACCTCCCACGCCACGTCCCGGACCGGCTTGTCCCCGAGGAGCTCGACGATCCGGCGGGCGATCCGGTCCACGTCCTCGTCGGAGAGGGGGCTCTCGACCCGGATGGGCGGGCCCTGTGCGGCGTCGGGCCGGGTCTCCCCGGCGCCGGGCGCCGCGGCGGGCTCCTCGCCGGCCCCGGCCTCCGGAGCGGGCCGGGAGGGCGCCTCCGGCGCCCCGAGCTCCTCGGGCTCGAGCTCGAACACCTCGGGCTCCGCCTCCGTGGCCCCACCCGCCTCGCCGAAGCCGGCCGGGCGGCGCTCGGCAGAGGCCTCGTCCGGAGGCGACACCCGGCTCGGCGGCGCCTCGTCCTCGTCGTCCAGGCCGATGGAGAAAGGCTCGGCGGGGCGCGGCGACGCCTCGGCCTCCGCCGACTCGTCCGAAACAGAGGGCTCCTCCGGGGCCTCCGGTTGCCACGAAGGGGCCTCCTCGGCCGTCACCTCGCCGGCCGCCTCGGCGGACAGTCGCTCCACGAGCTGCTGGAGCTCCTGGGAGTCGAAGGGCTTCTTCAGGAATGCGTCGCAGCCGGACTTGCGGGCCTTGTCCTCGTCGAAGGGCTCGAAGGTGCTCACCAGGAGGAGGACCGGCACCTCGGGGCGCAGGCTCTTCGACTGCTTGGCCACGTCATAGCCGTCGGCACCCGGCATGTGGACGTCGGCGATGACGAAGTCCGGGGTGATCTCGTCGAGCTTCTCGAGGGCGTCGTCGCCGTTGCCGACCGCCACCACCTCGTAGTCCTCGTCCATGAAGGTCAGCTCGATCACCTTCTGGATGGTGACGCTGTCGTCGGCCAGCAGAATGGTTCGGCTCATGGCTTTCCTCGTGCTCGATGCCGGGGCCGCCTCCTGAGCGAGACCTGCCGCCCCCCGGTCCACCCGGCGGCGGTTCACGCCGCCAGGCGCTCCCGGAGGTACCGGACGATCTCCCCGGTGGCGGTGCCCGGGAGGAAGACGGCGTCGATCCCCCGCTCCCGGAGGCGGTCGACGTCTCCTTCCGGGATGATCCCGCCGGCGAAGACCAGCACGTCGCCGGCCCCTCCCTCCTCCAGCAGGCGGACCACCTCGGGCAGCAGCCGGTTGTGGGCCCCGGAAAGGATCGACAGCCCCACCGCGTCCACGTCCTCCTGCACTGCGGCGGCTGCGATCTGCTCCGGCGTCTGGCGGAGCCCGGTGTAGATCACCTCGAAGCCCGCGTCCCTGAGGGCCCGGGCCACGACCTTGGCTCCCCGATCGTGGCCGTCCAGGCCCGGCTTGGCGATCAGGACGCGGTACGTCCGTCCGCCCATGGCGGCGCATTCTAGCAGAGGGAGAGCGGCCGCGGGGGGTGGACGCGGGGGAATGGGCCACGCACGGCGAGTGCAACGGCCCACAACCAGGAAATCCCTCCGCCGAATATGTTAAACTACCGCTGATCCAATTCTTCGCTGTAGTGCAATGTCCGGAAAGGAGGAAGCGCGTGAACCGTATCGACGTGAGAACCCTGGTGATCTGCTCGTTGCTCCTCGTGACCCTGGCACCCGGCGTGGCCGCCGCCGACGCCGGAGCCTCCCCGCCACCTTCGGACCCGAGCCCTGAGCCGTCCAGCGGCCTGGAGACGGTCTGCCTCGCCAGCGCTGCGGACGTCCTCGCCTCGGCGGCTCCGATGCTCGGCGGCGTCGGGTCCCTGTCGACCTGCACCGCCACGGCGGAGTGTGACGGGTACCAGATCAGCTGTGAAGGGGACTCCGAGTGCACGGCGGTCGACCGCGACTGCAGCGTCGGCGAGCGCGGTTTCGTCGATTGCGACGGCAACGTCACCGCCTGTGACGACCCCTGCGACACGACGGTCTGCGGCGACGGCGTCTGCGAAGACGGCGAGGAGGATTCGTGCCTCGCCGACTGCGGCTCCCAGTGCCCGCCCTGCATCATCTGTCCGTGTGACAGCTAGCTCCAGGGGCGGAAAAACCCGGGACGGTCGGCCCCTCCGACCGTCCCACCCCACCCTCCGGCCGGCGACCTCTCCCGGCCTCACGCACCTCCGCCGCACCCCTTACCGGACGCCCGGGTCTGCAAGAAGCGGCTCCCCCACCGCGGCAGGATCGGTGCGACTCTTGCACCCAAGACCAGAGGGTCGGGCGATGGAAGTCAAGTGTCCGATCCCACACGACTTCCGGGCAAGTCTGCCCCGGCGAGTGACGCCTTCGGAGTGCGAGCAGGATGAGAACCACGGTGGGCTTGATGCAATCCCGGGGGCTGCGCGACGTCCCCTACGTGATGGACAAGCTCGCCTGGATGCGCGAGCGGCGGATCTGGCCGAACGGCCTGCGGTACCTGTGGACCGACGCCTTCGGGGTCGTGCTCCTGGTCTCCCTCTACCGGGAGCTGGGCTCGGAGCGCTATTTGGAGGAGGCCCGGCGGGTCGTCGCAGAGGTGGAGCGCACCCTGGGCCGGTCCCCGGGCCTGCGGATCGGCGAGGAGCCGGACCGCGGCGGGCAGTACTTCCACTACCTGGCCATGTGGCTCTTCGCCCTGGAGCGCCTGGGGCGGATCGATCCCACCTACCGGGAGCGGGCGGTCGAGCTCGCCCGGGCCGTCCACCCCCGGTTCGTCCGCCCCGGGATCGGCGTCTACTGGAAGATGACCGAGGACCTCTCCGCCCCCTACCCCGGGTTCGGGCTGGGCGCCCTGGACCCGTTCCACGGCTACGTCGTCTACCGGTTGCTCGACCCGCACGCCCTGGAGCGGGAAATCGCCGAGATGCGCGAGCTCGTCGACCGGACGGTGAAGACCCTCCACGTGACCCAGGACCTGGGCGTGGGGATGATGCTCTGGATGAGCCACTTCTTCCCGGAGGAGCGGTGGGCGGTCCTCCAGCGCCATCGCTGCCTGGAGATCCTGGACGACCTGTGGATCGACCCGCCGGGCTACTTCTGCCGGGAGCCGGGACGCCCCGAGGTGAAGCTCGCCTTCACCAACTACG
>JBKHJP010000243.1:0-6766 GCA_046538065.1 Thermoanaerobaculia bacterium | reverse complement strand
GGCCGAGCTCGTCCAGCGTGCCGAGCAGCTCGGCGTGGAACGCCGCGACGGGGCGCGGCACCAGGGGCAGGCGGCGGGCGGCGCCGTCGGCGGCGCGGATCAGCAGGGCCTGGTCGATGAGGTCGAAGTCGATCTGGAACACCCGTCGGCCGTGCGGGATCGGCGAGGTCGTCAGGCCGCACGCCGTGACGTAGAGCGTGGCGTGCCAGGAGTGGTTCACCCACGGCGCCAGGGCCAGCCGGACCTTGCCCACCACCTGCGCCCACAGGTGCAGCGTGGTGCAGGTCGGGCGCCACGGCTCGTACGGCAGCGCCGGCCAGGCGGGTGAGGTTAATCGATCGATCTCGGCCATCAACAAGACGCTAGATCGCGACGGAGCACCGGGTCGGCCTCGCGGGCTCAGGGTTCCACGTATTGGCCCACCCGTCCGGGCCCGGGCGGTCCCTGCGTGTCTCCGGGCCTGGCGCGGTCGCCGATCAACCACGGCCGGTTCCGCCGGGCCCCCGGCGACGCCGGAGGCGGTCCCAGGCGAAGGCCACCCCGGCGAGGACGAGAGGCAGGACCACCATGGCCAGCACGCCGTGGGTCCACCCCCGCCGGTGCTCCAGGGCGAAGTCGGAGCTCACGAAGTAGGCGGCGGCGTCCACGTCGGGTAGGTTGGCGCCCACGATGAGGGTGCCGGCGGCGAGGCGCCGGGGTAGGGCGCCCAGGCGGGCGAGGCGGGTCTGGGCCAGGCTGGCGCCGACGAGGGTGTGGGTGAGGGGGTCCATCCCGGCGCGGGATCATACCGGGCCGCGTGGTGGCGGGCCGGTGCGGGGGCGCGGGAGCCCGCCCCGCCTGCGAACGGCGCCCGCTCCATCTGCCTCGGCCCGTTGGGGAGGCCCGCCCGAGCCCTACCAGCCCGGCGCGATCACCACGCCGAACGTCCCGCTCTCGTCCGGGCGCTGGAACGGCACCGCGTAGTAGAGCTGGATCGGCAGGAACCCGCCCAGGGCGGTCCGGAGCGCCACGCCGGCGGAGACCACCGGCACCCGGTCCAGGGTGTCCTCGTCGAAGCGGAAGTCCACCGACGTGTCCTCCGTCCAGGTCGCCCCCACGTCGGCGAACACCGCGAGCTCCAGGGGGAGGAGGTCGGTGCGCATCAGCCCGAACTCCTCCGTGCCCAGGAGCGGCACGCGGACCTCCAGGTTCACCACTCCCAGCCGGCTCCCCACCAGCCGCTCGAACTCCGGGCACGTCGACACCCCCTCCACCGGCGTGCACTCCGAGCCGTCGAAGTCCTCCACCTCGTAGCCGCGGACCAGCGTGCCGCTGCCGACGTAGAGGGGGGAGAGCCGCGGGTCTTCGGCGTCGCTGCCGTAGCGACCGAAGAAGAGGCCCCGCACCGCCACCGTCCACGGCCGGAAGAAGAAGTAGCGCCGGTAGTCGGCCAGGCCGCTCTGGAACTCCAGGTCACCGAAGGTCGACTCCACCTCGTAGCGGTAGCGCGAGCCCCGGACCGGTGAGACGAAGCCGAAGAAGGAGCGGTCCCCCACGTAGGCGACGCCGGTCCGGGCGAACCCGAAGCTCGGGGTCGACGTCACGTCCCGGGTGCGGCGCCCCACCACCGTGCCGTCAATGACCACCAGCTCGTCCACCTCGGCGTCGAAGCCGTAGTGGGTGTAGCCCAGGTTCAGCTCCAGGCGCCGGTTCATGGAGAAGGGGTACTGGGCCACGGCGGCGACCTGGTCCACCGTGACCTCCTCGATGACCTGGCGCACCACGTCGGCGGGCACCGGCTGGCCGTCCACCTCCACCACCTCGCGGCTGACGAAGGTCCGGGCCGACAAAAAGGGCACGTGCAGCGCGCTCGCGCCCCACTGGATGCGGTTCTGCTGGTTCAGGTAGGTCACCTGGCCGCCCAGGAGGTTGCCCAGGCTGCGCGAGGTGCCCCCCTGGAGGGCCACCCCCACTTGGTGCTCGCCCAGCATGTCGGTGAAGTAGGCGGAGGCGCTCCCGCCCACGCCGGCTCCGAAGCGGTCGACCCCCACGCCCACCGTCGCCGGTCCGACATAGGCCAGGTCGACGTCCGGCCGATACGCCGTCGGCTCCTCGCGCACCACCTCCTCCGGCAGCTCGAGCTCCCGGGCCAGGAGCTCCGCCACCACGCTGGTCTCCTCGGGCTGAGCCGGTGGCAGCATCGCCGCCAACCGCGGCCCCGGCGCCGGCTCCGGTGCGAGCCCTTCGGCCACGGCGCCGGGATCGCGGATGGAGTAGACGTTCCACTGGCCGTCCTCCAGCACCGAGAAGGCGACCTCGCCCGTCGCTGCCGCCACGGAGAGCGCCGGCGACTGCTCGGTGATCCCCGAGACTCCGGTCTTGACCCGGGTCAGCTGGTCCACCGTTCCCCGGTCCAGGTCGTAGCGGAAGACGTCGGGCACGCCGTCGGGCTCGGCGATGAAGTAGAGCCACCGGCCGTCGGGCCCGAAGTGGGGGTCGATGTGCTTCGAGCCCTCGAACGCCGGCAGGGACCGGCGGCTGCGGGTTGCGAGGTCCAGGAGGACGATCCGGGTCGGGTGGTGGTCCAGCCGGCCCGCTTCGCCGGCCCGCTCCCGGTCCGGCCGCTCGCTCACGAAGGCCAGGGTGCCGCCGTCCGGAGACCACGCGGGCTGCAGGTCCCCGAAGCGGTCGTCGGTCAGGTTCTCGGCGGAGCCGCTCTCCAGGTCGAGCACGTAGACGTCGGTGTAGCCGGTCTCCGCATCGGTCCCGGAGAAGGCGAGGGAGCGACCGTCCGGGGACCACGCGGGGCTCGAGATCGCCCCCACGCCGGGCACCGCGATCCGGCGTTCGATCCGCCCGCTCTGGACGTCCACCACCGAGATCCGGTTGTCCCCCCGGGCGAAGACCACGAAGGCGAACTTCCGGCCGTCCGGGGACCAGGCGCCGGCGGAGTCGATGAAGCGCAGGGCGTCGAAATGGGGGTCGGTGTCGGCGCTCACCAGCTTCCGGAGGACCTCGCCGGTCTCGGCGTCGGCCAGGAAGAGGTCGATGGTGAACAGGTCCCGGGTGGAGAGGAAGGCGATCCGCCGCCCGTCCGGCGACAGCGCCGGCGCCACGTTGAGGCGGCCCCGGGTGCGGGCCTCGAACAGCACCCGCTCGGCGACGGAGCCGGGCTCCTGGCGCTCGTCCAGCACCGGCCGGTAGGCGGAGCGCACCGCCGCGTGCCAGTCGCGCACCACGTCCTCGGCCGGGGTGCCGAGGACCTGCGCCATGGCCTGCTCCGGCCCCATCAGGCTCGAGGACAGGAAGAGGTCGATCACCGCCCGATCGCCCCAGCGCCCGCCGACGTAGGCCCAGAAGGCCTGGCCGAACTGGTACGGCGAGTAGCGGCCGCCGCGGCGCAGGTCATCGAGGTCCGGCAGGCTGCCGTGGAGCTCCGCGTCCCGGAGCCACAGGGCGGTCTGGGGATCCTCCCGGCCCTGGGACAGGTACTCGGCGAGGCCCTCCACCATCCAGAGGGGGAGCGTCTGGAGCCTGGTGGACCCAGCCCCTCCGGCCCCCCGCTCCCGGCCCTTGAAGATGTCGAACTGGAAGGCGTGGACCAGCTCGTGACCCAGCACGTGGTCGGTCTCCGAGCGCACCCCGGTCAGCGGCATGACCACCCGGTCCCGGAGCGGCTCGGTGAAGCCGCCGGTGCCCTCGCCGATCAGTCCCGTGGTGACGGTCGTCTGCTGGAAGTCGGCGTGGGTGTTGTAGAGGATCAGGGGCTTCTTGCCCGACAGCTCGTGGCCGAAGGCTTCGGAGAGGCGGTCGTACCACTGCTCGGCCAGCGCCGCGACCTCGCGGATGGCGGGGTTGTCCTCCGGGTAGTAGTAGATCTCGAAGTTCTCGGTCTCGAGCCGGTGGAAGGGGAAGTCCTCCCAGAGCACCTTGTTGCGGCCGAAGTACTGGGCGTCCGCCGGCGGCGCGGGCAGCGCCAGCAGGAGCGGGGCCGTCAGGCCCACCCAGAGCCGGAAACGGAAGGCGGGGCTCGGTGGCGTCCGGTGGACGATGCGCATGGGAACCTCCCGTGGGCGTAGGAACGTTCGTCTCTCTCGCAGTCCTCCTGGTACGCAAGAACGTTGCCTCGCCGGCCCGGACTTCCCGGTTCAGGATCGGGGCGTGCTCTCGATGAGTGTAGGGGAGGAGCTTGCCTCCTCCCCGGGTAGGGAAACGAAACGGCGGGGAGGCTTCAGTTCGTAGGGTGCGGCTTGCCGCACCGGTGCGGGAGGTTGGGGTGGCTTCAGCCCGGGCGGAGACGAGCTCCGCCCCTACGGGCTTGAAGGGCGGTCTGCCCTACGCCCTGCGCGGATCGTCCGAGCCCGGCGGCAGCCGGGCGAAGCGGGAGCACACCGAACGTGGATCCGGGCTCTCCAGGGCGTCGCGGGTGAAGCGGTCGATCTCGTTCCGGTCCCGGCCGGCGCGCCGGAGCGCCAGCCGGGTGGCGCTGATGAGGGCCAGCGGGTTGTCGGTCCTGAGCACGAGGGGCAGCTCGGGGGTCGGCATGGTTTCGGGGCTGGGGGTCTCGTCGTCCGGTTCCATGGAACAGCTCATGCGGGGCAGCTCCTGCGGTACCCACCGGCGTCTCGGCGTCGAGCGGGGCCGGGGGTCTCGTCGCCTCATCAGGTACAACGCTCGGCGGCGGGAAACGTTACAGGGGGGGGCGGGTGTCCCCCGCCGGGGACAGGCGCGAGCAAAGCCTTCTTTCTTGTCGCCCCGAGCGAAGTCGAGGGGCCTGGGCGGGGGAGGCTGTTCCATTCGTCGGCCCCCGCCCGGGTTTCTCGACTCCGCTTCGCTCCGCTCGAAACGACATAAGGTGCTTCGCTCCGCTCGAAACGACAAAGCTCCGTCCCTACAGCTCCGGAGGGCGGCTGAGGGCCTTCGCGGGTCAGTGAGGGCGGCTGCGGACCTTCGCTGGTCGGTGAGGGCGCCTCAGCCGGTGGGCGAGCCAGGGGAGGACGACCAGCGTGAGGACGGCCGCGGCGGCCAGGCCCACCACCACCGCCACGCCGAAGCGCCGGGTCGGCGGGAAGCTCGACAGGGTGAACAGGCCGAAGCCCAGCGACAGGATCCCCGCCGCGCCCACGACGGGGCGCCACAGCCGGCCGCGGGCGGCGCTCCACGCCCGCCAGCCCCCCAGGCCCTCGCGCCGGAGCGCCCGGACCGCCACCACCAGGTGGATCATGGAGTCGATCCCCATGCCCACCGCCACGTTCGCCGCCGGGGACGAGATGAAGTCCACCGGCAGGCCCAGGTGGCCCATGGCCCCGAAGACGAAGAGCGGCGTGCCCGCCAGGCAGGCGAGCATGGCGGCCCCCGTGGCCAGCGAACGGGAGACCGCCCAGGCGATTCCGGCGAAGAGGACCGCCAGGCCCCCCAGGCCCACCAGGAGGCTCGACGCCACCAGGTCGGCGAGCTGCCCCTGGAGCTCGTAGAGGCCGCCGCTCACGACCGGATCGAAACCGTGGCTCCGGAGCGCCGACTCGATGCGGTCCACCACCAGGTCACGGTCCTCCTCCCGGCCCGCCTCGCGCATCCGGAGCACCAGCGCGCCCCGGGTCCGGTCCCCGGTGACGAAGCTCCGGGCCACCCCGCGGAAGGCCTCCCCGGAGAGGAGGTCCACCAGCCCGGGGACACCCAGCAGGCCGGCGTAGGCTGAGCTCCGGGCCGCTTCCCGGAGGAGCGGCGCCAGGGACAGGGCCGTGCCCACCGCCGGGTCCCGGTCGAGCTCCTCCTGGACCCGCGACAGGCGCTCGAAGGCGTCCTGGGTGTCCAGCCGGCCGCCCCCGGCGTCCCGGAAGACCACCCGGAGGGGGCTGCTCCCGCCGGCGGCGTCGACGGCCTCCAGGCCCTGCCGGATTCCGCTCTCGGCATCGAAGTACGCCAGCAGGCCCGGGTCGGTCTCGATCCGGGGCAGGCCCGCCGCCGCCACGGCCGCCAGGACCGCCACGGCGGCCACCCAGGGACCCAGGCGCCGGCCGCCGAAGGGATCGGGGGGGCGCGGCCCCGCGCCCTCGCGCAGCGCGGTGACCTGGCGGGCGGCGGCCTGCGCCACCGCCGCGGCGTCGTTGCCGTCGACCCGCTCGCTCTCGATGCCGAAGGCGGCGGCCAGCTCGCGCACGTTGGCGACGAACTGGCGCGCGGTGGGCGAGAACTCGGACCAGCCGTTGTTCTCGCACACGAACAGCATCGGCAGCTTCCACAGTGCCGCGAGGTTCAGACTTTCGTGCAACACCCCCTCGGCCAGCGCCCCGTCGCCGAAGAAGGCCGCCGCCACGCCGCCCGTGTGCCGCGTCTGGTGGGCCAGCGCGCTGCCCACGGCAAGCGGGATGCCGGCACCGACGATGCCGTTGGCGCCGAGCATGCCCACCGACATGTCGGCGACATGCATCGAGCCGCCGCGCCCGCGGCACACCCCGGTGTCGCGGCCCATGATCTCCATGAAGAAGGCGTCGAGCGCCACGCCCTTGGCCAGCGCGTGGCCGTGCCCGCGATGCGTCGAGGCGATGGTGTCGGCGGGGTCCAGCGCCGAGGCCACCCCCGCGGCAATCGCCTCCTGCCCGATCGAGAGATGGATGAAGCCAGGCACCTCGCCGTCGGCGAACAACCCCGCCAGCCGCTCCTCCACCCGACGGATGCGCAGCATGGTGCGGTGCAGCGCCAGCAGCGCGTCGCGGCCGGGCTGCGCCGTTCCGGCCGGCTCAGATCGAGAGGTAGCGTTGCTTGATGTCATCGCTCGCCCTCAGGG
>JBKHJP010000242.1:0-6767 GCA_046538065.1 Thermoanaerobaculia bacterium | reverse complement strand
CTTTCCTTCGCAATTCCGTCCGGCGGCGTGACGAGGCGGCCGCGCCCGGCGGCGGGGGGGCGCCGGGGCAGAGGCAGCCGTGAGGCGCCGCCGGGAGACGGCGCCCCTCATCGGCACCCAGCGCCCGGAGGCCGCGGGCGCCGGCCCCCGTCCGCTCCGGGCGCAGCTGCTGTCGTTCCTCTGGGCCTGGGCCCTCCGGATCCAGGCCGCCACCTGGCGCAAGGAGGTGGAGGGGCTGGACCGCGTGGACGCGCTCCTGGCCCGGCGCGTGCCGGTGATCGTGGCCTTCTGGCACGGCCGGTACACGCCGCTCTTCACCCTCTTGTCCGGGCGGGACGCGGTCATCTTCACCAGCCTGTCGTTCCGGGGCTCGGTCATCTCCGGCATCTGCCGGCGCTTCGGGTACCGCCCGGTCCAGATCCCGGACCACGGGCGGGAGCCGGCCCTCGAGACCATGCGGCAGACCCTGCGCGCGGGGGGCGCCTGCGGCATCGCCGTGGACGGCCCCAGGGGGCCGTACCACTGCGTCAAGCGTGGCGTGATCCACCTCGCCTCGGAGCTCGGGTTCCTGATCCTGCCGGTCACGTTCGCCGCCCACAGGAGCCGCGTGGACGCCGGGCGCTGGGACCGGATGGAGGTCCCCCGGCCGTTCACGCGGGTCGTCTTCCTCTGCGGGGAGCCTCTGGAGGTACCCCGGGGGCTGGACGCCGCGGAAGTCCAAGCCTGGCAGGATCGGCTCCGGGAGATCCTGGAAGACCTGGACCGCCGGGCCGTCCGGCGGCTCCGGGGTCTCGGGAGGGCCGGCCGGACCCGCGCCGGCGGCACCGGGAGCTGATCCGAGCGCGCGATCCGAGCGCCGTCCCGGTGCGGTCCGAGGCTGGTGCACGGGCTCCAGGCGGGGTCCCCCGGGCGCCTACTCCGCCGCCTCCGCCGTCAGGCCGCCGAACCCGATCCGCGGTCCGTGGGGGCTCTCCTGCTTGAGGGTCCGGACGAGGTCCTCGTACTCCTTCTCCATCTCGGGTGTGACGGAGGCCCGCGTCTCCCGCAGGGCGGCGTGGAAGAAGCGCATGGGGATCTCGGCGGAGCCCAGGTCCTCGCGGAGCGTCTGGAGCCCCGCCCGTCGAACCAGGTCCTCCAGGTCGGCGCCGGTGTAGCCGGCGGTCCGCGCCGCCAGCTCGTCCAGGTCCACGTCGGCGGCCAGGGGCATGGCGGCGGTGTGGATCGCGAGGATCTTGCGCCGGGCCGCCTCGTCCGGCACCGGTACGTAGACCAGCTCGTCGAAGCGGCCGGGTCGCAGCAGGGCCGGGTCCAGCAGCCGGGGGCGGTTGGTGGCGCCGATCACCACCACGCCCTGGAGCTCCTCGAGCCCGTCCATCTCCGCGAGCAGGGTGTTGACCACCCGCTCCGTGACCGCCGGTTCCCCCAGGCCGCCGCCGCGGTGGGGCGCCAGGGAGTCGATCTCGTCGATGAAGACCACCGCCGGGGCCACCTGCCGGGCCCGGGTGAAGAGGCGCGAGACCTGCTGCTCCGACTCGCCGTACCACTTCGACAGCAGGTCCGAGCTCTTGGCGGCGAGGAAGTTCGCCTCCGCCTCCCGGGCCACGGCCTTGGCGACCAGGGTCTTGCCGGTCCCCGGCGGGCCGAAGAGGAGGAACCCCTTCGCCGGCCGGATGCCCACGCGCCGGAAGGCCTCCGGGTGCTTGAGCGGGAGCTCGATGCCTTCCTGGAGGAGCCGGCGCGCGTCCTCGAGGCCGCCGACGTCGTCCCAGCGCACGTCGGGCACCTGGATCATGATCTCGCGCAGCGCCGAGGGCTGGATCCGCTTGAGGGCGCCCAGGAAGTCCTCCCGGCGCACGTGCAGCTCCTGGAGCACCTCCGGGGCGATCTCCGGCTGCTCCAGGTCGATGCAGGAGAGATTGCGCCGCAGGGCGTCGATCGCCGCCTCCCGGGCCAGGGCCGCCAGGTCCGCCCCCACGAAGCCGTAGGTGGCCCGGGTGAGCTCGCCCAGGTCCACGTCCTCGTCCAGGGGCATGCCCCGGGTGTGGATCGCCAGGATCTCGCGCCGCCCCTCGGCGTCGGGCACGCCGATGACGATCTCCCGGTCGAAGCGCCCCGGCCGGCGGAGCGCCTCGTCGACGGCGTTGACCCGGTTGGTGGCCCCGATCACCACGACGTTCTGCCGGGCCTCGATGCCGTCCATGAGGGTGAGGAGCTGGGCCACGACCCGGCGCTCGGTCTCCCCCCGGGCCTCCTCGCGCTTGGGGGCGATGGAGTCGAGCTCGTCGATGAAGACGATGGAGGGCGCCTGCTGCTGGGCTTTCTGGAAGACCTCCCGCAGGCGCTCCTCCGACTCGCCGTAGTAGCGGCCCATGATCTCCGGGCCGGCGATCTGGAAGAACTGGGCGTCCGCCTCGCCGGCCACGGCCCGGGCCAGGAGTGTCTTGCCCGTGCCGGGGGGCCCGTGGAGGAGGACCCCCCTCGGTGGATCGATCCCCAGGCGCTGGAAGAGGATGGGGTGTTTCAGGGGGAGCTCGATCATCTCCCGGACCTGGGTCAGCACCGCCCCGTGGCCTCCGATGTCGTCGTACGTGACCTCGGCGCGCCGGGCCTCCTCCACGTCCACGTACTCCGGCAGGAGCTCGATGTCCGTATCCTCCACGACCCGCACGATCCCCCGGGGGCTGGTGGAGACGACCCGCAGGCGGATCTCCTGCAGCCCGTAGGCCGGCTGCCGGTGGAACGCCCGGAAGGGCTCCTCGGGGGCGCCTCCCGGGGTGCGGTGGTGGACGGTGGTGGAGAGGTAATCCCCGGCGACCGCCGGCCGGCCCAGGAGGGTGCGCCGCAACGCTTCGCCGGAGCCCTGGAGCCGCAGGTTCCGCTGCGCCGGGGCCACCACGACGCGGCGCGCCGGCCGGGCGTCCGCCCGGGAGACCTCCACCCAGTCGCCGATCCCCACGTCGGCGTTGGCCCGGAGCAGCCCGTCCAGGCGGATCACCTCCAGGCCCTCGTCCTCCGTGTACGGCCGGATCGCCAGGGCCGCGGTGTGGCGCTTGCCGCCGATCTCCACCGGCTGGCCCTCCTCGATTCCCAGCCGGTCGAGCCTGGCCCGGGGCACGCGGGCGATGCCCTTGCCCACGTCCTGCGCCTTGGCGGCAGCCACCTGCAGCCGGATGGCGGTCTCCTCGCTCATGCGGGTCCTCCCTTCGCCGGCGGGTCGGCCCGGACGGAGCGTCCGGGAAGGGAGAGGCTGTGCAAGGGCCCTGCCGCGGGGGAGGAGGCAAGCTCCTCCCCTACACCCGGGACGCCTGTCCGGGCCTATGGCGCGTGGAGGGGCGGAGCTCGCCTCCGCCCGACCCGGGGCGCCTCTTCGGCGGCGAGGCGGCTACGCCCACAGGAGGCGCAGGCGGCCGCCCGGTGCCGTCTCCGCGCCGGTTCCGAAGGGCTCGCCCTCGCGGGTCAGGGTCTCGGCGAGCCAGCGGGTCTCCTCCCGGTCGCAGCGCTCCAGGCGGAAGCGCCGGGTGGTTACAGGGGTCATCTCCAGGGAGCGGAGCGCGCCGGTGGACGGGTCCAGGGTGGGGAAGTAGAGGAGGGCGAGGCCGCCGCGGTATTCCTCCCGGCCACCGATCCCCTCGTAGTCGGTCAGCAGGTCGCCGCAGCCGTAGAGCACCAGGCGCCCGGCGTGGACCTCGACGCCCTTGACGTGGTGGGAGGAGTGACCGTGGACCACGTCCACGCCGGCCTCGTCGATCAGGGCGCGGGCGAGACGCCGCTGGCTGCGCGGCACCTCCCAGCCCCAGTTGCCTCCCATGTGGATCGAAGCCACGGCCACGTCGCCCGGCCGGCGCACGCTCTCGAGGGCCTCCCGGACGGCGGCCGCGGCGCGCTCCGGCGGATCGGGGAGGAGGAAGACGCCGCTCCGCCTCTCCGTGGCCTCCCAGGAGCCGGGCACGCCACAGGTGGTCGTGGCCGCCGCGATCACCAGCACCCGCGCCCCGGCTCCGCCGGCCCGGGGCACCTCCAGGGCCGCCGGCGACCGGGCCTCCCACAGGTCCCGGCCGGCGCCGGCGGTGCCCAGGCCCGCCCGGTGCAGGGCGCCCAGGGTCTCCTCCAGGCCCGCCCGCCCCCAGTCCAGAACGTGGTTGTTGGCCAGGGTGCAGCAATCGAGACCGGCGGCGGTGAGCACGGAGACGTTGTCCGGGCGCATCCGGTAGTGGATCCCCTTGCCGGGCCAGAACGCGTCGCTGGTGGTCACCGCGGTCTCCAGGTTGACGATCCGGGCCGCCGGCGCCACCCGGTCCAGCTCGGCCAGGGCGGCGCCCCAGACGTAGGCGGGCTCCACCGGGGTGGAGATCGGCCCGTTCGCCTCCTCCGCCAGCGCCACGTAGCCCCGGGCGTCCTTCACCCAGGTCTCGTGGAGCGTCGGGTCCCCAGGGTGGGGCAGGACCTGGTCCACGCCCCGGCCGGTCATGACGTCGCCGGCCAGGAAGAGGGTCAGCCCCGGGCTCGCCGCGCGGTCCACGCCTCCAGCGTATCGGAGGAGGGAACCGCCGCCGTGCAACCGCGCGATGGCGCGATAGAGTGACGCCGGGTTTCGCGGGGCACCCGACGCCCTCGACGGCGGCGCTCCGGGTCCATGGCAGAAGGATTACTGGACGTGTCCACGGCACAACAGACCGCCGGCGGCGGAGCGGCCGGTTCCTGGGTGGGGGCCGCCCGCAGGGCCGCCGTCGCCCGCCTGTGGTTCAAGGTCCTCTGCTTCGCCCTCTCCGGCCTGATCTTCCTCCTCGACCTGGCCCTGCCCCTGGGCGTGGCCGCGGCGGTCCCCCACGCGGCGGTGGTGTTGCTCTCGGTGGCTGCGGGCGAGACCGGGTTCACCCTGGCGGTCGCCGCCCTGGCGAGCGCCCTGACCGCCGCCGGGGCGTTCGTGATGCCCCTGGAGGAGGTGGCGGCGGCCGACCTTTGGGTGGTGGCGAGCAACCGGGTGCTGTCGCTCACGACCATCTGGGCCATCGCCATCCTGGGCCTGCTGCTGACGGCGGAGCGGGCCCGCCGCGGCCGGGCGGACCGCGAGCTGCACCAGAGCCTGGAGCGCACCCGGGCCATTCTCGAAACGGCGGTGGACGCCTTCGTGACCATCGACGCCCTGGGGACCATCCAGTCGGTCAACCGGTCCGCGGAGCGGATGTTCGGCTACCCCGCCGGGGAGATGGTGGGGCGCAACGTCAACATGCTCATGCCCAGCCCCTGGCGCGAGGAGCACGACCGCTACATCGGCCGGTACCTGGAGACCGGGGAGAAGCGGATCATCGGCATCGGTCGCGAGGTCATGGGCCAGCGCAAGGACGGCTCCACCTTCCCCATCGAGCTCGCCGTCGCAGAGTCGATGGTGGGCCGCGAGCGCATGTTCGTGGGTTCGATCCGCGACGTGAGCGAGCGCAGGCGCCTGGAAGACCAGTTCCTCCAGTCCCAGAAGATGGAGGCTGTGGGGCGCCTGGCCGGCGGCGTGGCCCACGACTTCAACACCCTGCTCGCCTCCATCCTGGGCTACTGCGAGATGCTCGCCGACGGCCTGCCCGAGGACGAGCGACTGGGGCGGGCCGCCGGGCAGATCCAGCGGTCCGCGGAGCGCGGGGCGGCGTTGACCCGCCAGCTCCTCGCCTTCAGCCGGCCGCAGCCCCGGCAGCGCCAGCTCGTGGACCTCAACGCGGTGGTCGAAGGCACCCGGGACATGCTGGTCCGCCTGGTGGGGGAGCAGATCGAGATCCTTCACGAGCTCGAGCCCGACCTGGACCTGGTCGACACCGACCCGGCCCAGATGGAGCAGGTCCTGATGAACCTGGTGGTCAACGCGGCGGACGCCATGCCCCGGGGCGGACGGATCGTCGTCCGGACCGCGAACACCGACGGCTCGGCCCTCCCGGCGAGCGCCTCCGGGGAGGCGGTCGTCCTGGAGGTGGCGGACAACGGCGCCGGGATGGACGAGGAGACCCGCCGGCGCATCTTCGAGCCGTTTTTCACCACCAAGGGCAAGGGCAAGGGCACGGGACTGGGACTCTCCACCGTCTACGCCATCGTCACCGAGAGCGGCGGTGCCGTGCGGGTGGTGAGCGCCCCGGGGGAGGGGGCCACCTTCACGATCCACCTGCCCCGGGCCGCGGAGCAGGCCGAGACGGTGGCGGAGGCCCCCCGGCCGGAGCTGGCGGCCACCGGCCCGGCTCCCGGGGGGAGCGAGACGATCCTCCTGGTGGAGGACGACGAGATGTTCCGGGGCCTCCTGACCGAAGTGCTGGAGGGGCACGGGTACGACGTGATCCCGGCGGCCTCGCCGGCCGAGGCCGTGAACGCCTACCGCGAGCGGGCCGAAGGCCCCGGGCGGCGCCTCGACCTCCTGGTCACCGATCTGGTCATGCCCGGCCGCTCGGGCTACGAGCTGGCCCAGGAGCTGCGGCGCGAGACCCCGGGCCTGAAGGTGATCCTGATGTCCGGGTACTCGGACGAGACCCTGCAGGAGCGGGTCGAAGGCGAGGCGGAGGCGGACCTGCCGATCCTCCGGAAGCCCTTCAGCACGAAGGTCTTCGCCCGAAAGGTGCGGAGCGAGCTGGACGGCCGGGACTAGCGAGGCTCCTGCCGGGCCTAGTGGCCTAGCTCCGGCACGCTCAGGACGAACCGGCAGCCTCCGTCCTCCCGCGCCGGCTCGGTGGTGAGCTCGCCGTCCAGGAGCCGGGCCAGGGCCCACGCCACCGACAGGCCCAGCCCCGTCCCGCCGT
>JBKHJP010000241.1:0-6795 GCA_046538065.1 Thermoanaerobaculia bacterium | reverse complement strand
CCTGGCAGCCGATGCACCGGGCGGGATCGACGAAGAACTCGAGCTGCTCGGGGACGGTCACTGCTGAGCCTCGAGCTGGGCTGCGTAGTCCGGCGGGGCGTCGGCCTTGTAGACCCGGACGGCGCAGACCTTGAATTCCGGGATCTTCGAGACCGGGTCCTGGGCCGAGATGGTGAGCTGGTTGGCGCTCTTCCTCCCCGGCCAGTGGTACGGGATGAAGACCGTGTCCGGCCGGATGGTCCGGATCACCTGGGCCCGGAGCGTGCAGGTCCCCCGGCGGCTCTCGGCGGTGGCCCAGTCGCCGTCGTTGATGCCGAGGCGGGCCGCCAGGCGGGGGTGGAGCTCGATCCGGGGCTCCGGGTAGTGGTCCACCAGCGGGCCGATCCGCCGGGTCTGGGTGCCGGAGAGGAACTGGCTCACCACCCGGCCGGTGGTGAGGATCACCGGGTACTCGTCGTCCACGTCCTCCGCCGGGCCGGAGTAGGACGTGGCGTGGAAGCGGGCCTTGCCGTCCGGGAAGTAGAACGGTCCGGCCCCCCGGGCCACCGGATTCCACGAGCCGGGCTCGAAGAGGCGCGGCGTGCCCTGGGGTCCGGGGAGCGGCACCCCCTCCGGGGTCTCCTCCGGGCAGGGCCAGAAGACGCCGTAGTTCTCCTCCACCCGCTCCCAGGTCACGCCGGAGTAGTCGGCGATGCCGCCCTTCGAGGCCCGGCGGAGCTCCTCGAAGATCTCCCGGGGACCCTCGAAGCTCATGCCGCCGGGGCGCCCCAGGGCCCGGGCGACGTCCTGGATGATCCGCCAGTCCTGCCGGGCGTCGCCGGGGCACTCCACGGCCTTGTTGATCTTGATGATCCGCCCCTCGGTCTGGGTCACGGTGCCCTCGTCCTCCTCGTGGAGGGACCCGGGCAGGACCACGTCGGCGTACCGGGCGGTCTCGTTCAGGAAGAAGTCGACGGCGACGTAGAAGTCCAGCCGCTCCAGGGCCTCCCGGACGAAGTTGTTGTCCGGGAGCGAAACCACCGGGTTGAAGCAGATCGAAAGCAGGCCCTTGATCTCGCCCCGGTGGGCCTTCCTCATGATCTCGTAGGCGTCGACCCCCGGCTGCGGGAGCTCGTCCGGGTCCATGTCCCACACGCCGGCGACGTGGGCCCGGCTCTCCGGGTCGGCCAGGTCCCGGGCTCCCGGGAGCTGGTCGCACTTCTGGCCGTGCTCCCGGCCCCCCTGGCCGTTGCCCTGCCCGGTGATCGTCGAGTACCCGCACGACGGCCGGCCGATCCGGCCGGAGGCCAGGACGATGTTGATGGCCGAGAGGACGTTCCGGACGCCGTGGCTGTGGTGCTCGATCCCCCGGGCGTGGAGGAGGAAGCTGGTCTTGGCCCGGCCCCAGAGCTCCGCCGCCTGGCGGATCCGGTCCTCGGCGATGCCGGTGACCTCGGCGGTGCGCCGGGGCGTCCAGGGGCGGACCTCCTCGGCCACGGCGTCGAAGCCCACGGTGTGGGCCTCGATGAACTCGTGGTCGAGCCAGTCGTTCTCGATCATCAGGTGGAGGACGCCGTTGAAGAGCGCCGTGTCCCGCCCCGGCTTGACCGGCAGGAACAGGTCGCAGGTCCGGGCCAGGGGCGTGATCCGGGGGTCCACCACGATGACCTTCGCCCCCTGGTCCCGGGCCTGCCAGACGTACTCCGTCGTGATGGGGGCGGTCTCGGCCACGTTGGCGCCGCTGATCCAGACCACGTCGGTCCCCAGGATGTCCTCCCAGGGGTTGGCGCCCCGGTCGACGCCGAAGGCCTTCTTGTTGCCGGCGGCGGCGCTCACCATGCACAGGCGCCCGTTGTAGTCGATGTTCGCCGTGCGCAGCGTCTTGTGGGCGAACTTGCCCATGAGATACGTCTTCTCCGTGGTCAGGCTGGCCCCGGAGAGGAGGGCGAAGGCGTCCCGGCCGTGCTCGGACTGGATGCGCTCGATGGCGTCCGCCACCCGGCGGATGGCCGCCTCGTAGCCCATCTTCCGGAAGCCCCCGGGGGCGTCCGGCGCCTTCTCGTAGGCGTGGAGCAGGCGGTCCGGGTGGGACTGCTGGAGGTAGCGCTTCACCCCCTTGGGGCAGAGCATCCCCCGGTTGAAGGGGAACTCGTACCAGGGCTCGATCCCCACCACGACGTCGTCCTTGACCTCGAGCTGGAGGCCGCACTGCTGGCCGCAGAAGCAGCAGTGGGTCTTGACCAGCCGGTCGGGGACCACCTCCGGGTCGACGCGGAGTCCTTCCGCGTAGGCCCGGTGGGGCCCGAACTCCCGGATGGACTCCCGGTCGAGGGGCGGTTGCGGCGGGGCGGTCGTGGTGGTGTCGTCGGTCATGGAGTGGCGATTCCGTCGTTCATCGGTACATCCCGGGAGCACGCCTCCTGAAGCCGCGGCTCTCACCCCATTGTCGTTCCGAGCGGAGCGAAGCGGAGTCGAGGAACCTGGGCGGGGGGACGTTCGGGCTCATCACGGGTGGAAGTTCTCCTCGTCCTCGGTGCCCAGGGGGCCCTCCCCCAGGCCCGGGTTGGCGTGGACCGGCATGGGCATGGGCTCGCCCTCCCTGGGGAGGGAGCCGCCCCCCCGACGCTCCCGCCAGAGCAAGCCCTGGGCCAGGGCGAAGGAGGCCCGCCGGCACGGCGGGCAGACCCACTGGAAGTGGCCCGTCCCGGGGTCGGTCCCGGCGCCCTCCCCGTCGCCTCCGAGATCGTAGCGGTAACCCAGCTCCCGTTCCACGTCGATCAGGTCCTCCACGTGGCGCCGGGAGGTGAAGGCGTGGCCGCAGCGCCGGCACCGGGCCGGCTCCGAGCGCCGCCCGGCGTCCTTGTAGAGGTCCACGCCGAGCTGGGCCGGCCGCTGGAAGATGTGGAAGAACTTCCCGAAGGGCAGCCACAGGAAGGTGCCGATGACGGTGATGGCGTGGAGGATGGCGATGAACGTGTAGGCGTAGCCCCGCATCCAGGTGTAGCTCGCCGTGAGCATCAGGCCCGTCACGCTCACGGCGAACAGGAGGATCAGGGGCATCATGTCCTCGGCGAAGCGCTGGAGGGCGGCGGCCCCTTCGTCCAGCATCCGCCGGCGCATCGCCAGCATGACCCCGGCGATCACCAGGAACGACGACCAGACCAGGCCGTGGAAGAGGAAGAACCCGATGGCCGACGCGTGGGGGAAGGTGAAGGCCGGGAACCCGAAGACCACCGCCTGGTAGAGGGAGAGATCGCCGGGCACCGGCTCGAAGTGGAGCCAGCCGAAGACCAGGGGGAAGGTGATCACCACGGCGAGGATGCACCCCCACATGATGAGCAGGTGGGTCAGGCCCCGGAGCCGGTCCCGCCGGACGATGAAGCGGTTGCCGAAGACGTCGGCCACCGAGCGCCAGAGCCACGCGCCGAGGACCCGCGGATGGCGGAGCTGCTCTAGCAGGGCCTCCCACCCCCGGCGCCAGTAGCGCCCCGTCGGAGGGCGCTGGAGCCACATGGCGTAGCGGTAGGTCAGGCCGAAGGTGGCGAAGAGGATCGAGAAGGTGTAGGCCACCAGGGCCGCGTCGAAGTGGGCCAGCCGCCGCGAGCCGACCACGATGAGGGCCCCCAGGAGCACCGTCACGGCCAGGCCCCAGGCGGCGGCGCGCAAGGCGGCGGGGCTCAACGGAGCCTCCGGGCCGCGCTGGGGAAGGGCCGTCCCACGACGGGATCGATGCTACATCACGGTGCGAGGTGGGAACTCCACGCGGGGCACCGGCGGCTTTCAAGGTGGAGGGCTCGGTCAGTGCCGCTTGTTCCGAGCATAGCAAGGGTGAGGGGTTATGCAGGTTGAACATCCAATGTTCGATTGACTGTAGTCACGGCGGATGATAGACCCCCTGCATGATCCCGCGCACCCTTCGCCCGAGGCTCGAGAACCTGGTCGGCCAGTACCCGGCGGTCTTCCTCACCGGCCCGCGCCAGTCCGGCAAGACGACCCTCGCCCGGGCCAGCTTCCCGGATTTCCACTACGTCTCGCTGGAGGATCTCCAGAACCGGCAGCGGGTCGCCGACGACCCGCGGGGCTTCCTGCGGAGCCTCGAGGGGGCCGGGGGCGTCATCCTCGACGAGGTCCAGCGGGTCCCGGAGCTCTTCTCCTACCTCCAGGGATTCCTGGACGAGGAGCGCGGAGGCCCCTTCGTCCTCACCGGCTCTCAGCAGTTCCTCCTCTCGGAGCGGATCAGCCAGTCCCTGGCCGGCAGGACGGCGATCCTGGAGCTCCTGCCGCTGTCGCTGGCCGAGGCCACCGGACGGCCCGCCCTGGCGCCGGAGGAGGTGGCGGACCCCGAGGCGCTGGGAGGTGACGAGCCTGCGGAGCCGCTCGATGCGGTCTTGTTCCGCGGAGGATTCCCCCGGATCCACAACCGGAGCCTGGAGCCCACGACCTGGTTCGACGGCTACGTGCGGACGTACCTGGAGCGGGACGTGCGCACGCTCACGAACGTCGGGAGCCTGGAGACGTTCTCCCGCTTCCTGGCCCTGTGCGCGGGCCGGAGCGGGCAGCTCCTGAACGCCTCCGGTCTGGCGTCCGACGCGGGAGTGAGCCACGCGACCGCGCGGCGCTGGATCTCGATCCTCCAGGCGAGCTACGTGCTCGACCTCTTGCCTCCCCACCACGAGAACTTCTCGAAGCGCCTGATCAAGAGCCCAAAGCTCCACTTCCTCGACACCGGGCTCCTGTGCTACCTGCTGGGACTGCGCCGGAGCGAGGACCTCTCCGTCCACCCCTTGCGGGGGCCGATCTTCGAGACGTTCGTGGTCGGCGAGCTCCGGAAGTGTTTCCTCCACCGGGGCGAGCGGCCACGGCTCTACTTCTGGCGCGACTCGGCGGGGCGCGAGGTGGACGCGCTCCTGGACTTCGGGACCCGGCGCGTGCCGGTGGAGGCCAAGACCGGGGAGACGGTCCTCCGGGAGGCCTTCCGCGGTCTCGACCACTACCTGTCGCTCTCCGGCGACGAGACCGGGGTCCTGGTCTACGGCGGCCCGGAGAGCTTCCCCAGGGGGCGCCACGTGGTCCGGAGCTGGTCGCACCTTGCGGGACGGGGGTGAGGGGGATCCGCCGCAGCCGGCCGCCCTCGCCTGAGCGTCACGGGTACTCCAGCCGCAGTCCCGTCACCAGGGCCAGGTCGCTCTTTTCAATCCCGGTGGGCGGACGGGAGTCGTAGCGCCACTCGGCGGTGAGGTCGAGGGCCAGGCGCTCGGTCAGGTCGACGGCCAGACTCAGGTCCTGGAGGAGGCGGTAGTCCTCCGGCAGGTCCGGGCGGGGCTGGTAGTAGGTCACCGCCTGGAGGCGGGTGCCTTCCCGGACGGCGAAGCGGTAGACCGCCAGGCTGGTGGCCCGGGCCACCTCGGTGCGGGCGTCTTCGCCCGGGACCAGGTCGGTCTCCTCCAGGCGCTCCTCCTCGTACATCAGGCCCGCGCCCACCTCCAGGCGGTGCCGGCCCGTATCCAGGGCGACGGTCCGCAGCCCGCTCCCCAGCAGGGTCCGGCGGTCCAGGGCGAGGACGCGGTTCGACTGGACCTGGTAGAAGTGGAAGGTCCGCCAGCGCTCGCCGAAGATCCAGTTGTAGCGCAGGTGCACCGTTCCGGAGCGGGCCACGTCGTCGCCGTCGCTCCGGACGACCTCGCCGCCGGCCAGGAGCCGGATCCAGTGCCGCGGCGCCCGGTAGCCGCCGACGACGGAGGCCTGGACGTCCACGAGCTCCTCGTTGCCCCGGCGCAGGTCGGCGCCGAGGCCCAGGGTGAGGTGGCGGCCCTCCGGCTCCACGTCCAGCCCGCGCTCCACGTTCAGGATGACCTGGGCTGGCGCCGGGCCGGCGGCGCAGGCCAGGAGCGTCGCGAGCAGCACGGCCCGCAGCCTGGGTCCGGGTCGACGCATGGGAGGCCCGATCCTACTCCGCCGCCAGCTCCTCCAGGGCGTCCGGATCGAGCACGGTGAACCCCTCGCTCTCGGTGCGCACCAGCCCCTCCTTGCCCCAGCGGCTCATGACCCGGATGCAGGTCTCGATGGTCGTGCCGATGAGGTCGGCGAGCTCCTGGCGGGTCAGCGCCAGGGGGATGAAGACCTCCTCGTCCGCCGGCCGGCCGAGCTTCTCCGCGAGCTTGAGGAACAGCCGGGCGATCCGGGCCTCGACCTTGCCGCCGGTGAGCTCCGAAAGCCGCACGGTGAGCTCCACCAGGCGGTGGGTCAGGGCCAGGAGGAGTCCCCGGACCAGAGTGGGGTGGGCGTCCAGGAGAGCGAAGAAGTCCCGCCGCGGGACGATCGCCGCCTCGGCGTCCTCCAGGGCCACGGCGCTCGCCGGGTAGGGGCGCTCCTCGTAGACCGCCACGGCTCCCACCGGGTCGCCGGGGCCGAAGATCTCCAGGATGATCTGCCGGCCCTCCGGCGTCACCTTGAAGACCTTGACCCGACCGGCCGTGACCACCAGGAACAGCTCCGAGTCCTCGCCCTGGTGGAAGAGGACCTCCCCCTTCTCCCAGGAGCGGAGCCGTGCCACCCGGGCCAGCCGCTCCAGGTCCTCCGCTCCCAGGCGCCGGAAGAGAGGCACCCGGCGGAGGTCGTCCGGGGTGAGGTTTCGGGTGCGGCCCATGGGAGGGGCATCCTACCGTCCGGCCCTGGACCCGGAAGCTCCGTCGGCCCACGGCAGAAAGCCATGCCCGAGCTGCGGGTTCGCTACAGGTGGAGCCCCTCCTCGTCCTCGCCGCCCTCGGTCTCCTCGCCGTCCTCCTCGTCCTCCTGGAGCACCTGGAGGGGGTAGTC
>JBKHJP010000240.1:0-6841 GCA_046538065.1 Thermoanaerobaculia bacterium | reverse complement strand
CTCATAGCCGACTCAGCTCGGAGGAGGGCACGGAGAAATCTTCACAGGCTCTCAGGCCGCGCGCCCGGCCGGCGAGCACTCCGTTGCGCCCGGAAGCGGCGCGGCCTTCGAGCTCCCCGGAGGGGCGCACCCCCGCACCGGCTCCTTCGACGGGATCGGCCCGACCAACACGGCTCCCGTCAGACTTCCAGGAGCACGACGCCCGCCCTGGATGGAACTCCTTCGGACTCACACGGTCATGACCAATCTGGCCGTCCGACGCTGCAGGTAGCAGCCGTGCCGGCGAAGGTGCCGCAGGAGCTCTTTCCGTTTCACCCGACCGCGATGGTTTCCTGTGTAGCGTCCTCGGGCACACCCCGGAGGCCGTCCGCCCGGCGGTCCTCCAGGATCAGCGAGATGGCTTCGGCCAAGCTCTCGCGCGCCTCCTCCCGCGTGCGGCCCTGTCCATTGGCGCCGGGCACCTCGGGGCAGTACGCGATGAACCAGTCCCCGTCGCGCTCGATGATGGCCGTGAACTCGTTGCGCATGAGCGACCTCCGTCCCTGGATCTTACTCGACGAGCGGCAGGAACCCCCGCCTCGCTCCAGTCGGGCTCTGTGCTCTCCCAGGCGTTGACACATTGTCTTACAGGCCCTAGGCTCGTCTCCATGGCGACCCGGAAGACCCTGACCGTCTCCCTGACCCCGGAGCTCGAGGAGTTCGTTGCGTCCCGAGTCGAATCGGGGAAGTTCGTCTCCGCCAGCGAAGTGGTGCGGGAGGGGCTGCGCCTCCTTGAAGACCGGGAGGCCCGCCGGGAGGCCGAGCTGGCCCGGCTCCGCCGGGACGTCCGAGTGGGCCTGGACCAGGCCCGGGCCGGCGAGCTGGTGGACGGGGAAGAGGTCTTCGAGGAGCTCGAGCGCCGGGTTGCGACCCCGAATCGGGACGGATGAGCCGGTTCGTCCTCACGCCCGCCGCCCGGGCTGACGTCGAGGAGATCCACGACTTCATCCACCTGGACAGCCCGGCGGCGGCGGCGCGGTTGCGCGTGGCGCTCCGGGATGCCATGCGGCGCCTCGCCATGCATCCCCACCTGGGCCACGTCCGCCGGGGGAGGCGCTCCGCTTCTGGCCCGTCTTCTCCTACCTCGTGGTCTACCGCCCGGACACCGACCCTCTCCAGGTCGTGCGGGTCCTCCACGCCTCCCGCGACGTGCGGAGCCTGCTGCAGGAGGAGTGAGCCGGTCCAGGTGCTGAGGGCGAAGTGGAGCCATCCGAAGGCTTCGGTGGTCGACGGAGCACGGGAGGAGACAAGCTCCTCCCCTACACTTTTCTAGGGAGCCTTGCGGGTCACACAGCGATTCTCCGAACTCGATCAGTGCCGAGGAGGGCCGGGGCGGGGCTTCCAGAAGTCGGCGGCGCGACCACGCGCCGGTGGGAGCACAAGGAACCACCGGCGGTGAAGGGGGCGGAGCGGAGGGGCTCCGCGGCAGGGGCGTCACGGACCGCGCGGGCCACGAACGGGCGGACTGCGTGGCGCTCCGCAGCACCACCGAGTTCCGGCCCGCAGGGGCCCGCCGGGGAACGTTGAGGCCGGCGCTCCGCCCCCGCACTCCGGACACCGATGAAGCCCCGGGCGCCGGCCGAACCGAGGCGCGCGCCCTGCGCCCGTCAGGCCTCCCAGCGCGCGCCGGTTCCCCGGCGGGCCCCTGCGGGCCGGAACGGAGCTTCGGAGTCCTCCGCGCCCTCAGATCCGCGCCTGGAGGGTGTAGAGGGTCCGGTAGCGCCCGGCGGCCTCCATCAGCTCGTCGTGGCGCCCCCGCTCGACGATCTCGCCCTTCTCGATCACCAGGATCAGGTCCGCCCGCTGGATCGTGGAAAGCCGGTGGGCGATGACGAAGGTCGTCCGCCCCTCCAAGAGCTCCCCCAGGCTCTGCTGGATGTAGGCCTCGCTCTCCGTGTCCAGGGACGACGTCGCCTCGTCCAGGATCAGAACCCGCGGGTCCGCCAGGATCGCCCGGGCGATGGTCACCCGCTGGCGCTGGCCCCCGGAGAGCTTCACCCCCCGCTCGCCGATCACCGTGTCCAGCCCGTCGGGGAAGCGCTCGGCGAACTCCAGGACGTAGGCGCGCCGGGCGGCGTCCCGAAGCTCCTCCTCCGTCGCGCCGGGCCGGGCGAAGAGGAGGTTTTCCCGGATCGTGCCGTCGAAGAGGAAATCGTCCTGGAGGACCAGGCCGAGCTGGCTCCGGTAGCTCGAAAGCACCACCTCCGCCAGGTCGACGCCGTCCACGACCACCCGCCCCTCGTCCGGGGTCAGGAACGAGGCCGCCAGGGCCGCCAGGGTCGACTTGCCGGACCCGGAGCTCCCCACCAGGGCGACCACCGTACCCGGGGGCGCCTCGAAGTCGATCCCGTGCAGGACCGGCTCCCCCGGCTCGTAGGAGAACCACACGTCCTCGAATCGCACGTGCCCGTCCACCGGCGGCATGGTCCGGGTGCGCCTGGGGTCGTCGTCCTCCTGGGGGCGCTCCAGGAGCTCCGCCGTCCTGTCCAGGCCGGCGAAGGCCTCGGTCATCTGGGTGCCGATGTTCGCCATCTGGACCACCGGCGCCACCAGGAAGCCCAGGAACAGGGTGAAGGAGAAGAGCTCGCCCACCGTGAGCTGGTCCTGGAGGATCCGGTGCCCGCCGTAGCCCATGATGAGCACGCCCGCCAGGCCCATGAAGAGGGTTCCCAGGCTGGTCACCGCCGCGGACGCCGTGAGCGTGGTGCGGACGTTCTCGAAGAGGCGGCGCACGCCGGCGGCGAAGACCTCCCCTTCCTTGTCCACCGCGTGGAAGCCCTTGATCACCCGGATGCCCCCCAGGGCTTCCGTCAGGCGGCCCGTCACCTCCGCCCGGATGGCGCCGCGCTCCCGGAAAGCCGGGCGCAGGGTCTGGAAGGCCCGGGTGGAGACCAGGCCGAAGAGCACCAGGGGCACGATGGTGAGCGCCGTCAGGAGCGGGTCGATGGAGATCAGGAAGGCGAGGGCGACCACGGCGGTGAGGACGCCGCCCACGAGCTGGACGAGGCCCGTGCCCACCAGGTTCCGGACCCCCTCCACGTCGTCCATGATCCGGGAGACCAGCTCGCCGGACTTCTCGGCCTCGAAGGTGCGCACCGGCAGGCGCAGGACGTGACTCTGGACCTGGGCCCGGAGCTCGGCGATCAGGCGCTGGGCCTCGACGGAGAGGAGCCGGGTGAGGCCGAAGCTGGTCGCCGACTGGAAGGCCACCGCCAGGGCCACGCCTCCGAGGAGCGGCCAGAGGAGCTCCTGGCGCCCGCCGCGGACGACGTCGTCGATCAGGTACTTGGTGGAGGCGGGCAGGACCAGCCCGCTCAGGCGGTTGATCCCGATGAGCCCGAGGCCCACCAGGACGAGCTTCCGCCGGGGCCAGATGATCTCCCGGAACGCCCGGCGCAGGCTGGTCTTGGTGGGTTTCGGCTTCGCGGCGGGGGGCATGGGGAGAGGGGCTCCGGAAGGGCCTAGCGTACACCGGCCGGCGGCCGGCTCGGTCGTGTCCTACATGTCGTGTTGGTGCGCTGAGGGTGGGTGGGGCGGCGGGATTCAGTCCTCTTACACATCTTACCGCCGTGAAGTGGTGGAGTCCCGCCATCGTGTGTGTCACGAATCGTTGCGCGGGCGCAACCGAAAGGCTAGGATGCCCGCATACGGAAACGAGGAGCAGTTATGCGACGGCTGAGCGCTCCTCCTGGCACGATTCCTGCGGGGCTGACCAGCGCGGCAGTTTCGCCGTGAAGGGAGACATGCCTCTATGACGATGTACCCAATACTCTTCAACGTCAGAGACCCAGTAGTCGGCAAGGGGTTTCTCGCCGGTGTGGCGGTGGATGGGCGGGCGCTGATGCGAGAAGAAGAGGATGGATACTGGATCGACGGGGTGTTCCCAGGGGCGGTTTGCGCAGGTGGCGAGAGCCGAGATGAAGCTCTGTTGAAGTTCCGCCAAACTTACCGAATGGTCCTGTACGACTTCGCGGCCTCCGCAAAGTCGTTCGAAGACTTCCGCGAGAAGGTGGAGCGATTCTTCTGGGAGGAAACGCCCGGGGAGGCCGAAGCCTGGAGCGAGGCAGCCGTGGCACTCAGGCGAGACCGGTCCAAGGCCGGGGACTGGCTGCCGATCAAGAAGCGTTATCCCGATCCGACGATACGGGTCACCCTGCTCGAGTACCAGAGCTTGGAGCCGCAAGCGAACTCAGAAGAGCGAGTTGAACTCGCTGGAGACAAGGCGCCCATGGCGGCATGAGTTCTTTTGGCCAGGTCAAGCTCAAGAAGGTCTGGAAGATGCTTGACCGTTGTGCTCCTGGCTACGAGGCCGTCGAGCAGGGCCACCTATGGCGAGTGATGTACAAGGACAAGACGTTTCCCGCCCTTCAGTTGGGAAAGAGAAGCAGCAAGACGCCAGAAGTGGAGCTCGGAAACGTCCAGAAGATGGTCAAACACCTTGGGGTTGACCCGTGGTGCGCTTGGCGGCATCTTCCGCAACTGAACAAGCCGAAGTCAGGCAACAAGTAGCTCGCGAACCGACCCCGTCGGACCGGCTCACCGCTTGCGCTGGCAGCGCGGGCAGAGGTGGGCGCTCCGGCCCGCGACCTGGAGCTTCTCGATGGTACCGCCGCACCCGCCGGGGCACGGGGCGCCCTCCTGCCGGTGCTTGTTGAGGAAGCGGTCCGGGAAGTCCTCCCGCCGGCACCGGGCCGCGATCGCCGCGTCGAAGACCCGCTCCATCTGCCGGTGGAGCTCCCGGAGGTCGTCCTCGGTGAGGGCCTCCACCGGGGTCTCGGGATGGATCCGGGCCTGGAACAGGATCTCGTCGGACCACTCGTTGCCGAGCCCGGCCAGGACCCTCTGGTTCATCAGGGCGGACTTGACCGCCCCCCGGCGACCGGCCGAGCGTGCAGTCAAGCGCCCGGCGAGCTCCTCGAAGGCGAGCCCCCGGGCGTCCGGGCCCAGGTCCCGCTCCTCCACGAACGCCTCCACGTCGTCCGTCAGGCGGACCCGGCCGAACATCCGCTGGCAGTCGTAGGCCAGGTGGTGGCCGTTCGTGAAGTCGAGCTGGAGGCGGACGTGGTCCGGCGCCCCCTCCGGGTCCTCGAAGTACCGGAGGAAGCCCGTCATGCCGAAGTGAAAGACCAGCCAGCCGGCTCGCCCCTCCTCGCCGGAGGCCCTCTCCCCGGCGTCCCGGACCTCGGCGAAGAGCCACTTGCCGTGGCGCCGGCTGGAGGCGAGGTGCCGGCCCAGGAGCCTCCGGCGGAGCGTGCGCGGCGAGACGTCCTCGAGGATGCGCCTCTCCGGGATCCGGACGTGGTCGATCTCCTGGTGGAGCGCGGTGGCGTCCAGGAACTCCTTGAACACCTGGACGTGGGGCAGCTCGGGCACGTGACCGCCTCAGGGGCGTTTCAGGCGTCCTCACCGCCGGAGGCTTCCGCGCCGGCCTCGCCCCCCTCCTCCGCCGCCACCTCCTCCAGCGTCCGCCCGGTGAGGACCGAGCGGGGCTCGGTGCTCGTCGGGTTCCGCCGGGCGTCGGCCCCCTCGTCGTCCATCTTCACCAGGATCCAGTTCCTCGGGTCGCCCCGCATCTTCGTCCGGGTCAGGGCGTAGCCGCCGCGGAGCTTCTCCCCCTCGAGCCAGACGGTCAGGTGCCCGCCCTCCAGGGCGTCCTCCAGGGAGACGTCGTCCTTCAGGTTCCGGAAGGGGCCCGTGTCCCAGACCAGGACGGTCCCGGCGCCGTACTCGCCTTCGGCGATCACCCCCTCGAAGTCCACGTACTCCAGGGGGTGGTCCTCGGTGCGCACAGCGAGGCGCTTCTCGGACGGGTCGGTGGACGGCCCCTTCGGCACCGCCCAGGAGGGGAGGACCCCGCCGATCTCCAGGCGGAGGTCGTAGTGGAGGTTTCGGGCGTCGTGCTTCTGGACGACGAAGCGCGGCCGGCCGCCGGAGGTGCCGCCCCCGCCGGAGCCGCCCCGGGGCTCCGCGGTGCGCCGGAAGTCCCGCTTTTCCTGGTACTCCTTCAGGCGATCGTCGGCCGTCATGGCGCCCTCCCGTGGGTCTGCATCGCGACAGAGCCACCAATGCAAGCCCCGGGCCGAAGCCCTGATCGGCGGCCTCGCCGTTTCCAGGCAGCGTCGAGTACACTTTTAAAGGCCCCTATGGCGAACATCTCCTACGACCTGCCACCGACCGCGTTCTCTGCCCTCCGGCTGTCACCTACGGAGTTCGCAAAGGAGATGAGGATCGCGGCATCGGTGCAATGGTATTCCCAGGGCCGCCTCTCCCAGGAGAGGGCCGCCGAGATCGCCGGACTGAGCCGCACGGAGTTCCTGGAGGAGCTCTTCCGACGCAAGGTTCCCGCATGCCAGGTCACCTTCGAGGAGCTCCTCGAAGAGATCGAGCATGAGTAGGCGGTGGGTGGCGAATGCCTCTCCACTGATCTGGAAAAGGGCCTGGCTCAAGTGGGCGAGTAGTCCCGCCTTCGTGTCTCCGAGAATCGCTTGCTTCGCGGCGTCCTCGCACGCTTGGCGCTGCTCGCGCAGCACCCGCCGGAGCTTCCGCTCGACCTCCTCCGGCAGGACCATGGCCTCCAGGCGGATGTCCGGGTAGCTCACGGGGCCTCCTCGTCAGGGTCGCTTCCGGGTGGTTACCCGAGGTTCCCAGGTACAATCCAGCAACTCTCGGAGCCCTCTCTTGCGTGAACCGCGTGGCAAGCTCTTCACCCAGGACTGCCTCGAGGAGGGAATCGCCGAAACCGCCGTCTGGCGGGGGCTCGGGGAGGACGAGGTGGCCCGGGCGGAGGAGCGCTTGGCGGGGC
>JBKHJP010000018.1:0-25669 GCA_046538065.1 Thermoanaerobaculia bacterium | reverse complement strand
CGGACGACACCCTGACCAACCTGGAGGCCAACTCCACCTGCGACCTCCGCGAGGCGGTCCGCAACGTCAACGCGGGATCCGCCGTCCACGACGACTGCCCCGCCGGCGACGGCGTGGACGACGAGATCCAGCTCTCCGTCGCCGGCACGATCGTCCTGACCGGGGCGGACGGCGAAGACGACGCCGCATCCGGGGACCTGGATGTCCGCGAGGACGTGGTGATCCGCAACACCAGCGGCGGCGAGGTGGTGATCGACGGCGGCGCCAACCCGGACGGCGATGCCTGCACGGACGACGCCGTGGGCGACCGGGTCTTCGAGGGCGGAGTGTCCTCCCTCACCCCTGTGGACTGGGAGATCGACGGGGGCGCCGGCGGGATCGTGCTCCAGAACGGCGGCAACGTGACCTCCGGCGGCTGCATCGACAGCGGCCGCAACAGCACCCTGACCCTGCGCTCGGTCACCGTCACCGGGTGCCGGGCCGTGCTCAACGGCGGCGGCATCGAGACCGGCGGGGCGACCCTGGTGGAGGACAGCCTGATCACGGGTAACTGCCAGACCTTCGCCTCGAACGGCGGCGGGGGGATCTTCTCCTTCCTGGACGAGCTCCGCCTGGAGAACACCGAGGTCTCGGGGAACGAGGCCCACCAAGGAGGCGGCCTCCACGTCTCTCAGGAGGGGAACGCCGTGCTGGACGACAGCCGGGTGCTGGACAACCACGCCCGCACCGAGGGGGGCGGCATCCACTTCCACTTCCTGGACAACGACGCGACGATCCAGAACGGCACCCGGATCGAAGGCAACACCACCGACGGTGCCGGGGGCGGGATCTCCATGCTCGGCAGCAGCCTTTCCGCCGGGGAGCTCTTCGTGGAGGCCAGCCAGGTCGGAAGCCTTGCCTCGCCGAACCTGGCCGACGCCCTCGGAGGAGGGATCTTCTCCAACGGCGGCAGCGTGACGCTACGTGAGGGAACGGTCGTGGAGGGCAACGAAACGGGCTCGGACGGCGGCGGGATCGCCACCTCGAACGGCGCCGTGCTTCAGGTCTCGGAGAGCTCTATCCTGGACAACAGCTCCAGCGACAGCGGGGGCGGCGCCGCCCTCTTCGACAGCCAGGCGATCGTCCAGGACAGCTTGATCGCCGGCAACGTCGCGGACTTCTCCGGCGGCGGCCTGACGCTCTTCGGGGTGAGCGGATCGAGCCTCGTGAGCACCATCGAGAGAACGGCGATCCGGGACAACACCGCGGCCGCCGACCCGCCGCAGTTCGCGTCCGCCGGCGGGGGTGCGATCGCCGTCGACGGCTTCGGAGCCGATTCCCTCGAGATCGTGGGCTCGGAGCTCTCGGGCAACCAGGTCCTGGGCTCGTCCGGCAACTCGTTCGGCGGGGCCGTGATGGTCGCCCGGGCGGTCTCCGTCCGCAACTCCACGGTCTCCGGCAACTCGGCCCCCCGGGGCGGCGGCTTCGGCTGGAACGCCGACTCCGCCACGCTCACGCTCAACAATGTCACCCTCTTCGGCAACGCCTCCACCCTGGACCAGGGCGCGGACATCGGCACCTTCTCCGACACGGGAGCCGTCACCGCGACCAATACCGTGTTCGCGAGCCCCGCCCAGGGCGATCACTGCGATCCGACGAGCCCGCCGGGCTCCATCGACGGCTCGAACCTGGTCCAGCCGGGGGGCTCGTGCGGCTCCGCCGTCCCGGGCGACCCGAAGCTGGGCGCCCTGGCGGACAACGGCGGCTCCGGTCCCGGGCTGCCCGGCGGCGGCTTCACCCGGACCCACGCCATCGTGAGCGACGCCAGCGCGGCCCGGGACAGCCCGGCGGCCGCCGCCTGCGAGGTGGACGACCAGCGGGGCGTGGCCCGCGCCGGAGCGTGCGACCTGGGGGCCTACGAGTCCGGCGACGAGGTCTTCCAGGTGGACCTGCGGATGGACAAGAGCGTGACCCCTGCGGTCGCGGGGATCGGAGACCCGGTGACCTTCACCCTGACGGTCACCAACGAGGGGCCCGGCGAGGCGCTGGGCGCCTCGGTGGCGGACGCCTTCCCACCGGAGCTCGCCGACGTGAGCTGGACGTGCACGGCGGATCCGGGGGCCTCGTGTTCCGGAACCGGGGCAGGCGACGTCGAAGACACGGTGGATCTGCCGCCGGGCGCGAGCGTGGTCTACACCGCAACCGCCACCCTGGACGCGGCGGAGTTCGGGACGGTGACGAACACCGCCACGGTGTCTCCGGCGGCGGGCTTCGACACCGCCGACCCGGACCTGGGGAGCGACGAGGCGGTCCTCGACGTCCAGGGCTCGGTGCTGGAGATCCCGGTGCTGGACCGGGTGGGCCTGGCGCTGCTGGCTCTCCTCCTGGCGGCGGCGGGGGCCCTGCTGGCCACCGGCGGGCGGCCGGGGGGTTCGTGACGGGACCGGGCGAGGCGACCGAAGCTTCCGTTGGTGCGGTAGGACCGCACCCTACGCTCCCCGGCGGGAGCTGAGGCGGTCGCCCCCGCCGGGGCCGGCCCGGCCGGGAGCCGGCGATGTAGGGTGCGACCCTGTCGCACCGGAGACGCCTGGCGGAGGTGGGGTCAGGCGCCGCCGCCCAACCCGTAGCGGTCCCGGAACACGTCCTGGTGGTGGCGGACGTGGCCGGCCAGGATCCAGGCCAGGGCTCGGACCGAGATCGGCTTGCCGTCGGCGGTGCCGGTCCGGGTCCAGGCCTCCGCCGGGAGGTGGCGCAGGAGAAGGACGTTCGACCGCCGGGCCGCCGCCCAGCCCGCCTCCAGCCCCCCCAGGGGAACCGCGTCGAAGCCGGCGCGGGTGACGGAGGCGTTCTCGTCGAAGCCGGCGAGGGGCTCCCGGCCACCCCGGGCGATCGCCATCGCCCGGTAGCCGAACAGGCGCTCGGTGTCGCCCAGGTGGCCGAAGACCTCGCGGACGCTCCACTTCTCCGGGGCGTAGCGGAACGTCTCCCGCTCGGCCGGGACCGACGCCGCCAGCCGCCGGATCTCGCCGACCTGGCCCTCGAGCACCGGCAGGATCTCCTCCTCCGGCACCCTCGCGACGTAGCCCTGGAAGAAGGGCGCGTACTCGCCGGCCGCCGGGCGGGAAGCGCTCATCCCGGAGGCGGCTCCCCCACCACGACGCGGAAGCCGACGTACTCGGGGGCGGGCTCGCCGCGCCCACTCCGAGGACTCCGGGGATCGGTGGAGCGGTCGGCGCTGGGACCCACGGGCTTGCCGGTGCCGTCGCTCCGGACCGCCCACTCCGCGGCGTTTCCGTCCAGGTCGAAGACCGGGTCGTCCCCGGCTCCCGGGAGGCTCCCGACAGGCAGCAGCAGGGGCGCGGCGCCGGCCGCGCCCTCGTCCCGCCCCTCCGCCACGGACTCCAGGGCCCGGCGGATCTCCGCCTCGTCGTCCGGGTTCGGGGCGTAGCCGGCCCAGCGGTCCAGGGTATTGCCCCGGGGCCCACCGGCCGTGGCCTTCCGGGCCTCCTTCCGGGCCGCCGCCGCCAGGCGCTCGGCCTCCTTGTCGGTGGGGAGGCGGAAGGGCCGGCCGGTGCGCTCCGCCAGCCAGGCGGCGTACTCTCGGGCCCGCTCGAAGGGCACCCCGGTCATGGGGAGGTCCTCCTCCCCCGGCGCCAGGCCACCCCCGGGGAAGGCTCCGGGATCGAAGGCGGCGTACTGCGCCCGGGTGACCTCGAAGCGGCCCACCTCCAGGCCAGCGAAGGAGACCGTCTCCGGCACCAGCAGGCCGTCCGCCTGCGCTCCCAGGGCGCCCCCCGGCCCCCGGGCCGCCTGCGCGCGCTGGAGCAGGCCCGCCAGGAGGGTCCCGGGGCGCACCGCCTCCGGCCGGGGCTCCTCGACCCCGAACAGGTGCCGGTCCAGCCAGGCCAGGTCCTCCTCGATCTTCCGCCGCTGGTGGGGAATCTCCTGGAGACCGTGGCGCTCGCCGGGGAAGATCACCAGGCGCACGTCGGTCCGGCCGATCTGCTGGAGGGCCCGGAACAGGTTCCAGCTCTGGTGGGGCGGGACGTTGGTGTCCTCGGTGCCGGTGTAGACGATGGTGGGGGTGGTGACCTCGGTCAGGCGGAAGAAGGGGGACTTCTCCACGTAGAGCTCCGGGTCCTCCCAGGGGGTGGCGCCGAAGTAGTAGTTGTCGAACGAGGCCCCGAAGGAGACGTTCGCCCAGTCGCTGATCCACTCCACGTCGGCGGCCCCGATGGAGGCGGCCTTGTAGCGGTCGGTCCGGGTGATGAGCTCGGCGGAGAGGATGCCGCCGTTCGACCAGCCGGTGGTGGCCAGGCGCTCCGGATCCGCCAGGCCCCGCTCGATCACGTGGTCCACCGCCGCTTCCAGGTCCGGGATCTCCAGCTCGTAGTACTTCCCGCCGCCGATGGATTCGACCCATTCCAGGCCGTAGCCGGCGCTGCCGTGGTAGTTCACCTGGAGGGTGAACGCCCCCTTCTGGCGCCACAGCAGGGTGGGCGCGGCCCAGCGCTGGTCCCAGGAATCCCGGTCCCGGGACGCCGGGCCGCCGTGGATGTCCAGGATCAGGGGGCGGGGCTCCTCCGGCGTTCCCCCCTCGGGGACGTCCAGGGGGTAGGCCAGGATGCCCTCCACCTCGTCTCCCCGGGCGCCGGTGAAGTGGATCACCTCGTACCGGCCGGTGGGCTTGTCGGCGAAGGAGGCGTTGAGGCCGGTGAAGCGGCGCACGGTGGTCAGCCGGTCGCCCTCCAGGCCAGCGGCGTACCACTGGGGCGGCCGGTCGACCTTCGAGTGCTGGTAGAGGATCCGGGAGCCGTCCGGTGCCGCCGCCAGGTCGTCCAGGCGGCCGGCGTGGTCGGCGTGCTCTCCCCAGGCGAGGTCGGTCCTGCGCCAGGTCCGGTCCCCGCCGGCCCCTTCCATCCGGTAGCGGGCCAGCCGGTCGTGGACGCCGTCGGCCAGGAGTGCCACGAACCCGTCCGGCACGACGGCGTAGCCCCGCCCCAGGCCCCGGTCCCAGTCCAGGTCCACCCGACGGGTGGTCCCGGTCTCCAGGTCGTGGTGCCAGAGCCGGGAGACGGCGGCGCTGCGGTAGAGGGGGTGGGTGCTGTAGTCGTCCACGAAGTAAAAGCCCCCGGAGTCGCGCCGCCAGCGGACGTCCCGCGGCAGCAGAGGCCGGCCGTCCACGGGCTCGGCGAAGAGCCGCTCCGAGGCACCGGTCGCGAGGTCCACCAGCCGGGTGTGGGGCGCCACCTTCGAGTCGAACTCGAAGGAGAGGCTCTGCTGGGCCGTGATCACCGCCCGGCGCCCGTCGGGGGCGACGGCCAGGGAATCGATCCAGTCGTCGTTTCCGGTGATCCGGCGGACCTCGCCGTCGAGCCCCACCCGGAACAGGCGCACCGGCGGCTCGTGCTCGGCGTCCTCCACCACCCGCGACTCGTCGTTTCCGGCCTTGCGCTCCAGCTCCCAGGCGGAGCGGGCTTCCGGCGCCAGGACCACCAGGGTCTTCGCATCGATCCACCCCACGGCCCGGACCGATCGGTCGAGCTCGGTCACCGGGTACGGCTCGCCGCCCGCCAGCGGGAGCACCCAGACCTGCCGCTCGCCCCGACCGTCGTCACCGCCGTCGCCCCCTCCGGCCGAGGGCGGCTTGCGGTCCGAGAGGTAGGCCACGTGCCGGCCGTCCGGCGAGAAGGCCGGGCTCGAGACCCGGTCCCGGCCGCGGGTGAGCTGGAGGGTCTCGAGCTCCGGCCCCGTTCGGTGCCCGCCCGGCGCGCCCGCCGCCTCATCGGAACCGCTCTCCGGGGCCGGCCGCTCGCGGTCCCTGTCGCGGTCCCTCTCGCGGTCAAGGCGGACCAGCCACAGGTTCCAGACCCGCTTCTCCTTGCCCTCCACCCGCTCCACGCTGGAGCGCAGGCCCACGGCGAGCCGACCGTCCCGGGAGACGGTCCACTCGTCGGAGCTCTCCGTCCGGACGACGTCGTCGATCGTCCAGGGTGTGGGGGACGGGGACGAGGCGGGCGAAGCGGTCATCGGGAACGTCACCAGCAGGGCCAGGAGGAGCATCAGGGCCGGCGCCGTCCGGTGCCCGGAGAGCTCGCGGCCCCGGGAGCCGGTGGGCTCCGGATCCGGCGGAGGAACCGAAGCGGCCGAGCTCACGGCTCGGCGTCCTCCGCCCTCCGGAGGACGATCTTGACGCCGTCCGGGTCGTGCGTCTGGAAGACGGTGGCGCCGTCGTCCTCCTGGACCAGGCCCCCGGGAACGTTCTTGTCCCGGAAGATCAGCTCGTCGTACGCCGTCTCGGGGGACGGCACGACGAGGTTGAGGACCGTCTCGTGCTCCGGGCCCCGGTACTCGAAGGCGGGGTCGTCCGGCCGGCGCGGCGCCCCGGGCACCCGGCCCAGGACCTCCAGCGTCCCGGGCCCCACCTGGTACAGCGTGCCCTGGAGGTCGTCGCGCTCCCAGGAGCCGAGCTCCGGCAGCGCGAGGGTTCCGCCGTAGAAGCGGCGGCTCCGTTCATAGTCGCGAGCCTTCAGCGTGACGCGGAACTGCTCGATCTCCATCGGTGCTCTCCTCGTTCGGCTGAGGATTCGGGTTGTCCGCAGAGGGGACGCGTCGGCGGCTCAGGATCTCACAAAGCCGGCCCCGGACGGAAGGCCGCGCCGCCCGCGGTGGTATCCTCCCGTCCGTGCGCCGCAGGTCCGTCCTTCCCTTCTTCGCCCCGTGGGTGCTCCTCGTGTGCTGGACCGGGGCGGTGCCGGCCCTCGCCCAGGAGACGGAGCAGAGCCGGGTCGTTCAGCAGGCGCGGCCGGAGGAGCCGGTGCCCGCCGAGCCCGGGGAGACCGCCCAGGCGGTACCGGAGCAAGAGCGGCAGCCGGCCCCCCGCCGGCCCCTGCCGCGCCGGGTGCCCCCCCGCATCGCCGAGGGCGAGACGGTGTCCCTCGGGCCGCCGGCCCTGACCACCGAGACCGGCCCCCTCTTCCCGCTGCGCCGGGTGGCGGACCGCCTGGGTGGCATCCTGGTGGACCAGGAGGGGAGCGTGGCCCTCCGGCTGGGCGGCGAGCAGGTGATCGCCGGGCCCGACAACCCGGTGATGCTCGTGGGGCGGGAGGTCGTGGAGCTGTCCGAGTCGCCGGTCCAGGGTGTGCCGGGCGTCCAGGGGCTCCTGGTGCCGCTGGACTTCCTGCGGCGCACCTACGGCGAGCTCGCCGGCTTCGACTTCGCCTGGTCGCCGGAGGAGGATCGCCTGACGGCCCGCCTGCGCCAGCCGCAGACGCTGCCGGTGACGGTGGACGTGGTCCACCTCCAGGGGGTGAGCACGGTCGTCCTCCGGTTCCCCGAGCGCTTCGACTACGAGGTGGTGGAGCGGGGCGAGGACCGGGAGGTCCACGCCACGAGGGACCGCTTCGAGGCCCCCCGCTCCGGCGCACGGGTCCGGGACCCGCTGGTCCACGAGGTCCGGGTCTCGCCGGGGCGGGTCCGGCTCGACCTGGCTCCGGGGACGAGCGCCGAGAGCTACACCCTGGAGGACCCCTTCCGGCTGGTCTTCGACGTCGTGGAGGAGGAGCGGGCCGCGGCGACGCTGCCGAACCCCGATCAGGTGCCCGGCGTCGAGCGGCGGGTCGCCAGGGACGGGGTGCACACGATCGTCATCGACCCGGGGCACGGCGGCGCGGAGACGGGGGCCGTGGGGCCTGGAGGGCACCTGGAAAAGGAGCTCAGCCTGGAGCTGGCCCGTTCCCTCCAGGCCCGCCTCCGGGAGCGCCTGCCGGTCAAGGTGGTCCTGACCCGGGACGAGGACGCGAGCCTGCCCCACGACACCCGGACCGCCATCGCCAACCGGAACAAGGCCGACCTGTTCGTCTCGATCCACCTGAACTCCTCCCTGGGCTCCACGGCCCACGGGGCGGAGACCTACTTCCTCTCCATGGAGGCGAGCGACGACCGGGCCGCCCGGGCCGCCCGAATCGAGAACCGGAGCGCCGCCGAGGCCGAGGCCGAGGCCGCCCCCGGCCCCCGTTCCGGGGCCGACGGGAGCCCGGACCCGATGGACGACCTGCAGCTCATCCTCTGGGACCTGGCCCAGAGCCACCACCTGTCCGAGAGCCAGCGCGTGGCGAGCCTGATCCAGGAGGAGCTCAACGGCGCCCTGGGCATCCGCAACCGCGGGGTCAAGCAGGCGCCCTTCCGCGTGCTCATGGGCGCCGCCATGCCGGCGGTCCTGGTGGAGCTGGGCTTCCTCAGCAACCCGGAGGAGGAGTCGAAGCTCACCGACCCCGGCTACCGGGAGCGGCTGGTGGAGGCCCTGGTCCGGGCCATCGGGCGCTACCGCTCCGAGGCGGGAGACCGGGCGGCCCGGCAGGGGAGCGAGCCGGCGGCGGCTCCCGCGGAGCCCGGTCCGTGAGCCTGCGGCTGATCCTGGCCGTCCTCGGGGGAGCGATCGCGGTTGCGGCGCTCGTCGTCCTCCTGGTCCTGCCCCGCGACGGTGCGCCCCGGAGCGAGGAGGACGTTCCGGAGCCCGAAGAGACCGAGGAGCGCACCGTGACCTTCGAGCTCTACTTCCCGGGCCCGGGAGGGCGGCTCCACCCCGAGGAGCGGGAGCTCGCGGTGTCGGACGACCCCCGCGCCCGGGCCCGGAGCCTGGTCCTCGCCCTCCTCGGCGGCCCGGAGGACCCGGAGCTGGCGCGCCCCTTCCCGCCCCAGGTGGGCCTGCTGGAGCTCTACCTGGTGGACGACACCGCCTACGTGGACCTGGGCGCCCCGGAGCTCGAGCACCCGCCCTCCGGCGGCTCCCTGGCCGAGCGCACGATGGTCTTCAGCCTGGTGGACTCGCTGGTCCGGAACGTGCCGGAGGTGGAGCGCGTGGTCCTGCTCTGGAACGGGGTCCAGCGGGAGTCCTTCTCCGGCCACCTGGACACGAGCGTTCCCCTGGAAGCCTCCGAGGAGCTCCTGGACCGGCCGGCCCGGTCGTGACCACCCCATGACGGAGGCGGCGGCAGGCGGCCGGGACCTCCCCATCGGGGTCTTCGACTCGGGGGTGGGGGGGCTCACGGTGGTCCGGGCCCTCCGGGACCGCCTGCCGGAGGAGTCGATCCTCTACCTGGGGGACACGGCCCGGCTCCCCTACGGCACCAAGTCCCCGGCCACCGTGCTCCGCTACACCCGGACCAACCTGGACTTCCTGGCCCGGCGCCGGGTCAAGGCGGTGGTGGTGGCCTGCAACACGGCCTCGGCCCTGGCGGTGCCGCACCTGGCCGCGGAGCTCCCGGTCTGGGACGTGATCGCGCCGGGGGCGGAGCGGGCCGCCGCCGCCAGCGCCGGGCGGGTGGGGGTGATCGCCACCGAGTCCACCGTGCGCTCCGACGCCTACGCCGCGGCGGTCCGGCGCATGCGCCCCGGGATCGAGGTCCTCTCCCGGGCCTGCCCGCTCTTCGTCCCCCTGGTGGAGGAGGGCTGGACCGACGACGACGTGGCGGAGGCGGTGGCCCGGCGCTACCTGGAGCCACTCCTGGCGGCGCGGATCGACACCCTGGTCCTGGGGTGCACCCACTACCCCCTGCTCGCGCCCGTGCTCTCCCGGATCGCCGGACCGGGGGTCACCCTGGTGGACTCCGCCTCCTCGGTGGCGGAACGGGTGGCGCGGGACCTGGCCGCCGCGGGCCTGGCGGCCCCGGACGGGTCCGCGGGCACCCTCCACGCCTTCGTCACCGACACGGCGGAGCGCTTCGCCGAGCTCGCCCGGCGCATCCTGGAGACCGAGCCCTCCTTCGAGCTGGTGGACGTGGCGTAAGGCTACAATCGGGCTCATGCCTGATCGAGCCAACCGTCCCGGGGGCCGGAGCGCCGAGACCCTGCGCCCGGTCGCCATCGAGACCGGCGTGCTCAAGTACGCCGAAGGCTCGGCCCTGATCCGGATGGGCGACACCCGGGTCCTCGTCGCGGCGAGCGTGGAGCGCCGGGTGCCCCCCTTCCTCCGGGACACCGGCACCGGCTGGGTCACCGGCGAGTACTCCATGCTCCCCCGGGCCACCCACACCCGCTCGCCCCGGGAGGTCTCCCGGGGCCGGCCCTCCGGCCGGACCGCCGAGATCCAGCGGCTGATCGGGCGGGCGCTGCGCTCGGTCACCGACCGCGCCGCCCTGGGCGAGACGACCGTGACGGTGGACTGCGACGTGATCCAGGCCGACGGCGGCACCCGGACCGCGGCGATCACCGGCGGCTACGTCGCCCTGGCCCAGGCGGTGGGGGGGATGCTCCTGACCGGCGACCTGGAGCGCTGGCCGCTCCAGGGCCAGGTGGCCGCCGTGTCCGTGGGGATCGTGGAGGGCGAGCCGGTGCTGGACCTGGAGTACGTCGAGGACGCCGAGGCCGCAGTGGACATGAACGTGGTGGCCACGGTGGACGGCTCCCTGGTGGAGGTCCAGGGCACCGGCGAGACGCGGAGCTTCTCCCGGGCGGAGCTGGACCGGCTGATCGACCTGGCGCTGGACGGGATCGCCCGGCTGGGCGACGTCCAGCGCGAGGCCCTGGCCGAGACCCTGGCGGAGGTGGACGCGGTGCTGGAGAAGGAGGACCGCAGCCCGGCCCGGGCCAAGGACGAGGCCGAGATGTGGGGCCGGCCGTAAAGAGGCCTAGATCCGCTCGCCCTTGACGTCCACCGAGATCGTGGGCTGGCTGGGCAGGTTCGTCACCACCTCCACCGTGCCGTCGAAGGACCCCTCCCCCAGCTCCACCGTGGGCGTGAAGACCAGCTTGTAGCGCTCGCCCTCCTCGATGGGCTCCACGTCGATCCGGAGCCCGGTCACGTCGGAGCGCACCCCCTCGATCCGCAGCGGGGCCGAGCCGAAGTTCCGGACCAGGATCCCCCACTGCTGCTCCTCCTCGGGGTCGATCCGGCCGAAGTCCACGCCGGACGGGGTGACGGCCACCACCGGGCGGACGAAGGCCGAGACCGGGATCTCCACGGTCTCCTGCTCCGGGTGGTTGGTCCGGACCAGGATTTGGTCGGCCACCGGCCCCACCGGCGCGTCCCGGGTGAGGGTGACGTCGATGCGCCACTGGCGCCCGGTTGCCTCGGCCGTCCCCTCGTCGTCGCTCGCCTCCCGGTACTCCACGTCGATCCACGGCTCCGGGCTCTCGACGCCCAGGACCTCCAGGTCCTCGAAGTCCGGCGCCGAGAGGAGCTGGGAGGCGGTCTGACCGCCCTCGTTGCGGACGAAAGAGGTGAACCGGGCGTAGCCCGGCTCGACGCTCAGGAACGGCCGCACGTCGGACTTGATCGTGAGCTGGATCCGGGGGCTGGCGGCGTCGTTGGTGAAGACGGTGACCGCCTTGGCGTTGGGACCCAGGATGCTGGTCGTGTCCAACGTGGCCCGGACGAGACCGGTCTCCCCCGGAGCGATGACCTCGTCGTAGTCGGCCACCGTGCAGCCGCAGGCGGGCTGGACCCGGGTGATCTCCAGCGGCGCCGTGCCGTCGTTGCGGATCTCGAAGGTCGTCTCGACCTCCTCGCCCACGGGCACCTCTCCGGCGTCCACCACCGGCTCGACCACGACGGCGGCGGGCGCGCCGCCCTCGGCAACCGAGGCGGAGCCCGGTATGATCGGCGCGAGCCCGGCGAGAAGGGTCAGAACGGCGAGGTTGAGCTTGGCTTTCGTGCGTCTCATGGTTTCGTGTACCCCCCGATGAGTTTACGCGACATCCACCTGATCGCCATCGGCGGCACCGGCATGGCCCCGCTGGCCTGCCTGTTGAAGGACCAGGGGCACCGGGTCCGCGGGTCGGACCGCCCCCTCTACCCGCCCATGAGCACCCTCCTCGAGGCGGCGGGGATCCAGCCCATGGTGGGCTTCGATCCGGCCCACCTGGAGCCCCGGCCCGACCTGGTAGTGGTGGGAAACGCCGTGCACCGGGACAACCCGGAGGCGGTGGAGGCCGAGCGCCTCCACGGCGAGGGCGCCCTGGAGCGGATCTCCATGCCCCAGGCGCTGTGGCGCTTCTTCCTCCAGAGCCGGCACCGGGTCGTGGTGGCGGGCACCCACGGCAAGACCACGACCACGGCGATGGCGGCCTGGACCTGGTCGGAGTGCGGCGCCGACCCCTCGTACCTGGTGGGGGGCCTGCCCAAGGACCTGCCCCAGAGCTTCCACGAGGGCCGCGGGCAGGACTTCGTCGTGGAGGGCGACGAGTACAACGCCGCCTACTTCGACCGGGGGCCGAAGTTCCTCCACTACAAGCCGGACACCCTGGTGCTGACCAGCGTGGAGTACGACCACGCCGACCTGTACCCGAGCTACGGCGACCTGCTGGAGGCGTACGGGACCCTGGTCTCGAAGCTGCCGCCCTCGGGGCTCCTGGTAGCGAACGGCGACGCCCCGGAGGTCCGCAAGCTCGCCTGGCGGGCGTCGTGTCCGGTGGTCTTCTACGGCCTGGCCCGGGGCACCGACGTGGCTCCGGACGGGGAGGTGGAGATGGGGCCGGACGGGAGCCGGCTGACCCTGGTGGGCCGCGACGGCGAGCGGGCGCGCCTCCACCTGGCGGTTCCCGGGCGTCACAACGTGTCCAACGCCCTGGCGGTCTGGGCCGCGGCCCGTTCCCGGGGGTTGCCGGCCGACGCGGTGGCGCGGGCCCTCGGGACGTTCCGGGGCGTCGCCCGGCGCCTGGACGAGCTGGGCACCGGCGCCGGTGTCGTCGTCGTGGACGACTTCGCCCACCACCCCACGGCGGTGGCCGAGTCCCTGGCGGCGCTGCGCCGCCGCTACCCCGGCCGGCGCCTGGTGGCCCTGTTCGAGCCCCGGAGCCTGACGGCGGGGCGCTCCTTCCTCCGGGAGGCCTACGGCCAGGCGTTCCGCCGCGCCGACCGGGTGCTCTTCGCCCCGGTCTTCCACGCCGGGCGCCTGGCGCCGGAGGAGCGGATCGACTTGGCGGCCCTGGCCGGCGACCTGGCCGAGACCGGCGTCGAGGCCGAGTCCTGCCCCAGCACGGACGCGGTGGCGGAGCGGGCCCTGGGCGAGGCCCGAGAGGGCGACGTCCTGGTCACCATGTCCTCCGGCAGCTTCGACCGCATGCCCCACCGGCTGCTGGAGACGCTTCGAGAACGGGAACGGACGGCGAGCCGCTGAAGGCTCGGGCGGGCCTCCCGTCGGCCGCGAACGCCGTGCGCGTGGCGGCGCAGCGATTGCTCCACGAGCTTCCGCCCGCAAGCCAAGCGTGTAGGGGAGGAGCTTGCCTCCTCCCGTGGCTCGGTCCGCTTCGAGGGTAGCCGAAGCAGGGGAGGAGGCAAGCTCCTCCCCTACACGCTTCCATGGAGAATCGGCGTGCCGGTCCGGCTCCCGGGGCCCTGGACCCGGTGCGACAGGGTCGCACCCTACTCCTCGGCCGCGGCGATGCGGCGCTCCAGGACCTGGTCCGTGCCGAAGCCGGGCAGGGCCAGGGCCTCCTGGAGGGAGCGGACCGCCGCCTCCTCGGGCATCAGGCCGATGAGCTCGCACTCCGCCACGCGCAAGCCCCGGGCCTCGGCCTCGCGGCGCACGGCCGCCACCGCGGCGTAGGGGGACGTGCGGCGGAAGTCGGTGAGGTTCATGCTCACCTGGACCGTGCCGCGGCTCGCCAGGCGCACGCCCAGGGCCTTGAGCGCCGGCAGGCCGCCGCTCGACTCCCGCACCGCCCGGGCGATCTCCCGGGCCGCGTCCAGGTCGTCGCGGTCCAGCACCGCGTTGAAGGCGATCAACAGCCCGCGGGCGCCGATCACCGTCGCCCCCGCCGACGGGTGGGGCCGGGCCGGGCCGAAGTCGGGGCACCAGGCGGCCTCCAGCAGCCGGGTGGCGAGCCCTTCGAAGCCGCCGCGGCGCACCACGGCGAGGTTCCTCCGCTCCGGGCTCCCGGCCGCCTCCTCGTAGAGGAAGACCGGCAGGCCGAAGCGCTCCGCCACCTCCCGGCCCAGGTCCCGGGCCGCGTCAATCGCCGCCGCCATGGGGGTCTCGCCCAGGGGCACGAAGGGGACCACGTCCACCGCCCCGACACGGGGGTGGACGCCGGGGGCCTGGCCCTCCGCCGGCGGGCGGGTCAGGTCGATCTCCTCCAGGGCCACCTCGTAGAGGGCGAGGAGGGCCGACCTGAGCGGTGCCGCCTCCCCCGCCAGGGTGAAGACGGTGCGGTCGTGGTCGGGATCCGAGGTGACGTGGAGCAGGTGGGCGCCCGGCGCGGAGGCGGCGGCCCGGGCGAGTCGGTCGATCACCCGGCGGCGGCGCCCCTCCGAGACGTTCGGAACGCACTCGAGGGGGACCGGCATGCCGTTCCAAACTATAGCAGCGGCTCCGGTTGTGGCCGGTTTTCCGCCTCCTCTGCTACCATAGCGGGGTTCTTCTGACCCGATGCCTATTCGACACTCGCTATGAGCTATCCGGGCAACCCCTCCCTCGGCGACGAGGTCAAGCAGCGCATCACGGCCACCTACGAGCAGAGCGTCCAGCTCGCCGAACGGGGCCGCCAGCAGGAAGCGATCCTGGGCTGCGACTTCATCCTGGAGCTCGACCCCCAGTTCGCCCCGGCCCGGGCTCTGAAGGACCGCCTGTCCGGGGGCACCGGGGAGGGTGCGACGCCCCCGGGCGCAGACCCGGCACCGGGGAGCCCCGGCGTGGGCCCTCCGGGAGAGGAACCCCTGGAGCTCGGCTCGCTGGACACCTTCGACCTGCCTGACGCGCCCCCGCCACCCCAACCCTCCGGCGGCGGCGCTTCGGCGACGGCGCCTGCCGGCCTGGCGGCGACGCTGCGCGAGCGTCTCCAGGCGCGGGACTTCCAGGGTGTCGTGGAGGAGGCCGGCCGCCACCGGGAAGCGGTCCAGGCGGATCCGGAGCTGGCCTCCGTGGTCGAGACGGCGCAGAGCCGCCTGGAGGCCCAGCCCTACGTGGAGAACTTCCTCAAGGAAGCGGGCCTGCTGCTGCGGGCCGACGAGCCGGAGCGCGCCCGGGGGATCCTGAGGAAGGTCCGGAGCCTCGACCCGGAGCACCCCCTGCTGGGGGACCTGGAGGCGAAGCTCGCACCCTCCCCCGCCCCCGGGGACCCACAGCCGGAAGCCCCCCCGGGCCCCACCCTGGAGCCGGACCTGGACCTGGACCTGGGTCAGGCCGGCGCGGCCGTTCCCCCCGCCGAGCAGGCCACCACCCCCTCCTCGGGCAGCGGCGGGGACGACCGCATCGCCGAGCTCCTGGACGAGGGCCAGCAGGCGGCGGACCGGGGCGAGCTCCAGGAGGCCATCGACGCCTGGTCGCGCATCTTCCTGATCGACGTGGACCACGAGGAGGCGGCCCGGCGGATCGAGGACGCCCGGCGCCTGAAGGCCGAGCGGGAGCGGGCGGTGGAAGAGGTGTTCCACGAGGGCCTCACCGCCCTGGAGGAGGGGGACCGCGACACCGCCCGCCAGCGCTTCGAGCGGGTGTTGGAGATGCAGCCCAACCACCTGGCCGCGCGGGATTACCTGCAGCAGATCGAGACCGGGGGACCGGTGAACGTGGCGCCGCCCCGCGCCTCACCGGACGAGACCGCCGCCATCGGGGAGCTGGGGAGCTTCGACCTGTCGGGCCTCGACTCCCGGGAGGGCGAAGAGCCGGCGAACCTCCAGCAGGAGATCCTGGTCCCGCCGCCGCCCGGCGGAGACGCGGCCGAGGGCAAGGAGGCGTCCTCCGGCGCGCTGCCGTCGTACGGCAAGCCGGCGGTCGGCCGGAGGCCTGGAGTGCGCTCGTTCGTCGTCATCGGCGGGCTGGTCCTGGTCCTGGTCCTGGCGGCGGGCTGGTTCGTCTACACGAACAAGGAGCGTTTCTTCCCCAACTCGGACGTCGAGGAACCCGCGGCCGACGAGACAGGCGGCCAGGAGGCCGGCCCCGGACCCATCGAACGGGCCGAGGCCCTCCACGAGCGGGGCCAGACCGCCATGGCCCTGGGCCTGCTCCGGCGGATCCGGCCCGACCACCCCCGGCACGAGGAAGCCCAGGAGCTGATGGCGCAGTGGGAGGCCCCGGACGAGGAGAGCGAGGGAGCCGGCGAGGAGGAGGAAGAGGCCCTCGCCCCCGAGGTGGCCGGGCGGCGCGAGCGCATGGTCCAGGCGGCCCGGACCGCCTTCGACTCCCGGGAGTACCTCCTGGCCTCCGAGCTCTACCAGGGGGCGGAGGAGATCGCCTCCCTGGCCGAGGAGGACGCCGAGCGGCTCGAGACGGCCCAGGAAGAGCTCGAGCCCCTGGCCCAGGAGGTCGACCTCTTCCGGCAGGGGGAGTACGAGATCGTGCTCCCCCGGCTGTGGCGGCTCCACGAGGAGCAGCCGGAGAACCGGGACGTGCGCCGCATGCTGGTGACCAGCTACTACAACCGGGGCGTCCGGCAGCTCCAGCGCGGCGACGCCACCACCGCAGCCACCGAGTTCGAGGAGGCCCTCTCCCTGGCCTCGGACGACCGGACCCTCCAGCGCCTCTACGTCTTCGCTCAGACCTACGAGCGCCGCCCCAGGGACCTCCTCTACCGGATCTACGTCAAACACCTCCCCGTTCGCTGAGGAGCGAGCTCCGATGGGCCGACGCCGCAGCCGGCAGGACGAGCCGGGCCTGTTCGACCTGCCCCTGGACGGGCCGGAGCCCGCAGGCGGGTCCGGAGAGGGGCCGGAGGAGCCGTCCGCCCCGCAGGGGCGGGACGCGCCGGCCGAAGTGCCCGCCCCCGAGGTCGGCACCGAGGTCGACCCCGAGCTCGATCCACAGGCCGCCACCGGGCGGGCCACGGACCCGCCGCCCGGGGGTTGGACGGAGCCGGCCGCTGACGGTGTCGCCGGAGCCGGGCACGCCCGGGCGCAGGAGGCACCGCTCTCCGCCCGGTACCTGGCCGGGCTCGCGGATCTCGCCCTGCACCTGGGCTTCGGCGTGGCCCTCCTCTTCGGCGCCCGCTGGCTCGGTGCCGACGCAGGGCTGGCCGACTGGCCCGCCCTGCTCCCGGTCCTCGCGGTGTTCTCGTTCCTCTACACCGTCCTGACCCTGGCGTTCTGGGGGCAGACGCCCGGAATGGCGTGGGCGGGGCTGGTGGCCCGGGCCGCCGGGGACCGGAGCCTCACCTTCGGGCAGACGCTCCGGCGGTGGTTGGGCGGACTCCTGAGCGCCGCGCTCCTGGGGCTGCCCACGCTGCTCGCCGCCGGCGGGGGGCGCTCCCTGGCCGATCGCCTGAGCGACTCGGACCTGCGGGCGGTCTGATCCGGAGGATCGTCGCGTGGTGCGCGGAAGCGCGTACGGGCGGAGGCGAGCTCCGCCCCTACACGCTTGGGTTGCGGCGAGGGCCAGCCGGCCCGCCGCGGAGGCGCTTCAGCTAAGGCCCAGGAGCCCCTGGATCGACTCCCACGTGGCCGGCAGGCTGCTCAGCAGGACGGCGACCAGGATCACCGGGGCCACGAAGCGCAGGAGCACCCCCCAGCCCTTGCGCAGCCCCGGGCTGCTCAGGCCCTGGGCCAGCTCGGCGTCGGCCCGGTCGAACAACCGCCAGCCCACCAGGAGCGAGATCCCCAGGCCGCCCACCAGGAGGAGGAAGTTCCCCAGCAGCTTGTCCATGGCGTCCAGGAAATCGAGGTTGAAGGCCGACGGGACGCCCAGGAGCGTGACGATCCCTCCCACCAGCACCGCCGCGCGACCCCGGCGCCAGCCCCAGCGGTCGATGGTGGCGGTGACCACCACCTCCAGCAGCGAGATCGAGGAGCTCAGGGCCGCGACGAACAGCAGGACGAAGAACGCCGTGTCGACGATGCTGCCGACCATCCCCAGCCCCTCGAACGCCTTCGGCAGGGCGATGAACAGGGCGCCGACGGCGCTCTCCCCCACCTCGTCCCGCAGCGCGAAGGCGGCGATCACGGGGAAGACCACCAGCCCGGCGACGAAGGCGACTCCGAAGTCCGTCAGGGCCACGGTGGTGGCCTCCCGGCCCAGGTTCTCCTTCGAGCGCAGGTAGGAGGCGTAGGTCATGAGCGCCCCCATCCCGAGGCTCAGGGAGAAGAACGCCTGGCCCGCGGCCTCCGCCAGGATCCCGGGCCGCCCCATGGCCTCCAGGTTGGGCTTCAGGTAGTAGGCGTAGCCGGCGCTTCCCCCCTCCATCGTGCTCGCCCAGATCGCGAGCCCCAGGAGCAGCAGGAAGAGGATCGGCATCATCACGAGGACCGAGCGCTCCAGCCCCTTGCGCACGCCCTGGACGACGATCCAGATCGTGACCGCCATGAAGAGGACGTGGCAGACGACGGAGCTGGTGCCGGCGGAGACCTCGCCGAAGTAGGCCGCGGTGTCCGCCGGAATCGCGTTGCGCACGGCGTCGAAGGCGTAGCGCATGGTCCAGCCGGCGATCACCGCGTAGTAGGAGAGGATGCCGAAGCCGCAGGCGACGAACAGCCAGCCCAGGGGAGCCCACCGCGGCCCGCCCAGGCGCCGCACCGCCACCAGGGGCGACTCCTGGGACAGGCGGCCGATGGCGAACTCCGCGGTCATCAGGGGCAGCCCGACGAGGGCCACGATGGCGAGATAGAGGACCACCAGCGCCGCTCCGCCTCCTTCGGACACGACGTACGGGAAGCGCCACATGTTGCCCAGGCCGACCGCCGAGCCGACGGCCGCCAGGATGAACCCGAGCCGGGTCGCCCAGGAGTCGCGCTCCATTGGGGAGCCTGATTCAGACGTCACGGGGGAAGCCGCCATCTGCCGTCCTCCTCGGAGTCGGGCCTCGCAGGGGAGGCGGTTTGCAGGTGGGACGTTGCGCCTAGAGGATAGCCAAGCGGCTTGTCCCGCGCAACTTCCACACTCTCGCTCCCGCTGGGAACGGCGTCTTGACCCCCTCTGGGGCGCGTGTTAGATTCCGCCCGGTTCGGGCACCCGGCCCCGGAGGGGTTGGGTGCCCCGCTCTGCGCAGGAACGGACGGCCTCCTGGGCCGACCCCCGACGACCCAGCGTTTCCGAAGACAGACCGAGCACTGCCCCCGCGCCCATGAGCTTGATTCCGGACGCCAGTCTGTTCGTGATCGCGGCGATCTTCTGGATCACGTACTGGATCCTCCGCTGGTCGCTGTTCCGGCCGGTGCAGGAGATCCTCCGGGAGCGGCGCGAGACGGTGGAGACCGCCCGGGCGGAGCACGAGGCCGCCCTGGCCCAGACCGAGGAGAAGGTCGACGCCGAGCGCGAGAAGCTGAACCGGGCCCGGGTCGAGGCCGCCGCCCGGCGGGACGCGCAACGCCGGGCCGCCGAGGAGCGCCGGCAGGAGATGCTCCGGAAGGCCCGGGAGCAGGCCGAGGAGCGCCTGGCGGAGGCCCAGGGGGAGCTGGACGAGATCGTCGCCGCCCAGCGCGGCGAGCTCGAGGACCGGGCCCGCGGCCTGGCCGACCGGATGACCGAGAAGCTCCTGGAGAAAAGCGCATGAGCCGGCCGCCCGCCAGCGCGGGGGCGCGGTTGGAGCGCCGGGCCTCGCGCGCTGCCCTGTTCGTCGTCTCCGCCGGAGCCACCCTCGCGGCGCGCCCGGCGGCGGCCGCCGCCGATCCGACGGCGCCGTGGCTCGGCCTGCCCTCGTGGATCTGGATGCTCGCCAACCTGATCCTCTTCTTCGGGCTGCTCGCCTACTTCCTGGTGCCCCCGATCACGCGCTACCTGGAGGGCCGCGGGCGGCAGATCCGCGAAGAGCTGGAGGAGGCCCGGGAGCGCCGCCGGGAGGCCGCCGAGCTGCAGGCCGGCCTGGGCGACAAGATCGCCCGGCTCGAGAGCCAGATCGAGGAGATCCTCTCCCGGGCCGAGACCGAGGGCCACAAGGAGCACGACGCGATCCTGGCCCAGGCCGAGCGGGAGCAGGAGCGCCTGCTGAGCCAGGCCCGGAGCGAGATCGACCACCGGGTGGCGCAGGCGCGCCAGGAGCTCCGGACCTACACCGCCGAGCTCGCGACACGCCTGGCGCGCGAGGATCTGGAACGCCGGCTGGACGCCGGCGAGAGGCGCCGGATCTTCGAGCGCAACCTGGGCCGGATGAGGGACACAGGCGGGGGAGCGTCGTGATGCGGAAGTTTGCGCGGCCGTACGCGCAGGCGCTCTTGAACGTCACCGCCTCCACGGAGGAGGCGGTCGCCGTCCGCGACCAGCTCCGGTCGCTCCGCGACGCCATGCGGGAGGTGCCGGGGATCGGGAAGATGGCGGCCAACCCGGCCGTTCCCGTGGAGGACAAGCAGCGGATCCTCCGGATCCTCGGCGAGCGCCTGGGCCTGGGCGAGCTGGCCTTCCGGTTCGTGTTCCTCCTGGTCGCGAACTACCGGCTTCAGCACCTGCCGGCGGTCCTGGAGGCCCTGGAGGCCCAGGTCAACCGCCGGCTGGGCGTGGTCACCGCCCGGGTGACCGCGGCCCACGCCCTCGACGACGAGGAGACGGAGCGCCTGCGCAGCGCACTCGGAGAGATGCTCCAGCGGGACGTGGAGCTCGAGCTCGCGGTCGATCCCGGGTTGATGGCCGGATTCAAGGCGCGGATCGGCAGCACCCTGTACGACGCCAGCCTCCAGGGGCAGCTCGACCGCCTGGCCGAGAGGCTGACGGCGGAGCAGGTTTGAGAGGCTGAGCCCCCGGAGGGCGCGGGCGCGACGTCCCGCCCGGTCAAGACAACACGAAGGCGGATGGGCGCGCCCGGTGCGCGGATCCGCCGAGACGGGCCACGAGGAGTGCCGTTTCGATGCAGATCAAGGCAGACGAGATCACCGCGATCCTGGAGCGCGAGCTGTCGGGATACCAGGCCGACGTGGACGTGGCCGAGGTGGGCACCGTCCTCTCCGTGGGCGACGGCATCGCCCGGGTCTACGGCCTGGAGAAGGCCATGGCCAACGAGCTGCTGCAGTTCCCCAACGACGTCTTCGGCCTGGCCCTGAACCTGGAGGAAGACCAGATCGGCGCCGTGCTGATGGGCGACTCCCGCCTGGTGGAGGAGGGCGACGAGGTCCGCCGCACCGGCCGGATCATCGAGGTCCCCGTGGGGCCGGCCCTGGTGGGCCGCGTGGTCGACTCCCTCGGGCGCCCCCTGGACGGCAAGGGTCCCATCGAGGCCGCCGACACCTACGCCGTGGAGCGGATCGCCCCCGGCGTGGTGGACCGCCAGCCGGTGCACGAGCCCATGCAGACGGGCCTGAAGGCCATCGACGCCATGATCCCCATCGGCCGCGGCCAGCGCGAGCTCATCATCGGGGACCGCCAGACCGGCAAGACCGCCGTCGCCGTGGACGCCATCATCAACCAGAAGAACACGGACGTCGTCTGCGTCTACGTGGCCATCGGCCAGAAGCGCTCCACCGTGGCCCAGGTGGTCAAGACCCTGGAGGACAACGGCGCCATGGACCACACGATCGTGGTCTCCGCCAGCGCCTCGGTGCCCGCGCCGCTGCAGTACCTGGCCCCGTACGCCGGCTGCACCATGGGCGAGTACTTCATGCACCAGGGCGGCCACGCGCTGGTGATCTACGACGACCTGTCGAAGCAGGCTGCTGCGTACCGGGAGATGTCGCTCCTGCTCCGGCGGCCCCCGGGCCGCGAGGCCTACCCGGGCGACGTCTTCTACCTCCACTCGCGCCTCCTGGAGCGGGCGGCGAAGCTCTCGGACGCCAAGGGCGGCGGATCGCTGACGGCGCTCCCGATCATCGAGACCCAGGCCGGCGACGTCTCGGCCTACATCCCGACGAACGTCATCTCCATCACCGACGGCCAGATCTTTCTGGAGAGCGACCTCTTCTACTCCGGGGTGCGGCCCGCCATCAACGTGGGCATCTCGGTCTCCCGGGTGGGTGGCGCGGCCCAGATCAAGGCGATGAAGAAGTTCGCCGGGACGCTCCGCCTGGAGCTCGCCCAGTTCCGGGAGCTCGAGGCCTTCGCCCAGTTCGGCAGCGACCTGGACAAGGCGACCCAGGCCCAGCTCGCCCGGGGCCGCCGGCTGGTGGAGATCCTCAAGCAGGGCCAGTTCCAGCCGTTGACGGTGGAGCTCCAGGTGCTGTCGATCCTGGCGGGCACCAGGGGCGTCCTGGACGCCCTCGAGGCCGAGCACGTGGGTCCGTACGAGCAGGAGATGCACCGGGCCTTCCAGAACGAGCACCCGGACGTGCTCACCGAGATCCGGGAGAAGAAGCAGATCTCCCCGGAGCTCGAGGAGCGGATCCTCGGCGTCATGCGCGAGATCCGCGAGGACTACCTGGCCCGCGAGCCCGCCGCCCAGGCCGGAGGCAAGGCCGCGGCGGCGTGAGCCGCCCCACTCCGAGGACGGCTGCCGGGATCGTGCCTGATCCCGGCCCGCAACGCGCAGGAAGACCATGGCGAGCCTCTTAGACATCAAGCGCCGGATCCGCTCGGTCAAGAACACCCAGCAGATCACCAAGGCGATGAAGATGGTCGCTGCGGCGAAGCTCCGCCGCAGCCAGGACCGCATCCTGGGCACGCGCCCGTACGCCCTGGAGCTGGCGAAGGTCACCGCCAAGCTGGCCCAGGCCGCCCGGGCCCAAGCGCCGGACGGGGAGCTGGAGAGCGCCCCGGACGGGGGCCCGGAGGGGGCCGCCCCGGAGCCCGGGGTCGCCCCCGGCGGGGAGGGCCCCGACGACGAACCGGCCGGCGGCGGCCCCCACCCGCTCCTCCAGGTCCGCCCGGAGGAGAAGGTCCTCCTGGTGGTGGTCACCGGCGACCGCGGCCTGGCCGGGGCGTTCAACGCCACCGTGCTGCGCCGGGTCCGCCAGCTCCTGGGCCGCTGGGAGTCGCTCGAGCTGCTGCTCCTGGGCAAGAAGGGGGCGGACTACTTCGCCCGCCGGGACGTGCCGGTGCGCGACGCCTACCGCGAGCTGTTCAGCAACGTGACCTACGAGGCGGCGCAGGAGATCGCCGGCGACGTGGGCCAGGCCTACTCCCGGGGCGAGTACGACGCGGTCTACGTGGTCTACAACCGGTTCGAGTCGGTCATGCGCCAGGAGCTCACCGAGGAGCGGCTCCTGCCGATTCCGGTGGGCCCCGGGGAGACCTCGAGCGAGGCCGGGGCGGCCACCGGCGCCGGCGGCGCCGGCGAGGAGCCCGGGGACTACCTCTTCGAGCCCTCCCCGGACGAGATCCTGGCCGACGTGCTCCCCCGGTACCTGACCTTCCAGGTGTACCGGGTGCTCCTGGAGTCCCAGGCGTCGGAGCACGCCGCCCGCATGACCGCCATGGACTCGGCGACCAACAACGCCGGCGAGATGATCGAGAAGCTCACCCTCACCTACAACCGGGCGCGCCAGGCGGCCATCACCACGGAGCTCATCGAGGTGGTCTCCGGCGCCAACGCCCTGGAGGGATAAAGGTACGCGACATGAGCAAGGACACCAGCGACAAGCGAGCGAAGAACGTCGGCCGGGTGGTCCAGGTGATCGGCCCGGTCCTGGACGTGGAGTTCGACCCGGAGCAGATGCCGGAGATCATGAACGCCGTCGAGCTCAAGGATCCCGGCAAGGAGACCGGCATCGAGCTCGACATCGTCGCCGAGGTGGCCCAGCACCTGGGGGAGAACCGGGTGCGCTGCGTCTCCATGGCCCCCACGGACGGCGTGGTCCGCGGCATGGAGGTGGTGGACACCGGGCAGCCGATCTCGGTCCCCGTGGGGCGCTCGACCCTGGGGCGGATCCTCAACGTGGTGGGCGAGCCGGTGGACGGCCTGGGCACGGTGGACGCCGAGGAGCGCTGGCCCATCCACCGGGACGCCCCGTCCCTCGAGGAGCAGTCCGCCGAGACCGAGATGTTCGAGACCGGCATCAAGGTGATCGACCTGCTGGAGCCCTACACCCGGGGCGGCAAGACCGGGCTGTTCGGCGGCGCCGGCGTGGGCAAGACGGTGCTCATCCAGGAGCTGATCAACAACGTCGCCCTCCAGCACGGCGGCGTGTCGGTCTTCTCCGGCGTGGGCGAGCGCACCCGCGAGGGCAACGACCTCCTGCGGGAGATGGTGGAGTCGAAGGTCATCGACTTCGGCGAGGACTTCTACGAGCACCTGGAGGCCACCGGCGAGTTCGACATGGAGCGGGTGGACCAGAAGGCCCTGACCAACTCGAAGATCTCGCTCATCTACGGCCAGATGACCGAGCCCCCCGGGGCGCGCCTGCGGGTGGGCCTGACGGGGCTCACGGTGGCGGAGTACTTCCGCGACACCCAGGGCCAGGACGTGCTGCTGTTCATCGACAACATCTTCCGCTTCACCCAGGCGGGCTCCGAGGTCTCGGCCCTGCTGGGCCGGATGCCTTCGGCCGTGGGCTACCAGCCGAACCTGGCCTCGGAGATGGGCGCCCTCCAGGAGCGGATCACCTCCACCCAGAAGGGCTCGATCACCTCCGTCCAGGCGATCTACGTCCCCGCCGACGACCTGACCGACCCGGCGCCGGCGACCACCTTCGCCCACCTGGACGCCACCACGGTGCTCTCGCGCCAGATCTCCGAGCTGGGCATCTACCCCGCCGTCGACCCGCTCGACTCCACCTCCAAGATCCTCGACCCGCGGATCGTGGGCGAGGAGCACTACGGCGTGGCCCGGGAAGTCCAGACGATCCTCCAGCGCTACAAGGACCTCCAGGACATCATCGCCATCCTGGGCATCGACGAGCTGTCGGAGGACGACAAGCTCATCGTGGCCCGGGCGCGGAAGATCCAGCGCTTCTTGTCGCAGCCGTTCTTCGTGGCCCAGCAGTTCACCGGGCTCGAGGGCCGCTACGTCAAGGTCGCCGACACGATCGAGGGCTTCCAGCGGATCATCTCCGGCGAGATGGACGAGTACCCGGAGCGCGCCTTCCTCTTCAAGGGCACGATCGACGAGGTCGTGGAGCACGGCAAGCAGATCCTCGAGGAAGCCGCGTGACTCTTCTTCTGCGAATTGTCGTTCCGAGCGAGCGGAGCGAGTCGAGGAACCTCGATGGTCCGAATTGCATGGTAGTCGGCTAGGGGCAGACAGGAATGGCTGACGAACCGACACCCGGAAGGCTCCACCTGGTCGTGGTCGCCCACGACCGGCGCCTGCTGGACGCGGAGTGCGACGAGGTCCAGGTACCCGGGAGCGAGGGCATGATCGGCGTCCTCCCGGGTCACACGCCGCTCATCGCCACGCTCCGGGTGGGCGAGGTCATGTACCGGCAGGGCAAGATCGAGCGCTACGTCGCCCTGTCGGAGGGCTTCGTGGAGGTGGCGGGGGACGTGGTCACGGTCCTCACCGAGTCGGCGGAGCTGCCACAGGAGATCGACGTGGAAGCGGCCCGCCGTGAGGCGGCGGAGGCGGAGCGCGAGCTCATGGGGGCCGAGGACCTGGAGTGGATGCAGGCCCAGGCCCGCCTGGAGAAGGCCGCCACCCGCCTGAACGTCGCCCAGCGGGTCTCCCCCCAAGACCACCGGCCCCGGGACTAGGCCGCCCGCTCCGACCCCGCCGTAGGGTGCGACCCTGTCGCACCCGGAAACCGGCCCCGCATAGGGTGCGCCTCGGTGCACCGGGAGGGCAACCGGGGGTGGTGGGAGCCGGGACGGGAGCGCTCCCCTCCGGGGACCGGAGCCTCGCATCCCGGGGCATGGGGCGGGGGCTCGCTCCTCCGTTCAGGCCGCGCGCCCGGCGGCGGTACACGCCGAAGCTCTCGGGAGCGGCGCGGCCTTCAAGCTCCCCGGAGGGGAGCGCTCCCGCCCCGGCTCCTTCA
>JBKHJP010000239.1:0-6857 GCA_046538065.1 Thermoanaerobaculia bacterium | reverse complement strand
ACGACCACCTCCCCCTCCTCCAGCCCGGAGAGGACCTCCGCCCACCCCCCCGTACGGCGGCCGGTCTCCAGCCGCCGGGGCTGGAGCCGCCCCTCCCCCAGGTCGACGAAGACGAACTCCCGCTCGCCGGCGTAGAGGACGGCGTCGCCCGGCACCGCCAGGATCTCGCCCCCGTCGCGTTCGAAGAGCACGTTGGCGTACATGTCCGGCTTGATGGCGAGGCCCGGGTTGTCGAGCTCGACCCGGACGCGGCCGGTGCGCGACGCGTCGTCCAGGAAGGGATAGACGAAGGCCACCCGCCCGGTGACCTCCCGGCCGGGCAGGTAGGGAAAGGTGACCCGGACCTCCTGGCCCTCCTCCACCAGCGGGAGCTCCGCCTCGTAGACCTCCGCTTCCACCCACACCCGGTCGATCCCGGCGATCCGGAAAAGCCGCTGGCCCGGCTCCACGGCGGCGCCGGCCACCACGTTCTTCTCCACCACCACGCCGGAGGCGGGCGAGACGATGGGCACGTGCTTCAGGGCCTCGCCGGTCTCGGCGATGCGGTCGATCTGCCAGGTCTCGAGGTCCCACAGGCGCAGGCGCTTCTTCGCCGCCTCCACCAGGTAGTCGGCCCGCTCCGGCGCGGCGCTCCCCCGGGCGGCCTGCTGGCTCTCGAGGGCCGCCAGGAGCTCCTCCTGGGTGGCGTAGAGGTCCGGGCTGTACAGGGTGAAGAGCGTCTGGCCCCGGCGGACCGGCTGGCCGGGGCGGTCCACCTCCAGGCGGCCGATCCAGCCCCGGTACTTGACCGTCACGTCCGCCAACCGGGTCTCGTCGTAGACCACCTTGCCCACGGCGCGCATCGTCCCCGAGAGCTCCCGGCGCTCCGCCGGAGCCGTGGTGACCCCGATCCGCTGGCGCCGGGCGGCGTCGACGATCACGGTGCCGGTCTCAAGCTCCGCCCGGGTCACAGGGGTGAGCGACATGTTGCAGATGGGGCACTGCCCCGGATCCTCGGAGCGCACCGACGGGTGCATGGAGCAGGTGTAGTAGGCGATCTCGTCGCCTCCGGGCCCACCCGCCCCGGTGCCCGGTTCGGCGCCGTGGGCGTGCTCGGCGTGGGCCTCCACCTCCTCCGGGGTCTCCGGGGGCGGGGCGGTCCACTCGGCGGGCGAGGCGCAGGCCGGCATGGCCGGGCCCATGAAGGGGTTCTCCGGGTCCTCGCCGGGCTGCATCCACCTGGCGAAGCCGTCCACCATGGGGCACTGGAAGACCGTCCAGCCGGCGGTCAGGCGGTCGTCGGCCCCCACCACCGGGATCAGGGCACGGCCGAGCTCGGCGAAGGCCTCCCGGGCGGTCTCCAGGTCGCCGGCGCCGGCGAGGGACTCCGCCGTCCGGGCGGCCTCGTCCAGCAGGTTCGCGGCGGCGCCGGACTCGGACTCCGCCGTGTCCGCCGCCGCCCGGAGGCGCCCGGCCAGCTCCCGGCCGCCGGCGTCGAGACTTTCGAGGCGGTCGGCCGCCAGGAGGGCCCGGAGCTCTTCGTAGTCGGCCAGCACGCCTTCCAGGGCGTCCCGGGTGGCCGGGCCGTAGCCGTCGGCGGGAAGCTCGGCGGCGGCGGAGGACGCCGGGTCCGCCCCCGCCGGGGCGGTGCGTTCGTCCGATTCGGCCTCCCGGGCCCCCTCCGGGGCCTCGGAGCCGCACCCGGCCAGGACGGCCGCGACGAGGAGCAGGAACAGGGACAGGGTGAGGATCGTGGATCCTTTCATCGGATCTCTCCTTGGAGTTCCCGGAGCGCCGGGATACCGGCCGCTTCAGGGGTCTCCGGGGCCGGACCGGACAGCGGTCCGGGCGTCGTGCCCAGGGCCCGTTCCAGCGCCGCCCGGCGCTGGTGGAGCTGGGCGAGGGTCTGGTGGTACTCGAGCTCGGCGGTGCGCTGGTTGCGCTCGGCCTCGATCAGGGCGAGGAAGGTGGTCCGGCCGGTCTCGAAGCCGGAGAGGGCGGCACGCACCTGGTCCCGTGCCGCCGGCAGCACCCGGCTCTCGTAGATGGTCAGGACGTGGCGGCTCTCCCGGAGCCGCGCCCAGGCGATCCGGACCTCCGCCCGGACCTCGTCCTCCAGGCGCAGCCGCTCGCTCTCCACGCGCTCCGCCTCCGCCCGGGCTTCGGCGACGGCGGCCCGGATCCGCTCCCGGCGGATCGGTACGTTGACGCCCACCCCGACCATCCACTGGTGCTCGGTCTGGGCCCACATGGAGTTGTAGGAGGCCATGGCCTCGAAATCCGGGTAGCGGTCGAGCTCTCGGAGCTCGATCTCGGCCTCCCGGGCGGCCGATTCGGCATCCAGCCGGGCGAGCTCCGGCCGGGAGGCCAGGGCGAGGTCCGGAAGCTCCCCGGTGCCGGCCGTCGCCAGGTCTCGCTCCGGATCGAAGAAAGGCAGCTCCGGTGGAGCCGGCGGCAGGGGCGCCGCAGGGTCCCGGTGCAGCAGGGCGTTGATCCGGGCCGCCAAGATCTCCCGCTCGGTCTCCAGCACCATGCGCCGGTGGACCAGGTGGGAGAGCTCCACCTCCGCCTGGATGGGTGCCTGCTGCGGCGCCTCCCCTGCAGCGTAGCGGGCCGTGGCGATCCGCTGGAAGTCCTCCAGGAGGCGCACGTGCTCGTCCGTGAGCTCCAGGTCCCGGTGGACCAGGTACCACTCGTCGAAGAGCAGGGAGGCCTCCGTGGCCAGCTCCAGGCGCACGGTCTCGATGGACCGCTCGGCGGCCTCCGCCGCGGCCCGGGCCGTCTCTTCCCGCAGCCGGAGCTTCCCCGGGTACGGGATGCGCTGGCGCGCTTCCAGGACCTGGCCGAAGCGGACCTCGTCCGACGCGATGGACAGCGGCCCCAGGCTGTAGCCCACCATGGGGTCGTCCAGGGAGCGCGCCTGGGGCACGCGCTCACGGGCGGCACGCCAGGCGGCCCGGGCCTCGGCCAGGCCGGGATTGCGCTCCAGGACGGCATCCACCAGGGCGTCGCGCTCCAGGCGCTCCGCCCCGGCGAACAGAGCGGTTTCGTCACGGGCTTCGAGTGTCGTGGGTGTCGCAACCGCCGCCAGGACCAGCAGCACGGCCGGGAGGACACCCGGGTTCTTCGAGGGCATGGAGCTCCTCCGGGTTCAGCGATTCAGGGGACCGGGCGCGCCCACACGTGAGCGGCACGCGCACGACGGCCGGGAGAATCCTCAGACCCGGAGGATCAATTCAGCAGCGTGGAGAGCAGCGTGTAGAGGGGGACGGGAGACGCCATGGGCGGCTCGGGCCGCACCGGCCGGTGCGCTGCGGGCCGCGGCGCCTCGAGGCTCGCGGCGGCGGCCGCCGGGGCCAGGGCCTGGAGGTCGAGCTGGACCCGCAGGTCGGGCGAGCCCGGCGCCGCCGGCGACGGGCCGTGGGGCACGGCCTCCTCGACGCAGCAGGGCATGTCCCCCAGTCCTGCGGCGTCCATGGGGCAGTGGGAACCGTCCGCCATGGCGCCCATCGGGGCGGGCTCCGGCAGGAGGCACTCCTCCATGCCCAGCTCGCAGAGCGGCGCGCTCGCCACCAGGGCGAGGAGCAACGGGGCGACGGCCAGGGAGGCCGCGCTCCGGAGCCGGCGGAGGGAACGGGCGTCGCTCACGGACTGGAGTCTACAGGATGCTCCCCGCCGGCCGCCCCACCTTCAGGGGTGGCATCGCCGACGGGCTCGACCTCGACGTCCCGGAGCCGGATCGTGGAGACGAGCTCCATCTCCTCGGCCACGAACTCCGGCGTGACCTGGTCCACCCGGTAGCCCTCCCCGTCGACCCCGTAGTTCTCGTTGTCGGCGAAGAGGATCCCGCCGACCCGCCGGAAGTCGAAGGCTTGGCGGAACCGGAGCCCGCCGGCGAAGCTGTAGGCGAACTGCTCCATGCGGCCCGTCTCCAGGTCGAACCAGAAGAGGTACTCGTCCTCGGCGCCGGAGGACGACCCCGGCTGGAAGGTGACCTTCACCTCCCGGAGCTCCCGGGCGCCGGCGCCCTCCTCCACCGGCCACTCCACTAGGCCCCGGTCGTGGAGGTAGACCCCGTCGCCGGCCAGGCCGTACGGCAGGAAGGGGAACCAGACCCGGGCGTCGACGTGGTTACGCCAGCCCTGCTCACGGTCCTCCTGCACCCGGACCGGCTCGCCGTCCACCGTGACCTCCACCGAGTCGTTGGTCACGGTCACGCGGCGCAGGCCGTCCGGGGTCTCGCCCTCCACCACGTGGCGGTAGAGGCCGCCGTCCCGGCGGACCTCCACCCGGAAGGCGCCGGACGCGGAGGCGATCTCGAAGGAGCTCTCGGTGGACTCGTAGAGGTCCCCGCCGTGGTGCTCGATGGCCTGGACCACGATGGGCAGGACCTCCCGGTCCTCGCCGTCCCCCTCTTGGGCGGCCCCCGGACCGGCCAGGCCGACCGCGGCCAGGAGGGCGGCGGCGAGGAGCGTGCCCCGGCGGACGCCCCGGGCGTGGGAGCGGGCCTCGCGTGTCTCCCCGAGGGGCTGGAGGTCGAGCGAACGGATCTGGCGAACGGTGTCCATGGTGGGTCCCCCGGCTTCGTCGTTTCCTTGCGCACCGGCTGCAATCCTCTCCAACCACTCCCGGCCCTGAAACAATTTCCTCCCCGGAGCGTCACCCGCCATGTGATGCCGGGGGATTTCCAAGTCCTCGTGGAGGAGCACCGCGACCGGGTGTACAGCCTGGCGTGCTACCTCCTGGGCGACCGGGAGGAGGCGGCCGACGCCACCCAGGAGGTCTTCCTCCGGCTCTGGCGGAACCTGCCGGAGCTGGAACGCTCCGGCGGCGACCGGGAGAGCCTGGCGCCGTGGCTCCTCCGGGTGACCCGGAACCGCTGCTTCGACGTCATGCGCCGAGGCCGCACCCGGCGCTCGGCCCTGGGTCACCCCGAGGAGCCGGACGCCGTGGACCGGACCCCCGCCGGCGATCCGGACCCGGAGCGCCGGGCGGCGAGCTCCGACCTGGGCCGGCACCTGCGCCGGGCGGTCCAGGCGCTGGCCGAGCCCTACCGCTCGGTCCTCATCCTGCGGGAGGTGCAGGAGATGAAGTACCACGAGATCAGCGAGACCCTCGAGATGCCCCTCAACACGGTGAAGGTCAACATCCACCGCGGGCGGAAGATGCTCCGCGAGCGCCTGAAGGAGGTGATGGCCCATGCCCCGGCGAGCTGACCGAAACCGGTGGGCCCGGGGCCCGGAAGGTGCCGGTGGCGGCCTGGGCTGCGAGGCGGTCCGCGACCGGCTGGACGCCTGGCTCGACGGCGAGCTCGAGGTCCCCGAGGACCGGGCGGTCCAGGCGCACCTGGACGACTGCGCCGGCTGCCGCGAGGAGCTCGCCCGGGCCCGGCGGCTCCGGGAGGCCCTGGGCGACGAGCTCCCCATGCTCGCGTGCCCGCCGGAGGTGACCGAGGGGGTGCTGGCGGCGGTGGCGCGGGAGGAGAGCCGACCGGCCGGGCCGTGGGACCGCCTCGGCGAGCTGGCCGGCCGGCTCGCCGGCCCCGGCGCCCTCCGGCCGGCCCTGGCGGCGGCGGCCCTGCTCCTCCTCCTGGTGGCGGCCCCGCTCCTCTACCGGGCGGTCGTCGAGCCCGGTGCCGGCGACTCCGACCGGGACGGCGCCCCCGCGGTGACGGCGGACGGCCCGGAGGCGCCGGGCCCGGTGACGGAGCCCGAGTACACCCCGGAGGAGGTGGCCCGGGCCGAGGAGGAGGCCCGCCTGGTCCTGGCCTACGTGGCGGCCGTCGGCCGCGACGCCGGGGACACCGTCCAGGAGGAGGTCTTCGCCCAGGGCCTCGCGCGGCCCGCCCGCCGGCTCCTGCAGGGCCTGGAGGGGGGCGGCCTGGGCGTCGACGCCTCCGCCCTGGAAGAGCCCGCCGACGCCCCGAGGAGAGAGCCATGAGAGCAGCCCGTCCCACCCGTTCCACGCCGCCGGGAGCCCTTCGGAGGGCTCTCCTGGCCTTCACCGTGGCCGTCGTCCTGGGGTCCGGCTTCGGAGCCGCCCACGGCTGGGGTGCCGGGGCGCTCCAGGCCCAGGCGCCCCCCCGGGGCTCCGGCACCCCGGCCCCCCCGTCCCTGGCGGGCACCCCCGGCTTCGTCGACTTCCGGGAGCTGGGCGTCGAGGCACCGGGAGAGGTCACGCTCCGGGTGTCCCTCTACGGCCCGCTGCTCCGCATGGTGGCGGAGGCCACCCGGGGCGCCGAGCCGGGCTTCGCCGAGCTCGTGGACAAGCTCCAGGGCATCTTCGCCCAGATCTACGAGGTGCCCGCCCACGACCGCGAGACGGTGGAGCAGCAGGCCCGGCAGACCGCCCGGGCGCTGGAGTCGCGGGAGTGGCAGACGGTGGTGGAGGTCCGCGAGCCCGGCGGCGGCGACACGAGCTACCTCCAGGTCCGGACCGACGGCGAGCGCATCCTGGGCCTGGCGGTGATGTTCGTCGAGCCGGGCGGGAGCGCCGGGTTCATCAACGTGGTGGGCGACATCACCCCCGAGGAGGTGGGCCGCCTGGGCCGGAGTTTGAACATCGACGCCCTGGACCGCTTCGACGCGGAGGAGCTCACCGCTCCGGCGCCGGACGGAGCGGACGACGGCGAAGGGGACACCGAAGGCGGCGATCAGGAGGACGAGGAGGAGCGGCCATGAAGAACCACCGACTCTGTAGGGGAGGAGCTTGTCTCCTCCCGGCCCCCGAGACGCGTAGGTGGAACCGGAAAATCTCGATCGTCCTGGCCGCCCTGCTGACCGTCGCCGCCCTCCCCCTCGCCGGGTGCTGGGAGGGGCCCGGCGCCGACCGGGTGCGCTGGGCGGTGGAGCGCCAGCTCCCGGGGACCCGCTACGACC
>JBKHJP010000238.1:0-6867 GCA_046538065.1 Thermoanaerobaculia bacterium | reverse complement strand
ACAACGGCCACGTGAGCACCTTCGAGGGCGGCCACGCCGAGATCGAGGGCCCCGCCTTCCAGACCGGTATCGGCCGGGTCCAGCTCCTGGACATCGAGCGCCCCTGGGCCCGGGTGAACTACTCGACGCCGCACTGGAACGCCCTGGCGTACTGGAACGGCCGTGACGGCTTCCAGCGCTCGCTGCTGTCCGGCGCCGGCCTGGTCCTGGACTCGGAGAACTGGCAGGTGGAGCTGCAGGGCAACCTGGGTTTCGCCGACGAGCGCGGCCGGATCGTCGGGGGCGTCTCCTACGGCGAGGAGGACATCGGCACCGAGGGCACCCTGACCTTCTCGGACGTGGACGCCGACTTCACGGCGGCCTTCGCCCAGGCTGACTTCGACGTCACGGACACCCTGAAGCTGGTCGTTGCGGGGCGCTACGACGAAAGCTCCCTCCACGACTCCCAGTTCTCGCCGAAGGGCTCCCTGGTCTACGCCCTGACGCCGAACCAGACGCTCCGGGCCACCTACAACGAGGCCTTCCAGGTGGCCAACTACTCGGAGTTCTTCCTCCGGGCCCAGACCGCGGTCCAGACGCCCGACGGGCCCATCTCGTCCATCAGCCTGGCGCCGGTCCAGCAGGCCTTCGGGCTCGACCTCGGGTTCGACGAGATCCCGATCCTGGCCCTGGGCAACGCCAACCTGGAGGTGGAGGAGATCGAGACCTGGGAGGTCGGCTACTCCGGCGTCCTCGGCGGCCGGGCCCTCCTGACGGTGGACTACTACAACTCGACGGCGGAGAACTTCATCAGCGACCTCCTGCCGAACCTGAGCGCGGCGGGTCGCCTGAACCCGGACTTCCCGTTCTACGAGCCGCCGTCGAACCTGCCGGGGCCGGTGCGGACGGCCCTGCTCCAGACCCTCCAGGGCCTGGCGGCCCAGAACCCGCTGATCGGCTTCCTGTCGAACGACCCGGACGACAACCCCATCCTCGCCCTGGCGAGCTACACCAACTTCGGCGAGGTGGACACCGAGGGGATCGACCTGGGCTTGCAGTGGCACATCTCCCGGCCCTGGACGTTCAACTTCAACTACTCCTGGTTCGACTTCGACATCGTCGAGGCCCCGAGCGAGGAGCTGGAGGGTCAGCTCCAGCCCAACGCGCCGGAGCACAGCATCAGCACCGGCATCCTCTATACGCAGGACCGCTGGGATGCCGGCCTCAACTTCCGCTGGGTGGAGGAGTTCGACTGGCAGGCGGGTGTCTTCGAGGGCACGGTGCCGTCGTACGAGCTCCTGGACCTGTCGGCGAACTTCCGGGCCACGGACCACGTGCGGCTCGGGGTGAACGTGTCGAACGTGCTGGACGAGGAGCACTTCCAGACGTTCGGCGGGGACGTGCTGGAGCGCCGGGCGCTGGGGTCGATCGAGTTCTCCTGGTAGCCCGGTCCCTTCGAGGGGGCCGGGTCGGAGGCGCGGGCGGGGTTCCCGCGTCTGCGGACGCCGCGCGCTTCGTGGTGATGTGAGCGGGAGGCGCGCGGCTCCGCTTCGCCTCCGCGCCCGGCGCCCTTGCCATCCGGCGCCGCGTGGAGCGGCTCCGGCTCAGAGGCCGCAGCCGCGGGAACCCCGCCCGCGCCTCCGACCCGGCTTTCACCGTTGGTGGAACCCGGGTAGGGTGGCCCTGAACGGGCGGGGTGCCCCCTCCCGGGGCGTGTCCGGGGGTTCCGTTCGGGCGGTGGCCTCCGAACCGAGGCGCGCGCCCACCGTCTCGTGCACCCATTCGCGCGCGCCGGTTCCCGGCCGGGCTCCTCCGGGCCGGAACGGTGCATCGGATGGCACGGACCCCTCGTGGGGCCACTCAGGTTCCGCCGGCGTCCGCGGGCACTTCCACCACCTCTCCCGGCCAGAGGAACCAGAGCTCGGCGCGGGGGGTGGCGGGGAGGTCCAGGGCTTCCTGGAGGGCGCGGGCGTAGGTCCGGGCCTGGGGCGCGTAGGCTTCCGCCCGGGCCTCCAGCTCTTCCGGCGCCTCGATCCGGTCGGTCTTGAAGTCGGCCACCACCGGCTCGCCGGTCTCGGGGTCGCGGTAGACCAGGTCCACTGCCCCGGAGACGAAGCCCAGCGCCCCGGTTCCCTCGTCCTCCGCCGGCGGCAGGAGCACGGGGAGCTCCCGGGCGAGGACGCGGCCGCGGAGGGCGACCAGTCGTTCCACCAGGGGACCCGCGGCCAGGCGGTCGAGGATCTCCCGGCAGAGGGCGGCGGCCGGCTCCGCCCGGCCCCGGGCGAGGCGCGGCGGGAGGAGCCCCGGGATGTCCTCCCGCCACCGGGCGAGCTCGGCGGCCGGGTCGGCCCGGGGCGAGAGGTCGAGCGCTTCCAGGAGCCGGTGGACCGCGGTCCCGGCGGCCTGGGCGACCTCCCGGGCGTTTCGGACGCCCCGAGGGTCCGGGCTTTCCCCATGCTGCGCGGCTCCCGGAGCGTCCTCCCGGCTGTCGGACCCCCGGGCCGGGGCCCCGTCCGAAAGCCCGGCTCCGGGGACCTCGGGACCCCGGGGCTCCGGCTCCGGCGGGATCGCTCCGTCCTCCAGCGCCTCCAGGCGCTCGTGGGCCTCCTGCGACACCCAGCCGGCCAGCGGCCGGGCCATGCGGGCCTCCGCCGCCGCCCGGTGCGCCGCGAGCTCCCGGGCCTCGGCGGCCACGGCTTCCGGGTCCGGGCTCGCGGAGGAGCCGGTCTCCCCGGGGGCCCCGTCCGAGGCCCAGCCTCCCGGACCGGCTGCACCTGAAGCGGGTTTACCCGAACCGGCTGTACGGGGCGTGGCCTCCTCGCCGCCGGCGCCGACCTCCGCCGAGTCCAGGGCCGGGAACACCCACCGGACCCCGTGGCGGTCCAGGCGCCCCCCGGCCCCCTCCGTGGCCTCGGCCCAGAGCTCTTCCACGGAGCCCAGGGCCGGGAACCGTGCTCCCAGGAGGTCCAGGTAGCACCGTGCGCCGTCCGGGCCGCCGCGGGCCGGGGCGTCGGGCCACGCTCCCAGGAGCACCAGGCGTTCCTCCGCCCGGGTCGTGGCCACGTAGAGGGTGCGGACCCGCTCGGCGGCCTCCACCCGGCGCGCCTCGTCCGCCACGGCGGCGTAGCCGGGGGTCGGGGCGCCGAAGAGACAGTACTCCAGGAGCTCCGAGCCGGGGCGGGTGCCGATCCCGAAGCGGGGGAGGCCCCCACGGGGCGACGTCTTGTGCATCTGGGGCAGGTAGACGTGGGCGAAGTCCAGGCCCTTCGCCTTGTGGACGGTCATGACCTGGACGGCGTCCTCGGCGGCTCCCTCCAGGTGCCCTTCCTCCTCGTCCAGGGCCTCCGCGACACCCCGGCGCAGGGCCCGGAGGATCGCCGTGGTGTCGCCGGCGGAGCGTTCCATGGCGTCCACCAGCCGGCGGTAGAACCGGTCCAGGTTCGCCAGCCGGTAACGGCCCAGGTAGCGGGCGGCGGCCACCGGCTCCAGGGGCACCAGGCGGCGGAGTCCTTCGATGAACCGGTCCGCCGGCTCGGTGGCGAAGGAGTACCGGGCGTGGGCCAGCCCCTCCAGGGTGGCCAGGAGGACCCGCTCCCAGCCGGCGACGCGGTCGAGCCCCGGGACCTCCGCCGCCGGCGGCATCCGGGCCACGGCCCGCTCCACCGCCCGCCCGAGCTCCTCCAGGGCCTCCGGATCGGGAGCGTCCAGCTCCGTGATCCGCCGGGGGAGCTCCTCCAGCCAGAGGGGGACCAGGGCGGCGTCCGGCACGCCCACCGCCGGGGACCGGAGCACCGTCAGCAGGGCCAGGTGATCCCCCGGGTCGAGCACCGCCCGGACCAGGGCGGCGGCGTCGATCACCTCCCGGCGGCGGTAGTACTGGCGGTCGCCGGTGACGGCGAAGGGCACGCCGTGGCGCCGCAGGGCCTCCAGGTAGTCGTCCAGGTCGGAGAAGGAGCGCAGGAGCAGTGCGGCGTCGCCCCAGGGGACGCCCTCATCCCGGTGGAGGCGTGCCAGATCGCGGGCGACGGCGTCGGCCTCCAGCAGGGTGGCGTCGCCGGCCCGGGTCCCGGCCCGGGTCCCAACCGAGCCCCCGCCGGAGCCGGCGTCCGGGTCGTCCTCGGCCCACCACGAGACCCAGTACTCCACCGGGGCCCGGCGTCCCCGGGCGAAGCCCGGGAGGTCCGCCAGCTCCGGGCACGGCACCAGCGCCTCGAAGCGCGGCTGGAGCCCGGGGCGTTCGGTCATCACCGGCGTCATGACGCGTTCCACCTCGTCCAGGATCGCCGGCACCGAGCGGAAGTTCTGGACCAGGGCCAGGCGCTCGCCCCCGGCGGCCTCGACCCGCTGGCGGAGCTCTTCGTAGGCCCGGAGATCGGCGTTCCGCCAGCCGTAGATCGACTGCTTCGGGTCGCCCACCAGGAACAGCCCCGGGCGCTCCTCCGGCGGACCCGCCAATCCCAGGACCGCCACCACCTCGCACTGCAGGCGGTCGGTGTCCTGAAGCTCGTCCACCAGGAGCTGGTCGATCCGGCGCCGCACGCGCCCGGCGACGGCGGGGCCGCCGGTCAGGAGGTCCCGGGCCTCCGCCAGGAGATCGGAGAACGTGACGACGCCGCGGCGGCGCATCTCCCGGCGCACGGCGGCCACCACCGGCGCCAGGGCACGGCGGGAGCCTTCCAGGAGCTCGGGGTCCAGGCCCCGGAGGTGGTCGACCCGGGCCAGGACGGCGGCCGCCGCTTCGGCCACCGCCGGGGCCGCCTCGCCCAGGGCGCCCGCCTCGGTCTGGTTGAGCTCGCCCCGGGCCCACTTGCCCAGGCGCTCGCGAGTGCCCTCCCAGGCTCCGGCGACGGCGGCGCATAGGGCGCCGAAGGCCTGGAGCGGCTCCCGGGGCTCGCCGTCTGCCGCCCCGGTGGAAGCTCCGGTCTCGCCGGGCTCCCCGCCGGCAGCGGCGATCGCGCCGGCGCAGGCGTCGAGGGTCCGCCGCAGGCTCTCCAGGACCTCGAGGGATTTCCTGCTCCGCCGGGCGCTCTCGAGGCGTTCGCCGACGGCGGCCTCCAGCGCCCGGCACTCCCGCTCGAGGGCCTCCTGCAGCTCCCAGAGGCGCTCCGGCCCGAAGGGGGAGGTCTCCAGGTCCCCGGCCCGGACCCCGCGGTGGACGAGCTCCGCCGCACCCTCCACCAGCTCCGCCGGCCCGATGCCCCGGCCCGCGAGGAGGATGAGGTCCGGGTCGCCGGGCTCGCCGTAGGCCGACGCCAGGCAGTCCTCCACCACCTCCCGGGCGATCTCCTCCACGGCGGTGCCGTCGGCGTCCACCTCCAGGTCCGGGTGGAGGCCGGCCTCCAGGGGGTGGGCCGCCAGCAGGCTCCGGCAGAAGGCGTGGATCGTGCGGACCACCAGGTGGTCGAGCCCTCCCAGGAGGGCCCGGGCGCGCAGCGAGCGCTCCGGCTCGGGAGGGAGCGTGCCGGTCCGCAGGCCCGGGAGGGGGGCGGCCGGGGGGCGGCCGGCGCCGTCCGGGACGGTGGAGTCGCCTGCCGGCTCGACGGCGGAGGACGGGTCCGGCCGGGCCAGCCGGCCGAGGGCCTCCCCGACCCGCCGGGCCATCTCCGCAGCGGCGGCCTCGGTGAAGGTGATGGCCACCACCCGGGAGAGGGTCTCGGCGGCGACCGCCTCCGGATCCGGGGGCCCCTGGTCCGAAGGGGCGGCCAGGGGGTTGCGCCGGGCCTCCCGCTCCCGGACCCGCTCGGCGGCCCGCTCCCAGCCGGGGCCCAGGCTCCAGGCCAGGATGCGGGCGGTGAGGGTGGTGGTCTTGCCGGTGCCGGCGCCGGCCTCCACCAGGAGGGGGCGGACGAACTCGCTCTGGGCGGTGTCCCGGGCGTGGCGGTCGGTGGTGAGCCCGTCCGGTGCCCGGCCCTCCCCGGCGCCGCCGGACTCCCGGCCCGGGCGTCGCCCGGACGCGGGCCGCCGGGGCTCTCCCGGGCCCCGCTCCCCGCCCCCGAACAGCCCGAGCTGCTCCGAGTCGCGCGTGGGCTTGCGGGGGTCCGGCCTCCTGGTGCTCACGACGACTCCTTCGACGGCAGGGTCCAGAGCCGCAGCAGGGCCACCTCCGCCGGGGAGAGGGCCTCCTCCAGGGAGGGCTGGGTCCGGGCCGCGGCCCAGGAGCCGAGGCGACGGCGGGCCCCGGAGTCGCCCCGCAGGCAGGCCTCGTGGACGTCGCAGAAGCGGCACCGGGACGGCTCCTGGTCCCGGTCGGGCTCCACCAGCCGGGGGAAGAAGGCTCCCCAGTCCCAGGCCTCGATGGCGGCGGCGACGGCGCTCCGGAACGCGTCGGCGAAGGGCACGCTCCGGGCCCAGACCTCGAACTCCCGGTGCTCGGGGGCGAGGTCCGGCCGGAGGAAGAGGTAGCGCCCGAGGGCGTCGGGGCCGCCGAGGCCACCCCCCGCGGCGGCCAGGGCGTAGGCCACCGCCTGGAGCCGGCGCCCCGCCTGGACGTCCTGGAGGAAGTGGCTCCGGCGGGTCGTCTCGAGCTTGCGGTCCGAGATGGGCCGTCCGGTCTTGTAGTCGGTCAGGCGCAGCGTCGCCGCCCGCCGCCCGCTGACGCGGTCCACCCGGTCCGCCCGGAATCGGAGCTCCCGCGTCCGCCCGGCGGCGTCGGCCACCGCCAGGCTGCCTTCGACCTCCGCGGCCAGGACGGACGGCCCGCCGGCGTCGGCCCCGGCGTCCTCCTCCGGGTCGATCGCCCAGTCGATCCGGCCCGCCGCCTCGACGAGAGGCAGGGCCGTCGCCGCCAGGGCGCGGGCCAGCCCCGGGAGGGTGACGCCCTCCTCGGCGAGAAGGGCCTCGGCGCGGCCGCGGAGGATGGCCCGGAGCTCGTCCGGACCGGGCCAGGGC
>JBKHJP010000017.1:0-25851 GCA_046538065.1 Thermoanaerobaculia bacterium | reverse complement strand
GTCCGCGGTGATCCGGACCACCACGTCGGCGTCGAGCTGCCGCGCCGCTCCGGCGTAGCGGTCCAGGACGTCCTTCTCGGAGCCCCGGAACACCGGGACGCCGAGCTCCCGGCCGAGCTCGGCCACCGGGTCGTCTCCGGGCTCGGTCGACGTGGCCACGACCACGCTGTCGACGGTCTCTGAACGGCCGAGCCGGCCCAGGACTTGGGCCAGCATGGGCCGCCCTTCGATCTCCGCGAGCACCTTTCTCGGGAGCCGGGTGCTCCCCATGCGGGCCTGGACGATGGCGACGGTGGTCAAGGTCAAGATAGCGCCTCCAGGCACTCGCGGAGGGCGCCGACCACGCGGTCGACGTCCTCGTCCGCCATCGCCGGGAAGAGGGGCAGGGTCAGGAGGTCCCGGTAGGCCGCCTCCGCCACCGGGCAGAGAACCGGCTCCGTGCCGAACCGCCCCCGGTAGTAGGGGTGGAGGTGGACCGGGATGTAGTGGACGTTGGCGCCGATGCCCCGCTCCCGGAGGCCGGCGAAGACCTCGTCCCGGCGCCCCGCCGCCTCGCCGGCCAGCCGAACCACGTAGAGGTGATAGGCGTGCTCACTGCGCTCACCCCCGTCGAGGGGGCGGACCCGGCCGTCCTCCGCGAAGGCCGCGTCGTAGCGGGCCGCGAGCTCCCGCCGCCGCGCGAGGAACCGTGGGAGCTTTTCGAGCTGGCTGAGCCCCAGGGCGCACTGGAGGTCGGTCAGCCGGTAGTTGTAGCCCAGCTCCACCATCTCGTAGTGCCATGCGCCCTGGGCTGCCCTCTGGCGGTGGTCGGTGGTGATGCCGTGGTTCCGGAACCGGCGCATGGAGGCGGCGAGGTCCGCCTCGTCGGTCGTGATCATCCCTCCCTCGCCCGTGGCGACGTGCTTGACCGGGTGGAAGCTGAAGGTGCTCAGGCGGGCCAGGGAGCCCACCGGCCGGCCCCGGTGCCGGGCTCCCAGGGCGTGGCAGGCGTCCGCCACCAGGGAGAGGTCGCGCTCGGCGCAGAGGCCGGCGAGCTCGTCGTAGTGGGACGCCCGGCCGGCATAGTCCACGGTGAGCACGGCCCGGGTCCTGGGGGTGAGGCGCGCTTCGACCGACGCCGGATCGAGGAGGAGCGTGTCCGGCTCCACGTCGGCGAAGACCGGCGTCCCTCCCTCGTAGACCACGCAGTTCGCGGTGGCGGCGAAGGTCATGGCGGGGACCACGACCTCATCGCCGGCACCGATCCCCAGGGCGTGGACGGCGGCGTGGAGGGCCGCCGTGCCGTGGCTCACCGCCACGGCGTGCCGGGCGCCCACCGTTTCCGCAAAGCGCTCCTCGAACCGGTCCACGGCCGGCCCCGTGGTGAGCCAGTCGGAGCGGAGGACCTCGACGACGGCGTCCACGTCGTCGTCGTCGATCCACTGGCGGGCGTAGGGCAGCAACGGCGGGTCAGCTCGGTTTGGAGAAAGGCCTAGTCAGGCGTCGCACAAGCGGGCTTGAGCTAGCTCTCCTCGTTCGCGATTCTAGCGAGGTCCTCCACCGTGAACCATCGCTCGTTGTGGTCGCTCCGGTACTGGAAGCCGTCCGGCAGGCCGGCCCCCTCCGGTCTGTCTCCGTCTCGCCACCAGGGATGGGCCGGCTGGATCACGAACATCTCCTCGAGCTCGACCGAGTGGCGCGCTTCGTCTTCGGAGAGGAGCACCTCGTGGAGCTTTTCGCCGGGGCGGATGCCGATCTCCTCGACCTCGCACCCGGGGGCCACGGCGGACGCCAGATCGATGATGTTCATGCTCGGGATCTTCGGGACGAAGACCTCGCCCCCGCGCATCCTCTCGATGCAGCGGATCACGAACCGCGCCCCCTGCTCCAGGGTGATCCAGAACCTCGTCATCCGGGGATCCGTGATCGTGACCTTCCCGTTGGAGCGTTGCGCCCTGAAAAGGGGGATCACGCTGCCCCGGCTGCCCACCACGTTGCCGTAGCGCACGCAGCTGAAGCGCGACGGGCGCTTCCCGCGGTAGGCGTTGGCCTGGACGAAGAGCTTTTCCGCCACCAGCTTGGTGGCGCCGTAGAGGTTGACCGGGCTCACCGCCTTGTCGGTGGACAGCGCCAGGACCCGTTCCACGTTGCAGTCCAGGGCCGCGTCGATGACGTTGACGCCACCGTCAACGTTGGTCCGGACCGCCTCGATGGGATTGTACTCGCACGCCGGGACCTGCTTGAGGGCGGCGGCGTGGACCACCACCGTGACCTCCTCCATGGCCCGCCGGAGGCGCCCCACGTCCCGCACGTCGCCCAGGAAGTAGCGCAGGTTCGGCGCGTCGAACCCCTGGGAGCGCATCTCGTACTGCTTGAGCTCGTCGCGGCTGAAGACGATGAGCTTCCGGGGCGGGTGCTCCGCCTGGAGGATCTCGACGAACTTCCTCCCGAAGGACCCGGTTCCTCCGGTCACCAGGACCACTTGTTGCGACCAGTCGAAGGACGGCATGACTTCGGCGCTCATGAGCTTCCGGCGGATCCCGCCAACGCCCGGAACTCCGGGCTCGAGCGGAGGAGCTCGTCGTACCGGCCGGCGTCGAGGATCTCGCCCCTGGAGAGGAGGAGGATCCGGTCGCAGGCACGGACCGTGGACAAACGATGGGCAATCATGATCAGCGTACGGCTCCGGGCGAGCTCGACGATGGCCTGGAGCACCGAGTCTTCGGTCAGTCCGTCGAGGGAGCTCGTGGCCTCGTCGAAGACCAGGACCTGGGGGTCGTGGTAGAGCGCGCGGGCGATGCCGATCCTCTGGCGCTGGCCGCCGCTCAGGCGGACTCCCCGTTCCCCCACCACCGTGTCGTAGCCGTGAGGGAGCTCCCGGCGGATGAAGCCGTGGATGCACGCGGCGCGGGCGGCCCGTTCCACCGCCGCCCGGTCGACGTGCTCGTCCGCCAGCCCGAAGGCGATGTTCCGCGTGATCGTGTCGTTCGCCAGGAAGATCGACTGGGGCACGTAGCCCAGGTTCTTCTGCCAGCGCCGGAGGTTCGCGTCGGTGAGGGGCTCGCCGTCGACCTCGATCACCCCGGCGTCCGGCCGGAGCAGGCCCAGGATGAGATCGGCGAGGGTGCTCTTGCCGGAGCCGGTCTCGCCGACGAAGGCCGTGGAGGTGCCGGCTGCGATCTCCAGGTCCAGACCTCGGAAAATGGGGCTCGGGGCCGTGGGATAGGCGAAGGCGACGTCCCGGAACCGGAGGCTCTCGCGCAGCCGGAGGGGCGGTCCGGAAAGCTCCGGCCGCGACCGGGCCTCCCCCAGGGTGGGCAGGTCGTCCAGGAGGTGTTCCAGGGCGGCCGCGTTGAACCGGATGTTCGTCATGCCCTGGAAGATCTGCTGCAGCGAGGGCATCAGCCGGTAGCCGGCGAAGGCGTAGAGGCCCAGGATCGGGAGGAGCGACTGGAGCTCCTGCCCCCGGCCAAGGAGGTAGAGGACGATGAGGACGATCCCCCCGAAGGCGATGGCCTCCAGGGCGTATCGCGGAATCTGGGCGATCACTGCGTTGCGCGCCGTGGCCCGGGCGAAGGCGTAGGAAGGGGCGGTGAAGCGCCGCTGCACCTCGTCCTCCCGGGCCAGCAGCTTGATCTCCTTGATCCCGCCGAAGGTCTCCGCCAGGACCTCGAAACGGCCCTTGTTGGCCGCGAGCCGGTCCTTGCCCATCTGGCGTTGGCGCTGCCGGATGGCGAGGAAGATGGCGCCGTAGGCCCCGCCCAGGACCCCGGTCGTCAGGAGGGCCAGCAGGGGGTCGACGGCGAACAGGAGACCGAGGACCGCCAGCGCCGCCAGACCCTTGGCGGCGGACTTCATCGCCGGAACGATTGTGCCCGCCACGACCTGGTTGACCTCGGCCACCAGGTTCTTGGCCAGGTCGGAGCTGTGGCGCTCCAGGTAGAAGAGGTAGGGCCTGTCCAGGTACCCGCGGAGCAGCCGGAGGGCGATCGTGTGGTTACGCATCCAGGAGAAGCGCAGGACGGCCCAGGTGCTCAGGGCGGTGAGCGCGTTGCTCCCGACGATGAAGAGGAACATGAGGACGCCGAGGGCGATCAGGAAGGCACGGACATCCTCGAAGCCTCCGGCGCTGTAAAACCGGGCCAGCACCTCGTGGCGCTCCACGGCTCCCGGATCGGCGACGATCGTCAGGAACGGCGTGATCGACGCGATTCCGGCCACCTCGACCAGGGCCGAAAGGCCCAGCAGGGGCATCAGGAGGAGAACCTGACGCCGCTCCCGCGGGGCGAGGAGACGGAACAGATTACGCAGGGTGCCCATGGGTCGCTCGTTCACCGGTCACGCGGCAAGGTACAGCGTCCGGACCCGGGGCCTTGTACGACCTCAGTCTCGGTGGGCTGCCTGTGGAGCACGAGCATACCGGTTCCGCCAGTAGGGCGGCAAGGAGCCGCCAGCAGGCTCGGCGCGGGTTCAGGCGCTCCGCTCCACCTCCAGCCACGCCCACTCCAGCAGCAAGTTCCCGGCGACCTGCCGCCCGCCGGCGACGCGGGTGCCGGTGGAGGTGGTGTCGGCGCGGTTGTCGAAGGGTTTGAAGCAGCGGTCGGGCTCCAGGTGGATCCGGGCTCCGGGGGCGGCGCGCCGGGCGGCCCGGGTGAGGTACTCCTCCGTGTACAGGTTGAAATGGTTGAAGCGCCGTGGGGTGCCGGCCTCGTCGAAGAGCTCGTCCCCGGGCACCGACTCGTCCGGCCATCCGGGACGAGGCTCTCCCGCGCCTCCTCCCGGGCCGCCACCGGCCACCTCCTCCGCCTCCCGGACCTCCTGGACGAGGTAGTTCCGCTCCCCCACGGGGGTCCGGACCAGGAGACGCTCCCGGGCGACCCGGGCCAGCTCCGCCAGGGGCCGGTCCGGGGGTGGGGGCAGGTGGAGGAGGAGGTTGCTGCAGAGCACCAGGTCGAAGGAGCGGTCCGGGAAGGGCAGGGCGAAGGCGTCGCCGCCGGCCAGGGGCACGTCGGGAAAGACCCGGCGGCCGAGGGCCAGGAACGAGACCGTCAGGTCCACCCCGGTGTAGTCGATCTCCGGGTCCAGGCGGCTCCGGAGGCTCCGGAGGTAGTGCCCGGCGCCGCAGCCCACGTCCAGGACCGACATTCCCGGCCGGTAGCGTCCCTCCAGGCGCCGGCACAGGGACTTGGCGCTCTCCATCTCCGGGGCGGCGCCCGACGCTCGGTCCCGGAGGAGCTCGCCGTACCCCCGGAGCCGCGGCCAGAGGCCCCGGCCGCCGTCGGCCGCCTCGGCCTCGGCCGGCCGGAGCGCCCTCTCCTGCTGGAGCGCCCGCGTCACCCCCGGTCCTCCGCTGCATCCAGGACCACCTGGGCGAAGCGCTCCGTCGCCCGGCCGTCCAGGGGCTCCAGGTACCGCGCCCGGATCTCGGCTCGCTCCCGCCGGCCCCGCCTCGGATCCTCCAGGGCCCGGGTCACCTCCCGGGCCGTCTCCTCGGCGCTCCGGGTCACCGTCAGCAGCCGGTCGGCCACCAGCGGGCGCAGGTGCCCCTCCAGCCAGACGGAGGAGAAGAAGCGCTCGTACTCCTGGGGCATGACCTCGTTGAAGACCGGGACTACGGTGGGGGTGTCGAAGATGGCGGCTTCCAGGGTCACCGTCGATCCGGGGCTCACGACCGCGTCGGCGTGGCGGAAGAGGTTCCCCGCCAGGGTCATCTCGTCGCGGTCCGGACTCCAGCCGAGACCCGGATGATACCCCTCGTAGCGCGAGACCACCACGTCCGGGCGCCCGGTCCAGCGCTTGAAGAAGGCCAGGCGCGAGGTGGGGTGGAGCCGCAGGACGACCTGGGGGCGCCCCGGGATCCGCCCGGCGTCGATGGTCCGGAGCAGGGCCGCAAAGGGGCTGGTTTCGTCCAGGTCGGGCCGGAACTGCCCGAGGGTGGCGAAGAGGAGGATGGGCCGCTCCGGGTCGAGGCCGAGACGCCGGCAGAGCTCCTGCCGGCTCCAGGACCCGTCCGGCGCCAGGTAGGCGTCGAAGAAGGGCGCGCCGACGGCGACGGTCCGCTCCGGCGGGAATCCCCAGAGCCGGGCGAGCTCCCGGCGGTTCGTCTCCGACCAGCAGGTCATCCACCGGGGCCGGCTGGCGACGCCCCGGTAGGCGTTGTCCCAGGAGAGGAGGTTTCCCACCGTGGGGACTCCCAGGCGGTGGGCGGCGGCCACCAGGCACCGGCCGTAGCCGTGGAGGACGTGGCTCGCCACCACCACGTCCGGGCGCCAGCGCCGGATCAGGTCGAGCTCGCGGCCGGCGCGGCGCAGCGCCAGGGTCTCCGCGGCCCGCCAGAGGGTCCGGCGGGCCGGGCCGAACCGGCCCTTCGCAACGCTCCGGGAGGCCCGGCTGTGAGAGCGCCCGGCCAGCCGGCGGTCCAGCCGGCGCTGGAGCCCCTCGGCGCGGCTCAGGGCTTCCTGGACCGGCAGGTGGACGAAGCGCACACCGGATTTGCCGTGGCGCTCCACGAACTCCGGCACCCGGGCGCCGGGGGTGAGCACCAGGACCTCGGCGCCGGCTCCGGTGAGCCGGTCCAGCAGGCCGTTCTCCAGCAGGGCTCCGGCCACCCTGCCCTCGTGGATCTCCAGCAGGACGCGGGTCACGGCGTCAGAGCCCCCCCAGCCGGATCAGCCGGTTGATCGCCGCCCGGAAGCCGGCGGCGTCGTGGAGGTGGCCGTCCCAGATCTCCGGCACCCAGGTGAAGTCCCGCTCGTGGAGGAGCGCGAGGATCCGCTCCCACTCGATCACCCCCTCGCCGATCTGGATCCCCTCGCCGTCGATGCCGCTGGCGTCGGCCACGTGGAGGTGGTCGGTGTGGGGCAGGCACAGGCGGACGAACTCCTCCAGGTCCCGGCCGGCCAGGGCGCAGTAGAGGGCGGCGTGGGAGAGGTCCAGGGTCATGCCCACGTCCAGCTCCCGGCAGAACTCCACCATCTCCTCCGGCCGGATGAAGACGTTCTGGAACCACTGGCCGCCGAAGTACCAGGGGCGGGGCGGGAGGTTCTCCGGCAGCAGGGTGACACCCCGGGGATCGAGGCGGCGGAAGCCCTCCAGGGACCGGCGCATCAGGGTCTCCGTGTCCTCCGCCGGGGCGTCCATGGACATCCCGCCGACGTGGATCACCACCGCCGGCGGCCCGCCGAACCACGGCGCCAGCTCCGCGGCCTTGTCGATGGTGCGCTGGAAGAGGGCCAGGGCCTGCTCCCGGTCCTCGTCGCGCTCCGCCGCCAGGTCCAGCAGGCGGCTGTCGGCGAACTCCGGGGCGTGGACCACCAGGCGCTGGGGGTACGGCTCGGCCGGCGGCTCGAAGGGGTGGTCCACGTCGCATTCGCTGAAGTGGAGCTCCACCAGCTCCGGGGTCAGGGCCAGGACCTCCTCCAGGTCGTGGAAGCGGGCCTTGAGCCCCCAGGGGCGCCGCAGTGGCGAGGTGTCCAGGACCTCCGGCGGCCGGGGGTCCAGGTCCCCCTCGGAGAAGGGTTCCCCCCGGGCCACGTCGCGCTCCAGGCGCACGCCCAGGAGCTCCGGCAGACGCTGGGGGGAGAGCCCCTTGCCCGGCCCGGAGATCTCCACCATGGCTTCGTCAACCGCGGTGCCGGAGGCCAGGTCCCGGGCCGCCACCAGGCTCTTGCGGAGCACCTGGCGGTTGATCACCTCGATGTGGCAGAGGTGCTTTTCCGGCTCGCCCAGGGCGGCCTCGGCGATCCGCACGTCCCGGACCAGCTTGCCGAAGCCGTGGGGCTCCAGGCTGGCGGCGTGGTCCGGCCCGGGGAGGGTGCGGTCCAGGGTGATGTGCTTCTCCAGGATGGAGGCGCCCAGGGTCAGGGCGATCACGGGCACGGAGATCCCCCGCTCGTGGCCGCTGTAGCCCACGGGCGCGCCGTGCTCCCGGAGCCGCTCGATGTAGCGCAGGTTCAGGGCCTCGAAGGGGGCCGGGTAGGCGCTCACGCAGTGGAGCAGGGCGTAGGGGGTGCGGCGCCGGCGCAGGTGGTCCACTGTGACCTCGATCTCGTGGGCGGTGGACATCCCGGTGGAGAGGATCAGGGGCTTGCCCGTGTCCGCTGCGGCGTCGATCAGGGGGAGGTTCACCAGGTCGGGGGAGGAGATCTTGTAGGCCCCCACCTCCAGCTCCTCCAGGAGGCGCAGGCTCTCCACGTCCCACGGCGTGCACAGGAACCGGATCCCCCGCTCCCGGCAGCGGTCCCGGATCCGCCGGAAGTCGTCGTCGCCGAGCTCGCTCGCCTGGAGGTTCGGCAGCACGTAGCGGAAGGCCCACTCGGCCCGGTTCGGGTCCTGGAGCAGGCCCGGCGGGTAGAGGCTCGCCAGGTCCCGCTTCTGGAACTTGACGGCGTCGGCGCCGGCCTCCGCCGCCGCGTCCACCAGGCGGAGGGCGGTCTCCAGGTCGCCGTTGTGGTTGATCCCGGCCTCGGCGATGACGAAGCAGGGGTGGGCCGGGCCGATCCGCCGGTCCCCCAGGCGGATCTCCGGGGCCCCCGGGGGGCCGGCCCCGGGAGCCGCCGGCTGCACCGCCGTCCGGTCGCTCCGCCTAGCGCTCATGGCTCCTCCAGCGCAACACCGCCTCCGCAAGGGCCAGGTCCAGGGGGCCGTCCACGTCCACGAAGCACTCCTCCGCCATGGGGTGGAGGACGATCCGGCCGCCCAGGCGGTTGCCGGTGGCCCGGAGGACCTCGGTCCTCGTCACGTAGATGGAGCCGTTCTCGTGGTACTCCGGCTCCCGGTCCTGGGTCCGGGGGCGTGCGGCGGGATCGTAGTTGAGGGGGACGGGCCGACCCTCCTCCAGGCGCCAGAGGAACCGCCGGGACTCCACCACCGACAGCAGCGAGTCCGCCCCCTCGGCCCCCAGCCGGTCGACGGCCCGGTCCACGTCGGCGGGGGTGCGGACCGGCGCCGTGGCCTGGAGGAAGACCACCAGCTCCGGGCGGTAGCCCTCCCGGGCCTCCAGCTCGTCCAGGGCGTGGAGGAGGGCCGCCTCCGACGGGGATTCGTCCCCGGCCAGGGCCGTCGGGCGGTCGATCACCTCGGCGCCGGCGCGGCGGGCCGCCTCGACGATGGCCGGCTCGTCGGTGGAGACCACGACCCGGTCCACCCGAGCCGCCGCCAGGGCGTGCTCGACCGTGTGGACCAGGAGCGGCTTGCCCGCCACCGGCAGGAGGTTCTTCCCCGGCAGGCGCCGGGAGCCGCCTCGGGCCGGGATGACGCACAGGACGCCACGGAACGGAGCCGGCTCAGGCACTTCGAACCTCCACCGAGCGGCCCGAGGGGAAGGGGACGCCGTAGGCGCCGGTCTCCCGGGCGGCGCGCACCACCGGCCGGAAACCGGGCTCCACCGCCGGCGCCAGCGCCTCCACCCAGCGGCCCACCGAGGTGGCGTCGAAGGCCTTTCCCGAGGCTTCCCACCCCGGGCGGAGGGGGCGATCCTCAAGCCTCCGGAAGGAGAAGGTCCGGGGCAGCGCGGCGGCCATCCTCAGGCGGTCCAGGGGCCGCAGTCGGTCGCCGCCTCTCCGCTCTCCGCCGGTCTGGTAGTGGAGCCGGCGACAGTACCGCCGGTCCACCGCCGGTCCCCCTTCGGCGGCGGTGTCCCGGAGGGCCTTCGCCACCCGCTCGTGTGCCCTCCCGTCCACCGGAGCGAACCACTCGTCCAGGACCCGGCGGGCCGTGGCCGTCGGGCCGTAGCCGTCGGCCCCAGGGGCCTCCAGGATGTCGTCGAGGCGGGTGAGGAGCTCCTCCGTGTCGCCGCAGGCCGAGCTCGCCGCCTCCACGGCGTCCAGGTGCGCCCACGCTGGAAGCCAGGCGGGTTCGAGGACCGGAACGCCGGCCAGCACCGCCTCGACCGCCGTCGTGCTGCCCCTCTGAACGAGGCTCCGGGCCCGGAGCAGCCAGGGAAGGATCGACCCGCCACGGACCACGCGCACGCCCTCGGCCCCGTCGAGGAGGCTCCTGTATCGAGTCTCGTCCTCGAAGGGGTGGGGCCGCAGGACCACCGTCACGTCGCGGCGCCGGCGGGCGATGGAGGCGGCGAGGCGAGTCAGGCCCCGGAGGGCCCGGCGCTCGCACTCCAGACGGTGCTCGACGTAGCCGGGATCGAGGCCGAGCTGGTCCACCAGCATCCGTAGCTCCCGTTCCGGGGTCGAGAACCGAGGGTTGGCCAGTGTGAACGTTCCTGCCACGAGCACCACCCGGGCGTCCGGGTCCACGAGCTGGTCGATCCGCTGGCGGCTCTCGGTGGCCGCGATGGAGCGCCACGGATCGGTGTAGAGGTCGAAGCGCGGGTGGCCCGTAACCCGGATCGAGCCCTCCGGGTACCAGCCGGCCCGGCGGGCGCGCCCGGCGATACGGGGTCCCCAGGCCAGGAAAGGCCGGACCCCCTCCCGGACGGTGGGGCTCTGGGCCATGATCCGCTCGTAGGGGTCGAAGCCGTCCAGCACCCCGCCCTCCGTGTCGAGGAGGGCCGTGCGGATCCCGGCGCGCTGGAAGGCCGCCACCTGCCCCTCGTTGGTCCGGCGCACGAAGCTGAGGAGAACGAGGTCCGGCGCCAGGGCGGTGACCTCGGGCACCGCCAGGTTCATGGGGACCAGGTAGGCTCGTACCCCGGCGGCGGCCAGGCGTGTGGCCACCAGGGCGAGGCCGGGCAGGTCCCGCTCCGGGTTGTCCAGGAGGAGGGCGATCGTCACGGCGTGGTCCCTGCGTATCCGCGGGGTACATCCTCCAGGTCCCGAAACTGCTTCTGGGGGGAGGTGGACCAGAGGGTGGGCCGGCGGATGCACTCGATGAAGGCCTCGGCACTCCGTCCCCGACCGAACTGGAGCGACGGGGCGAAGGGCTCCGGTAGCCGCTCGAGGGCGGCCAGCAGGGCCTCCCGAGTCTCCTGGACGTCGAGGATCGACTCCGAGTGGCAGCGGTTGCGCTGGCGCGAGCCGAGGTTGACGGCGGGCACGCCGTAGACCGGCGCCTCCCGCACCACGGAGCTCGAGTTGCCCACAGCCGCCCGGGCGTTCTTGAGCAGGGTCAGGTAGTGCTCGAAGCGCATGGACGGCAGGATCCGGAACCGGGGGTGGCCCTCAAGGCCCTCGAGGGCGTCGAGGATCGCTTCCGAGCCGGGATCGTTGTTGGGGTAGATGACCACGAAGTTCCTTCCGGAGTCCTGGAGGGCGCCCAGGACCTGGTCGATCCTCTCCGGCAGCTCGTCGGGCTCCGTCGTCACCGGGTGGTAGGTGAAGAGCAGGTAGCGCTCGAAGGGGATCTCGTACTTCGCCTGCACCTCGTCCAGGGTGGGCAGCTCGTCCGAGAGCATGACGTCCACCTCCGGCGAGCCGATGACGAAGACCGTCTCCGGGAGCTCTCCGAGCTGGACCAGGCGCCGGGCCGCCTCGCCGTTGGAGACGAAATGGAGGTGGGAGAGCTTGGTCACGGCGTGGCGGATGATCTCGTCCACGGTTCCGGAGAGCTCCCCCCCTTCGACGTGGGCGGTGAGCACGCCGTTGAAGGCGCCCACCGTGGCCCCGGCGAGAGCCTCCAGACGGTCGCCGTGGACCACCAGCAGGTCCGGGCCCAGGCCTCGGACATGCTCCCCCAGGCCCTGGACCGTCGCCGCCAGAACCGCGTCCCGGGGCCGGGGTCCCCCGGGCTGGTTCGGGAACGTCTCCACGTGGCGGAAGCCGGCCTTTTCGATCTCGTGGACCGTCTCGCCGTAGCGTGGCAGGGTGTGCATGCCGGTGGCAAAGACGTGGCACTCGAAGTCCCGGGCGCCGTCCACCGCTCTGAGCAGGGGCTTGAGCTTGCCGAAGTCGGCCCGGGTGCCCGTGACGAAGAGGATCTTGCGGGCCCCCGTCATCGCCCCCCCTCCAGGTCACCCCAGGAAAGGAGGGCCTCGGCCGGCAGGTCCCGGGCCGCCACCCGCCCGAGGACTGCGTCATAGTCCCGGGCGCGTATTTCGCCGGTCCCCGGCCGCTTGACCCAGACGTTGTCGGGTCCGAGCGTTTCGCCTCGGGCGATCGGCCGGGTGCTCACCACCGAGGCGTAGGCGAAGGCGATGGTCGGGGCCTCTTGAGGTAGCACCGTTTTGGAGCCGCCGAGGGCGCGGTGGATCGCCCGGCAGCCCTCGATGAGGTCTCGAAGCTGGGGCGGATCGATGGAGATCGGCACGTCGGGGCCGGGCCAGGCGCGGTCCGAGGTGAAGTGCTTCTCCACGATGGAGGCCCCCAGCGCTACAGCCGCGAAGCAGGCCCAGTTGCCCAGGGAGTGGTCGGAGAGCCCGATCACCGCATCGGGAAACGCCTCGGCGAGCTCCTGCAGGGCCCCCAGGCGGACCTGGTCGTGGGGCGTGGGGTAGACAGAGGTGCAGTGGAGCACGGCGAAGGCGACGCCGGCGTCGCGCAAGATCTCCACGGTCCGCCGGACCGACGCCATGTCGTTCATCCCGGTGCTCAGCAGGACCGGCCGCCCGAAAGCGGCGACGTGCCGGACGAGGGGGTCGTTGTTGCATTCCCCCGAGCCGATCTTGAAGGCTTCGATCCCCAGCCCGAACAGCCGGTCCGCCGCCGCCCGGGAGAAGGGGGTGCTGAGGAAGATCAGGCCCCTCTCTTCGGCCCGGCGCTTGACGACGATCTCGTCCTCCGCCGACAGGGCGCAGCGGGACATGATCTCCCAGATCGACTCCTCGGCGTTGCCCGGGACCACCCGGTTCGGGACCATCTCGTCCTCGACCACATGGGTCTGAAGCTTCACGCACTCGGCTCCGGCGTCTGCGGCGTCGTCCACCATGCGCAGGGCCTTCGCCACGTCACCCTCGTGGTTGATCCCGAGCTCGGCGATCACCAGGGGCGGGTGGCCGGGGCCGACGCTGCGCCCGCCGATCCGGACGTGTCCTCCACCGCCCTTCACCATGCGGTCCACCCCCCGTCGACCACCAAGTTGTGGCCCGTACAGTAGGACGCTGCGTCGGAGGCGAGGTAAAGGAGCGCGCCGCGGAGCTCGTGGCGTCCAGCCATCCGTCCGGCAGGGCTCAGCTCCCCGTAGCGCTCCAGGAACCGCTCGTCTTGGCCGGCGAGGACGCCGCCGGGGGTGATGGCGTTGACCCGGACCCCGGAGTCCGCCCACAGGGTCGCGAGGTATCGGGTGAGGGCCACGACCCCGGCCTTGCTCGCCGCGTACGCGGCGGGCTGGCTCTGGCCGGTGCCAGCGTAGATCCGGTGCTGGGGGCTGACGACGGCGTAGAGGGAGGCGATGTTGACGATGGAGCCCCGCCGGCGCTCCGCCATCCGCCCGCCCACGACCTGGCAGCCGAGGAATGCCCCGGTCAGGTTCACTTCGAGGATCCGGTTCCACTCTTCCACCGGGAAGTCCTCGAAGCCGGCGGCGTAGGAGGGCGAAGGGGAGCGATTGGTGTGGGCCGCGTTGTTCACCAGGATCGTCGGGGAGCCCAGGGCCTCCTGGACGGCCGCGAGCATCCCCTCCCAGGCCGCTCGCCGGGTCACGTCGCAGGGGAGCCCCACGGCGCGGATCCCCGCCTCCCGCTCCAGGCGGGCCGCCCGCTCCGCGCAGACGTCCACCTCGAGGTCCGTCAGGGCCAGGTGAGCCCCCGCGCCGGCAAGGACCGAGGCCCATGTCTCTCCCAGGAGCCCCGCCGCTCCGGTGACGACCGCCACCTGGCCGGAGAGGTCGAAGAGCTCTCCCGGGCTTCCCGGGCGTTCGCTGCCGGCTTGCGGTGGCTTCACGTCCGTCCCCCTTCCCGGAGGAGGAGCTCGACGAACCGCAGGTCGAGCTCGTCGTCCACGTCCCACGCCCGCTCGCGGGGAACGGGGTGGATGCCCATTCGGGCCTCCGACCAGTGGCGATGGCGCCACAGGGCGGCCGTACGGATGGCGTAGACCGACGGTGACACATCGAAGACCGGCGGCGCCTGCTGGCGGCCGTGGACCGGCTCCGCCGGCTGCTTGACGAGGCGGACGGTACCGTCCGGTGACGGCTCGACCTGGTTGAAGTAAGGGTTCCGCTCTGCAGGGTAGGCCGTCACCACGAGATCGAGGTCGCTTGCGAGCAGGGCCTCGACGGTGCCGTCCACGTCCTCGGGCGTCCGCAGGGGCACGCTCACGTCCAGGTCGACCAGAACGTCCACGGGCCGGGTCTCAGGCGTCTCCAGGGCCTGGACCAGGTGCCGGAACACCTCCCACTTCGGCGCCTCGTCCGTGGCGAGGTGGGCGGGGCGCAGGAAGGGGGCCTCGGCACCCCGGGAGCGAGCGGCCTCAGCGATTCTCCGGTTGTCGGTGGAGACTAACACCCGCTCGATGGTCCGGCAGGCCCGGGCGCAGTCGACGGCGTGCTCCACCAGGGACTTACCGTCCAGCAGGCGGAGGGCCTTGCCGGGCAGGCCCTTCGACCCGCCGCGGGCGCAGACCGCGGCGACGATCACGCACCCCCCCCGCACGCCGAGGTCTCCGGGAGGGGGATCATCGCCCGGGTCCGGGCTGATGCGGCGGCGGCGAGGGCGAGCTCCAGGGTACGCCGTCCGTCGGCCAGGTTCGCCGCCGGCTCGCTCTTCCCCGAGAGGGCGTCCAGTGTGCGGCGCAGTTCCTCCAGAAACCGCGTTTCACGGAGGTGGCCAGGATAGTCGAACCGCTGCCAGCGCCCTGCATTGGAATCGGCCTCGAACCAGCGCACGCTCCGGGCGTTGTGATCCCAGAGGATGGTGCCCTGCTCGCAGACGATGCGGCAGGTCCGGCTCGGGGCTCTCTGAAGGCAGTCGAGCTGGATCGACCCAAGGGCGCCGCCGGCGAGCTCGAGCTGGATCATGGCCAGGGTCTCCACGTCCGTTTCCAGGCGGCCGACGCGGGCCGCCAGGCAGGAGACGGCGTGGACGGGACCCATGAGCCACCGGGCGTAGTCGAGCTCGTGGCTGAGCTCCAGGATCACCCCGCCGCCCAGGTCCCGGCGGGCGGTGACGGTCCGGCGGTAGTCCCGGCCGGGACGCCAGTCCGGGAGGTATTGGCCCACCTGGGCCTGGAGCGCCAGGGGTGCGCCCAGGGTGCCCCCTCGGAGCAGCTTCCGGATGTGGAGCAGTCCCGGCTCCAGCCGCAGGTCATACCCGACGGCGACGACCAGGCGCCGCTTCCCGGCTTCTGAGCAGAGCTCCTCCAGGCCGGCTTCCCCGGCCGCCAGGGGCTTTTCGATGAACAGGTGGCACCCGGCTCGGGCGGCGGGGAGAGCCACCTCGAGATGGCGGGAGGCGGGAGTCGCCACCACGACCAGGTCCGGACGCCTCGCCAGGGCCTCCTGGACACTGGTGTACACCGGCAGGTCGGGATGGTCTTCGGGCGGCTCCGGGCGGGAGCGCAGGAGGGCGACGTCGCCAACTCCGAGGTTCAGGAGGCTCCGGAGGTGCCGGCGCCCCATCGTCCCCAGCCCGGCCACGAGGACCCGGAGCCTCCTCACGGCGCCACTCCCGGTCTGCTGCTGCGCTCAGCCGCCTCTCCCACCAGCTCCCCCAGCCGGCCGGTCCGATCCCTGAGCGCCGCGGCGGTCTCGACCAGGCGCTTCCCGTGGCGCTCCCGGTGGGCCACCAGCTCCCTCGCCCGCTCCGTCATGGTTTCCGTCTCGGAGAAGAGGTCGGTGGGGTCGAAGGGCTCACCCAGGACGCCGTCGACGAGCCGGCACAGGCCGTCGACCTTGTGAGAGGTGGTGCGCAGGGGGAGGGCCGGGCACCCGGCGACGGCGCCGAAGATCAGGTGGTGGTACCGCCCGGAGACCAGGAAGGAGGCGTCGTTCAGGAGGGCGAGCAGGTCGGCGTAGGTGTTCTCGGGACCGAAGAAGTGGGCGCCGGTCGCCGCGGCCAGCTCCCGGACGATCCGCTGGTCCATGCCGTCCCGCGCCATGAGGACCGGCTCGGGGACCACCGACCGCAAGGAGCGGATCAGGTGGGCGAGGGCCGAGCCTTGGGCCCCGTGGCGCTGGTAGCCGCGCTGGGCCGAAAGGAGCATGGAGAGGCTGAGGCAGAAGTAGGGCCTGTCACCCAGGCGTTCTCGCCAGCGGCGGAAGGCCGGCCGGGCCTCTGCGGCCAGCTCGGGGGTGAACTGGAATACAGTGTCCGGGACCACTTCGGCCCTGATCCCGGGGGCGTGCTCCGACAGGCTGGCGAGGGACTGGGGCTCCCGGACGGCGATGCCGTCGAGGACGGCGAAGCACTTGCGAACCATGGCCGGAAGGACGGGGTCGACACCGGTGAGGTGGACCGTACCGTTGAGGAAGACGGCGGGCACGCTGCAGCGGGTGCGGGCGAGCCAGAGGGCGAAGAGGCACTTGATGGCCGAATCGTTCGTCCGGTACGTGGCGCCTTCTGCGTTGAAGACGACGGCGTCGACGCCGTCCAGGGCCTCCAGGTACTCCCTCGCGCCGGGTCCGCCCCGGCCTTCGAGCCAGTCGTCGGCCGTCGCCTCGAACTCGTCGGCGACGGTGGGGAGGAACGGGAAATCCCTCGAGACGCGGTGGTAGAGCCTCCCCCACCGGCTGCGGCGGCGCTCGTAGATCCGACCGCCCAGCAGGCGAGGCGCTTGCCGGTAGCGGCGAGTGGTCCACGCGGAAGGGATCGAGCGGATCCGCACGCCCTGAATCGTTCGCTCCAGGATCCGGCACAGCCCATCGGCGCACGCCCTGGATCCCCAGTTGTCGTGGTCCCGGGTGTCGTTGAGAAGTAGGATGCGGGTCATCGTTTCGTGGCTTCCGCCTCGATCGTCCAGCGCCCCACCGGCCGTACGGCGCCCGGCCAGGTGGGGTCCGCCAGGCCGGCGCTGGCTACTTGGATGAGCAGGGGGTCGGCGACACAACGCTCCTTCGGCCCGAGAAAGCGATCGCCGATGAGCTTCGCACCCAGGGAGTAGAGGCCCGGGGCGAGCCACAGGGCGGGGAGCTCCACCGAAACCCTGTGATTCCCCGGTCGGCCCAGGGGCTCCACGTCATCCCCCTCCGCCCGGTCGTAGACGATCAGGCGATCGGCCGCGTCCCGTAGCGTGATCGTGAGGGAGACGCCCGGCAACTCCTCACCCACCGCGACGGCCAGGTCCACCCGGAAGGGCTCGCCCGCCTCGATCCCCTGCGGCCCCATGGGCTCCACCCCGAGGAGCCGGAGCGACAAGTTGCCGTCGCCGGAGGGGGCGGCGTCGGCCTCCGAGCCCAGGAGCTCTCCGTACGACCGGGTCGTGTCCGCCGTGGGACCGTCGGCCACGATCCGGCCCCGGTCCAGGAGGATGGAGCGGCGGCACAGGCGCTGGACCGCCGCCAGGTTGTGGCTCACGAAGAGGACCGTCCTGCCGCCGGCGGCCACCTCGTCCATCTTGGCCAGGCACCGGCGCCGGAACTCGGCGTCGCCGACGGCGAGGATCTCGTCCACCAGGAGGATCTCCGGCTCCAGGTGCGCCGCGACGGAGAAGGCCAGGCGCAGGTGCATGCCGCTCGAGTAGCGCTTGACCGGGGTGTCCAGGAAGGTCTCGACGCCGGAGAAGGCCACGATCTCGTCCAGCTTGCGGTCGATCTCCCGGCGGCCCATGCCCAGGATGGCGCCGCTCAGGTAGACGTTCTCCCGGCCCGTGAGCTCCGGGTGGAACCCGGTGCCCACCTCCAGGAGCGACCCCACCCGGCCCCGGAGCTCTACCCGGCCGGTGGTGGGCTCGGTGATCCGGGAGAGCACCTTGAGGAGCGTGGTCTTGCCGCTGCCGTTGCGGCCGATGAGCCCCAGGACCTCCCCCTCCCGGACCTCCAGGTCCACGTCCCGCAGGGCCCAGACGATCTCCTGCGGGCCGGAGCGCCTCCCTCCGCCCCGAGCGGCGAGGCGCTCGCCCACGAAGTCCCGCAGGCTGCCGAAGAGCGCCGGGTGCTCGCCGAGGCGGTAGCGCTTGCCCAGGCCCGAGGCCCGGATGACCGGAGCACCCATCAGACCAGGTCCGCCACCTGCCGTTCGGTGCGGCGGAAGACGTAGGCGCCGGTGACCAGCATCGCCAGGGCGGCGGCGGCGGAGACCAGGATCATCCCCCCCGGAGCGGTGTCGGTGCCCAGGAGGGCCCACCGGAACCCCTCGACCACGCCCGCCATGGGGTTGACGCCGTAGAGGGTGCGCCAGGGCTCGTCCAGGAGGCTGGCGGGGTACGCGATGGGCGTGACGAAGAGGAGGACCTGGCGCAGGTAGGGCACCACGTGGCGCACGTCCCGGAAGCGGACGTTCACGGCGGCGAGCCAGAGCCCGAGACCCAGGGCCGTGACCAGGGCCAGGACCAGCAGCAGCGGCAGCCAGGCCGCGTGGACCGTGGGCGCCACGCCGTAGAACGCCATCATTCCCAGCAGGACGGCGAACGCCAGGGCGAAGTCCACCAGGGCGGCCAGGACGGCGGACAGGGGCAGGACCAGCCGGGGGAAGTAGACCTTGCGCACCAGGTGGGCGCTCGAGACCAGGCTGGTCGACGCCTGGGAGAAGCCGTCGGCGAAGAAGGTCCAGGGCACCAGCGCCGCGTACGCGAAGATGGGGTAGGGCAGGTCGTCGGAGGGGATCCCCGCCAGCCGCCCGAAGAAGACGCTGAACACCACCATGGTGGTGAACGGTCGCAGGACGGCCCAGGCGGCGCCCAGCGCCGTCTGCTTGTAGCGGACCTTGAGGTCGCGCCAGACCAGGAAGTAGACCAGGCCCCGGTACTCCCACACCTCCCGCAGGCGCAGAGGAACCCACCCCCGGGACGGCTCCAGGACCAGGGGGGCACCAGCGCCGGAGGGCCGGGCCTCACCGGACGTCGAGCTTGCGAGGGAGCGTAGTGGCAACGGGTGACTCGGTCGGCGTGGATCCCACCGGGCGCTTCAGTTCGCGGACGCTTCGTCCAGGGCCTCGATCGGCGGAAGCTCCCGGTCCTCGATCACCGCCCGGGGGTTGACCTCGGTCAGGAGCTCGGCCACCTCCTCGCCCCAGTGGCGGGCGACGGCGGTCCAGGCCGGGGCCAGGCCCGGGGGCCGGGTGTCCGGGTGGTGGCCGTCGCTCGCCAGGAAGTGGACCAGGCCCTCGTCCAGCAGGCGGCGGGCCCGGCCCTGGACGGAGCCGCCGCGGTGGCCCAGGAGGTTCGAGCCGGTCACCTGGAGCGTGGCGCCCCGGGCCACCAGCTCCCGGATCTGCTCCAGGTCGCCGGCGAGCCAGCGGATCTCCTCGACGTGGGCGAGGATCGGGTGCCAGCCGGCCACCGTGAGCTCGTGGACCAGGCCGGCGGGGTCCGGATCCGGGACGACCCGGCTGAGCTCGAGCAGCAGGTAGCGCGAGCCCGCCAGGGGGACGACGCCCCCCGCCCGCCCTTCGTCGAGGGCCTCCAGCAAGCCCTCGCCGACCCGGATCTCCGCCCCCAGGAGGACCCGGGGCTCACCCCCCAGGGCGTCCTGGAGGCGGGCCCGGAGGCGCTCCAGCTCTCCCGGTTCGCCGTTCCACCAGCGGTCGTGGCGCTGGTGGGGGGTGGCCACCAGGGTGGGGCAGCCGTCCTCCGCGGCGAGGCGGCACATGCGGACGGCGTCCTCCAGGGAGCCCGGGCCGTCGTCGACGCCCGGCAGCAGGTGGACGTGCAGATCGATCACCGGCCGCTCATCCTCGGCAGGGCCTCACGCCGCCGAGCCGCTCTCCGAGGCGTCGTCCCCGTAGGCGGCGTAGTAGTAGTGGTACGGCCGGCCGCCGGAGCCTTCCGTGTGGCGGTTGAGGACGGCGCCCAGGATCTTGACGTCCGCCATCAGCAGCCGGTCCCGGCAGGTCCTGGCGTCGGTGCGGAGGACCTTGCCGGCCCGCAGGCACAGCACCACGCCGTCGCTCTGGGCGCCGATCACCGTGGCGTCGGTCACCGCCAGCACCGGGGGCGTGTCGACGATCACGAAGTCGAACCGGCTCCTGGCGCGGTGCAGGAGCTCCTCCATGCGCTCCGAGGAGAGGAGCTCGGAGGGGTTCGGGGGCATGGGGCCCGCCGGGATCAGGTGGAGGTGGGGGACGTCCGTCTGGACGAGGGCCGAGCTCGGGTCCTCCCCGCCGGCGAGGACGTTCACCAAGCCCTTCCGGTTCGACACCTGGAAGACCTCGTGGAGCCGGGGCTTGCGGAGGTCACCGTCCACCAGCAGGACGCGGCGGCCCAGCTGGGCCATGACCACCGCCAGGTTGGTGGAGGAGGCGGTCTTGCCCTCGCCGGAGCCGGCGGAGGTGACCGTGACGACCTGGAGCTGCCGGGCGCTCGAGAGCAGCAGCGCCGTTCGGAGCGCCCGGTAGGCTTCCGAGACCGAGAGGCGCGGGTGCTCGTGGGGGACCTTCTCGATCCCCTCGATCGTCGCCTCGTCCCCGGAGCCCGCCACCCTGCGCACGATCCCGGGCCTGCGCCGCTTGCGCATGGCGCCGTAGCCCCGTCCGTAGCCGTAGGCCGCCTTGCGGCCGTAGCGTCCGCCTCCGGAGCTCACGTCCGGGACCACCGCCAGGTTGGGCAGGCGCAGGTGGCGCTCCACGTCCTCCGGAGTCTTCAGCGTCCGGTCCATGTACTCGACCAGGAAGACGGCCCCCAGACCCAGGAGCAGGCCCAGCCCGAGACCCATTCCCAGGTTCTGGCGCAGGGACGGCCGGAAGGCGCTGCTCGGCACCAGGGCCCGGTCCACCACGCGGATGTTCGACTCCCGGCTGGTCTGGAGCCGCGCCGCCACCTCGGTCTCCGACTGCTGGCGCAGGAGCTGGTCCATCAGGTCCCGGGAGGTGGCGATCTCCACCTGCAGGTTGGTCAGCTCCACGGCGTCGGAGCTCTGGTCCAGGAGCTGGTTCTTCTGGAGATCCAGCTCCTCCTGGAGGGCCCGCTCCCGGCGCAGCGCCGTCTGGTACTCGGCGTAGGCGGTCTCCTTCGCGTTCTCCACCTGCTCGCCGATGACCTTCTGGAGGTTCTTCTCGCTATCCTCGATGCGGGCCCGCAGCTCCACCATCTCCGGCCAGTCGGGCTTGTAGGTCTGGAGCTTGGTGCGGTACTCGCGCTCCAGGCTCCTGTGCTCGCGCATGAGCTCGCTCACCGTGCCGTCGGAGTAGCGGTCCGCCACCTCCTGGCGTGGCGTCTCCAGGAGCTCCTTGTAGCGGGCCTCCGCCTCGACCCGGCGCGCCTTGGCCGCGATGAAGTCCTGGTTGAACGATTGGAGCTGCTCGAGGACGACGTTCGAGTCCCGGTCCAGGACGATGTCCGACGACCGGCTGAAGTCCCGGAGCTTCGCTTCCTTCTCCTGGATCTCCTGCTTCAGGGACTCGATCTGGGACTCCAGGAAGGAGGAGGCCCACCCCACGGTGTGCTGCCTGCTGCTGACACCCCAGTCGATGAACGCGTCGGCGAAGCCGTTGGCCACCCGGGCGGCGAACTGGGGCGACGAGGACTTGTAGACCACGTCCACGAGCTGGGTGTCGCGGACCGGGTTGACCTCGAGCCCGGTGCGCAGGCGCTGGGCCATCTGCCCCAGGACCCGCTCGTCCACCTGCTCCGGGTCCTCCGACGCTTGCCCGCCGGGGGCCGGGGCCACCAGCGAGCGCCCGCCGGGATTGAAGAACTGATCGTCTGCGAGCCCCAGGTTCACCACCACCCGCTCCGCCAGCCCGCGGCTCTCCAGGAGCCGGTACTGCGTGGGGTAGAACTCCATGTTCCAGAGGCTCTCGACCCAGGCGTTCTGGCCGCTGTTGAGGGGGGAGGCAGCCTGGCGCTCGATCTGGATCCGGGCCTTCGCCTGGTACTCCTTCGGCGTGATCAGGTAGAACACCGTCGCGCCCAGCACCGAGACGAGCACGCAGAGGACGGCGAGCTTCCAGTGGCGCCGGAGCTTCTCGAGATAGTCGACGAGGTGGAGCTCCGGGCCCGGATCGCCGGCGAATCCCGGAGCGTCCGGCGGGTCCTCGTCGGGGGGTACGCGGGGGAGCGGGTCGCGGAGCATCAGAAGAACGACTCCTTGACGACGATCACGTCGCCGGGATGGAGCTCGAGATCGGGCTGGCGCCCGGAGACGATGCGCTTGTAGTTCACCTCGATCTCCTCGGTGCCTCCTTCGGGCTTCTGGCGCTTGATGCGGAGCTTCTTCGCCGCCCGGTCCGTGAGCCCCCCGGCTCGGGCGATGGCGGCCAGGAGGGTGACCCGCTCGGTGCTCTTGAAGGTGATGGCTCCCGGGCTCGACACCTCGCCCAGGCAGTAGATCGTCACGTCCACCGCGGCGGGGACGTTGATCAGGTCGTTGGCGAAGATCGGGATGTTGACGTCCGGGTCCGCCCGCACCAGGAGGTCCTGGATCGGGATCTCGATCTGGTCGGTCAGGCCGTTGGAGGCCCGGCGCAGGACGTGGATCTCCTCGCCGTGGCTGGAGGACAAGCCCCCGGCGGCGGTGAGGGTCTCGAGCAGGGTGATGCGGCCGGAGGTGTTCAGGGTGCCGGGGCTCTGCACGGCACCCAGGACCGAGATGGGCCGGGAGCGGTACTCCACGACCTCCACCGAGACCGAGGCGCGCTGGAGGAGCTCCTCCTCCAGGACCTTCTTCAGGCGCACGGTGAGCTCGTCCTCCGTCAGCCCCTCGGCGTCCACCCGGCCCACCAGGGGCAGGCGGATCGTGCCGTCGTCGTCGACGCGGAGGTCCACGTTCAGCTCCGGCTCCTCGAACACGCGGATGGCCACCAGGTCCCGGGGGCCGATGCTGTAGGAAGGGGGATCCGGCGCCGGCTCCTGGGCCGCCAGGGGAGCGCACGACAGCAAGGTCGTGAAGGCACACGTCACGACGCACGCAATTCTCGAAATACCCCTCAGCCCACTCATCCCGCTCATCGGAGGACTGTACCGGAGGCGCTCTGGCCTTGTCCAGAGAACGTAAACGAAAATGCGGCGCTCCTCAAACCCAGCCGCCGCCGCCCTCGCCCCAGCTCCAGCCCCCGAGGCGCAGGTCGACGCCCGTGCGGAAGACCTCCACGGTGCGGTCCTCCCCGGGCAGGTTGGAGTCGAACGTGGTCCGGTAGCCGCCCACGCTCAGGCTCAGGCCGCGGTAGGCCTCGAACGTGAGCTCACCCCCGAACGAGGTCACGTCGTCCAGCCGGTCCACGAGCTCGGCCCCCGCCGTCCCGGCCGCGGTGAACTCGCTCTCCCCCGTCTCGCCGAAGGCCCGGATCCGCGTCCGGCGGCCCAGGGGCATCCCCAGGGAGGCGCCGACGACCTCGTGGGTGAAGTGGGAGAAGTCCTCGTCCACCGACAGGTTGAGGGACCGGCGGGCGTAGAACGCCGGGCTCAGGCGGTTGCCCTCGATGCCGAGCTGGACCGAGTAGGTCTCGGTCTCGGTCTCCCCGAGGGCCGATCCCGGCTCCGGCTCCACCTCCCGGAGCTCCACCGAGGCGGAGCTCCAGAACTTCGGTCCGCTGTAGAGGACCTCCAGGAACGGCGCCGTGCCGGTGCTCGACAGGTCCCGTGCCGCGCCCGCCGATTCGGTTTCGGTCCACTCCATCCCGGCGCCGAGGGTCCAGCGCTCCCGGGGGCTGTAGCGCAGGCCCGTGCGGACGGTGCGCTCGTCCCGGTCCAGGGCCTGGAGGGGGGCGCCGGTGGCCCGCTCGCCCTCCTCCAGGAGGTGGCGCTGGCGCCTCTCGGTGAGCTGGCCGAAGACGGACGTGGAGAAGCCCAGCCGGGTCTCCACGGCGAAGGTGTAGGTGTCCCGGCGGTGGTTGGCCTCCTGGGGCAGCTCGGCGCTCACCACGCCCAGGTCCTCCTCCCGGCGGCCGCTGAGCTCCAGCCTCACGCGGTTGAAGAAGGCGAACGCCCCCGCGCCGAAGCGGCCGTTGACCCGGTTGCGGTCCTCCTGGTCCGCCCACCAGACGAGCTCCGGCAGGGCGTGGGCGGTCCAGAAGAGGGAGTGGCCGGTGGGCAGGTACGCCCGCAGGCCGGCCCCCACGGAGACCGACAGGTCCGCCTCCTCGGACTCCGAGCCTTCGCCGGCGCCCAGGGGGTTGGCGGACCATTGCAGGTCGCGTACGCCGATCCAGGGCTGGAGCCGGACGGGACCCAGTCGCCACCGGGACCTCTCCAGGGCGTCCTCGAACTGGTTCCGCGTGGCCTCCGGCCCTCCGCGGTCCACCGTCCCGGGTTGCGTATACTGGGCGAACTGCCCCCACGCCGCCTGCGGTACCGCCGCGAAACCGGCGAGAAGCGCTGCGGAAAATGCGATTGTACTGGCCCGATACATAGACTCCCCGTGCCTGGAACGTCCAGAGGTGGCGGGTCCGGGGACCCGAGGACCCGCGAGGTTCTTCCTTCCGATGGCCCCATGATACGGCATCGCGGCCTCCTGGTGGCAGCCCCCGTCGCGGCTCTCGTGCTGTGGGCTCCCTGGTGGTTCGGGAGCGTGACCCCTTGGGGAGCCGCCCTGCTGGAGGCGGGCTTCGCCGCCACCCTCGCCCTGGGTCTCCTGGTAGTGCCCTCCGTCTCCCGCCTCCGGACCGTGGCGGTGCCCGCCGCAGCCCTCCTGCTCCTGGGCGGGTTGGCTCTGGCGCAGAGCCTGGCCTGGCCGCCGGCGGTGGCCTCGGTCCTCTCCCCGGAGCACGCCCGCCTGGCGGCGGAGTCGGCGGCGGCTCTGGAGGGCGTCGCCGAGGCCGAAGGGGAGCTTCCCGCCGTCCGCCTGAGTCTGGCGCCGGAGGTGAGCCGGCGGAGCGCCCTGCGTTTCGCGGCCCTGGCTGTGGCGCTGTTGGCCGCGGTCCAGGCGGGTACCTCCCGGGCGGGCCGGCGGCTGGTCCTGGCGGCCATCGTGGTGACGGCCCTGGTCCAAATCCTCTTCGGGGCGCCCCGGTGGCTCGCCGGGGCGAAGACCCTGTTTGGGGCCGAGCTCCAGGGAGCGGGGCGCCTCCGGGGCACCTTCATCAATCCGAACCACTTCGCCGAGCTCCTGGAGATCGCCGTGGCCCTGGCCTTCGCCTGGGGCTGGTGGGGTCTGCGCAAGGCGCGCCGGGCGGAACGCGCCGAGGTGCGCGTCGCCTGGGTGGCCGGGCCCGTCCTGGCGTGGCTCACGCTGTTCGCCGCCCTGGCCTTCACCGGCTCCCGGGCCGGGCTGCTGGCCGCCGTGGCGGGCACCGTGGTGCAGGGGCTCCTGGCGGCGGCGACTTTGCGGGGGGGGCGCCGGCGCCAGCGCCTGGCCCTGGCCGGGGCGGGCGCCGTGGTGGCCGCCGCCGGTGTGGCCCTGGTGGTGCTCCTCGGCGCGCGCCAGGGCGTGGGCCGGCTGGCGGAGACGTCGGCCTACGAGGTCTCCGGGGCCGTGCGCTTCGAGGTCCACCGGGCCACCCTGGAGCTGTGGCAGAGGTTCCCGCTCCTGGGCACCGGGGCCGGGACCTTCTACGACGCCTTCCCGCTGGTCCAGCCCGACGAGGTACCCCTGGCGTGGCGCCACGCCCACAGCGACCCGCTGGAACTCCTGGCCACCACCGGCCTCGCCGGCGCCGGCCTGTTCGCCGTGGGGCTCGGGGCCCTCCTCCTGCGGCTGGCGCAGGTGCTGCGCCGCGGCGCCCGCTCGGAGCACCGGGCCGCCGCCCTGGCGGCCCTGGGTGCCCTGGCCGCCGTGGGGCTCCACGAGACCGTGGAGTTCGGGCTGACGATCCCGGCGGTCGCCTTCACCCTGGCGGTGCTGGCCGGCGTGGCGGCTTCAGCGCCACCCTCCCAGGGTAGACCCGGCCCCCGGCCAGGGGCTCCAGCGCCACCTCGTGGAGACCCGGCGCCGCATCCACCGGCAAGTCCAGGCGCCGGGCCCCGGGCGCCAGCGGGTGGCAGCCCAGGCTCCCGCCGTCCCAGCGGACCTCCAGGG
>JBKHJP010000016.1:0-25912 GCA_046538065.1 Thermoanaerobaculia bacterium | reverse complement strand
GCACGCGGGTAGCTCACCGGGCAAGTCTACTCCGGTTAAATGGAGACCCCCAAGTTCCATTATGTTCCGCGCAACATAATGACTGACGACCACGCCGGCGGCTCCCCGGAGGAGGGCCTGGGCGAGGATCTGGCGGGGCTCGACGGCGGCCCGGTGGAGGGTGCCGCGGAAGACCTCACCTTCCCCCAGGAGCCGGTGCCGGGTGTCCAGATGGAGGGCGCCCATGACCTCCTGGTCCCGGGCGGCGTAGCGCAGCACCAGGTAGCGGGCCACGTCGCGGCGTTTGCTGAGGAGCTCGCGCTCCGGAAGCTCCGCCCGGGCCAGGCGGCGGGCCAGGTCCAGGGCCGCGAGCAGGGCGGCGGCCTTCGCCTCCCCCAGGCCCCGGCGGCGGAGGGCCTCCGGCGGGAGACGCACCAGGCCCGACAGGCCGCCGGCTTCGGCCAGGACCTCCCGGGCCAGCGCCAGGGGGCAGACCTCCCGGCAGCCGTTGCCCAGGACCAGGGCCAGGAGCTCCGGGTCCGACAGGGCCTCCGGGCCGCTCCGGAGGAGGCGCTGCCGTGGGCGCTCCTCCGGCGGGGTCGCCCGGATCGGGCCCGGCGGGGCAGAGGCCGGCGGGGCCGGGGGCCGCGCCGGGTGGGGGGACGCGGCGCTCGACGGGGGCTTTCCGGCCGCGGCGGGCATCAGACGTCCTCCCACCAGTCGGCCAGGGCGGCGGCGAAGTGGCGCTCCAGCTCCGCCTCCGGCCAGGCCAGGGCCGCCGCGGCGTCGCCCAGGGCGCTCTCCCGGCCCAGGGCGTCCACGGAGTCCCCCGCCTGCTGGCCCACGAGCCGGCCCAGGGCCGCCTCGCCGGCCGAAAGCAGCCGGAACCGCTCCGGGTCGCCCCGGGGAAGGGCCGTCTCCGGAGCCGGGAGGTGGGAGAGGAGCTCCGCCCCCTGGCAGAGGTGGGCGAGGGCGGTCAAGAGGGTGACCCGGACATCGGAGTGCGCCGGGCCGGCGGGCGCGATACCATCACTCAAGCTGCTCATGGAGATGTGACCTCCTTGAGTGGCCAGGCCCCGGCAGGCGTGTCCGCGCTTGTCGGGGCCGCTTTCGTTTGTGGGGCGGGACCAACCCCGCCCTAAATACATACTGTATGCACGTTAGCTGGACATGTCAAGATGGAGGCTGGTAGCGTCCGACGCCATGGCCGCCCGAAGAGCGAAGAAGGTGCCGGAAGTCAAGACCCGGACCTCCGGCGGGCTCATCCGCCGCGTCGTCTACCTGCCGCCGGAGCTCGCCCAGAAGGTCCAGGACCTGGCCGAGCGGCGGTACCGCGCCGAGTCGGACCTGATCCGGGAAGCGATCCTGGAGTACGTCGAACGCCACGAGTGACCCTGGGCCGGGTCCCCGTAGCGCTCCTCACCCCCCGCCCGCCGGCGCCGGGCCTCGCTCGGCCCTTTCGAGACCCTCCACGCGCTCCGCCGCCGGGGGCCCGCCGGCAGCGCGCGACCCGCAGGCACCCCCGTGCCCGCCGGTGGCGGTCCAACGGTTCCTCCCCGGGACCGTCCGCCCTCGGCACCGGGACCACCCACCGCCGTCTTTCTGCGGGATGGGGTGAGGTTCCTCCCCGGGACCGGCCGCCCTCGGCACCGGGACTCCGGGGGGCGGGGATGCCTGGGCTCCGTGGTGACCGGGCTGGGTTCGTGCTGACCGAGGCCCTTCGGAGGCCGTCGGCCGGCGCCGGCCGACTCCGGCTGACACGGACTTCTGCAGAATCCTCCTTAGTGGACGCGAAGTGTTACGACCCCTCCCATAGCTGAGGGTCGTGGCCGCCAAGTAGCTCCTGCTCCGGGTACGGTGCCCGGAGAAAGGGGGGCGAGATGGCGGCGAAACGTCTCTCGAAGGAGGCAGTTGTGACGATCGGAGTGCTGGCCGAGACGGGCCAGAATCACTGCGAAATCGCGCGCACCCTGGGTGTGAGCGAGGGGGCGGTGCGTTACCACCTGAGGCGCCAGGCCGCAGGGGCCAGCGACGGCCGGGAGGAGCGGGCGTTCAAGGCCGAGGCGGTGGCTCCCGTGATCGAGGCCTGGTTCGCCGAGCACGCGGCCGGCGCGCGCCCGGTCAACGTGATGGACCTGTGGGAGCACCTGGTCTCCGAGCACGGCTACACGGAGGGCTACCGGACGGTGCTGCGCTACGTGCGCTCGAAGTACCCGAAGCCGCGGATGCGGACGTACCGGCGGGTGGAAACACCTCCGGGGGCCCAGAGCCAGACGGACTGGGGGGAGTTTCCCTCGGTGGACGTCGGCTCCGGGCCGGAGCCGCTCCATGCCTTCGTCATGGTGCTCTCGCACAGCCGGATGCCGGCGGTGGTGTGGAGCCGGCGCGCGCACCTGCTGGCCTGGCTGACCTGCCACAACGAGGCCTTCCGCCGTCTCGCGGGCGTGGCGGCGGTCAACCGCGTCGACAACGTCCGGACGGCGATCGCCTCGGGGGCCGGTCCCACGGGCAGGGTCCATCCGGCCTACCAGGCCTACGCCCGGACGGTGGGCTTCCACGTCGACGCCTGCAACGCCGGCGACGCCGAGGCGAAGGGCAAGGCGGAGTCGAAGGTCTGGCTCTCGCGCCTGCTGGGCGTCACCCGCCGGCCCTCGGACGGCCTCGAGGAGCTCCAGGAGCGCACAAACCGGAAGATCGAGCGCTGGGCCCAGCGGACCCTCTGCCCGGCCACCGGGCGGACGGTCTACGAGAGCTGGGAGCGCGAGCTCGAGCGCCTGGCGCCGCTTCCGATCCTGCCCGAGCCCTTCGAGGTGGCCGTGACCCGGCCGGTCCATCGGGACTGCACCGTGCGCTTCGAGGGCCGCTCCTACACCGTGCCCTTCGAGCTCGTGGGTCGGCGGGTCGAGGTCCGTGGCTGCGCCGAGACGGTCCAGGTCTTCGCCGACGGCCGGGTGGTCCAGGAGTACCCCCGGCACACGCCGGAGCGCCTCCTGATCGACCCGGCCTGCTACGAAGGCGAGGCGACGGCGGAGCTGCTCCCGCCCCGGCCGCTCGGCCGCATGGGGCAGAAGCTCCAGGAGATCGTCGAGATGCCGGTCGAGCAGCGTCCCTTGGACCTTTACGACGCCTTGGCGGAGGTGGCCCGATGACGAAGCCGCAACGAGGACGAGTCGATCTCGACGTCACCCGCGGCCGGCTCGAGGCCGCCGGGCTCCCCCACGCCGCCGAGCGCCTGGCCGAGCTCCTGGAGACCGCGGCCAAGAAGGACCAGCCGGCTCACCGGGTCCTCGACGAGCTCCTCTCGGCCGAGCTCACCGAGCGCGAGCAGCGACGCATCAAGACCTCGCTGCGGCTCTCCGGGCTCCCGCCCGGCCAGAGCTTGGGCAACTTCGACTTCACCTTCCAGCCCTCGGTCGAGAAGAGCCGGATCGAGACCCTGGCGACCTGCGAGTGGATCCGCGAGCACGCCACCGTGCTGCTCCAGGGACCACCCGGCGTGGGCAAGACCCACCTGGCCGTGGGCCTCGGGGTCAAGGCGGTCGAGAACGGCTTCTCCGTGGCGTTCTTCCGCCTCGACGACCTGCTCCACGAGATGAAGAAGGACGCCGACATCGCCCCCCAGAGGCTGCGCAGGAAGAAGTACCTGAAGGTGGCCCTGCTCATCGTCGATGAGGTCGGCTTCCAGGCGATGAACCGTCAGGAGGCGAGCCTCTTCTTCCGCCTGGTCAGCTACCGCTACCGTCGGGGAGCCACCCTGATCACCACCAACAAGGCGGTCAAGGACTGGCCCGAGATCCTCGCCGACGATGAGGCCATGGCCACGGCTCTGCTCGACCGGCTGCTGCACCGGTGCCATGTCTTCAACATCAAGGGCCGCTCCTACCGGCTCCGGGACCTTGAGAGGATTCTGAAGTGAGCGCGCTCACCCCCACCCTCCCGGGCTGTGGACGCTGCCGCCCTGTGGAAGCCGTGGAAGGCTGCTGCCCCGCCCGGGCCCCCGCACCCTCCCACCGCTCCCACAGGGCTTGGAAGACCCGCCCCCGGCCCCCGCCCGGGTCTCCCACAGCGACCACAGCCCCGACGACGATGAACCGGGGAGGGGTCGTAACAGTAGACGTCCACCAAGGTCGTAAGAGTCCGCGTCCCTTGACACCGGCCGACGCAGAGGTCGGCCGCTTCACGCAACGCCACCCTTCCGGCCGATCCCGACGCGTGAAGCGGCCGAGCTCTGCTCGGCCGGGGAGGGGGGTGAGGGGGCGGAATGCACCGACCACCGGCCAAGGCCGGGTCCCGACCTCTCCGTACTGATCAGGGCCTTTCCGACCTGATCCCCGCCCGCCGCGCCCAGCGCATGGGCCTCACGTCGCAATCCCTCCGTACTGATCAGGGCCTTTCCGACATATCTGTAACTTCTACGGTCTGCTTCCTAGAAAAAGGTCGCAATCCCTCCGTACTGATCAGGGCCTTTCCGACCCGTCACGGTAGTTGTACTCCTTGGCCCGGCCGAAGGCTTCGTCGCAATCCCTCCGTACTGATCAGGGCCTTTCCGGCGGTGGCCTGGGTAGTAGAGGAGGGTGGTGGGCTGGGGCGTCGCAATCCCTCCGTACTGATCAGGGCCTTTCCGGCCGTGCGATTTCTCGATCTAGACGATGAAATGATAGAAAGGTCGCAATCCCTCCGTACTGATCAGGGCCTTTCCGGCAGCAGGGCTTTTAAGTCGTGTGTTTTCAGTGGCTTCCAGGGGCTCTGCGGAAAACCTCCTCTCCGCGGGGTGGATTCGGGGTGTCGGGATGCCGAAGCCGCGGCGCGGCAGCGTCCGTAAATCACTGTTATGCAAGGAGTTACCGGGCTCCGGAGAACCTCTGGACGATTTGACCGTTTCGCCGACGGTATTTTTCTTGCATATGGCCTTGCATATGGCATGGCGCTCGATTGCCTCTTCGACAGTGCTTCCGCAGTGTATCGGATATGGCGGCGGGTGTCCTTGGGCTGGAGGCTGGATCTCCTGGAGCGGCCGGGTCCCGGCGCCGTTCCGGCCCCTACCGGAGGCCCTACCCGCTCAGCTCCACCTTGCCCAGCCCGAAGGTCGCCCCCTTGCCCACGTGGACCACTTCGATGGCGCGCAGCAGGGGGAGGAAGGGCTCCAGGGGACCTTCGACCTCCACGGTGCCGGTGAAGCCGCTCAGGCTGTGGGAGCGCCGCTGACGGTTCGAGTACCGGGCCAGCGGCTGCCACTGGAGGTCGGTCCGCGACACCCGGACGTCGTCTGCCCGCTGGAGGAGCGGCTGGAACTCCCAGTCCACCGTGGCGCCGGGCACGTGGCAGTGGGCGAGCTCCAGGACCCGGCGGAGCATGGGGAAGGCGAGCCGGCGGAAGGACAGGTGGTCCTGGAGCCGCCCGTCCACCCGGATCCGGGTCGGCGTCGCGAACCGGAGGGTCAGCCGCTCCGGGGTCGGCTCCGTTCCTCCAGGAAGCCCCCCCGCCAGGAGGAACGGGGCTCCTGTGAGGGAGGCCCCGCCGGCCCGGTAGCCGGTGGCCCACCCTCCGCCGTCCGCCTCCGGCAGGGGGTAGGCCACCTCCTCCAGCCGGAACGGTCGCCGCTCCGGGCCCAGCCCGCCGGCGGCCATCCGCTCCAGGGCCACGACGGCGTAGGCCTGAAGCTCCGTGGCCTGGCCGAAGAGGAGGAGGTCCGTGGCCAGCGTTCCCCCGGCCTCCAGCTCTTCCTCGGTGCCGGAGAGCGGCTCGAACACATACGGTCGCGGCGCCGTGGTGAGCCCCCGGAGGAACGGCGGCGGCTCCCCCTGGAGGAACGTCTCGAAGAGCCGGGTGTGGACGCACGGCCCGCGCAGGGTGCAGGTCTCGCACGGCTGCTTCGGCCCCATGGTGCAGACCGCCTTGCGCAGGGCATGGCCGAAGGCCCCGCGGAGCATGGACCCCTTGAAGGCCGGCAGCCGGGCCGCCTCCAGCGCCCGGAACGTGGCCCGCAGCCGGACATAGGGGAGTTCGGGAAGGTGGTAGTCGAGCGTCATGGCTCGCAGGGCGAGGCTGGAGTCCGGTTGCGCCTGGTTCGAAAACCGAGCTACAGGACCTGCTTTGTATCATCTTCGGGGCGACGAGCTGCAGCCAAGAGGAACCCGTGGCCCAGGCGTTCGGTCTCGCCGTGACCACGCTCCTGTTCCCTCCGGATCTCCGCGAACGCCGGATCGGCCGGGCGGAGCGGGTCGGCAGCGCGCCATCCTGCAACTCGGTCAGCCGCTTGGCGACGCGGCGGCCTCGAAGGCCTGCGCCACTCCGGCCAGGGGAGTCACCGCGATGCGCTCGTCGATCTCCCAGCCGGGCCCGTCCGGGACGACGATCCACAGCCGATCGAGCCCCAGGTCCCGGACTGCGCTGCGCATGGACCGGCTCACCGACGGCGCTTCCGCATACTTGAGCTCGAATCCGAAGCGCCGGCCGCGGTCCATCACGAGGAGGTCCAGCTCCGCGCCCGCGTGGGTGGCCCAGAAGTAGGCGTCCCGCGTGTTCAGGGCGACCAGGATCTGCTCCAGGGCTAAACCCTCCCACGAGGCGCCCAGCTTCGGATGGCCCAGGAGCTCGTGCTGGGTCCGCAGCCGGAGGAGGGTGTGCAGCAGACCGCTGTCGCGGAGGTAGACCTTCGGTGCCTTGACCTGGCGCTTCTTGAGGTTTTCGTACCACGGGGGCAACACCCGCAGCATGAAGGCGCCCGCGAGGACGTCCAGGTAGCGCCGGACCGTGTGGTCCGAGGCCCCCAGGGACCGGCCGATGCCCGAGGCGTTCCAGACCTGCGCATGGCTGTGGGCGATCATCGTCCAGAAGCGGCGGAGGGCTTCGGCGGGGATCGTGATCCCGAGCTGGGGGAGGTCGCGCTCGAGGAAGGTCCGTACGAAGGCGTCCCTCCAGGCGAAGCTGGCCTCCTCGTCGTCGGCCAGGAAGCTTCGGGGAAAGCCGCCCCGGACCCAGAGCCGGTCGCGGCTCTCCTCTCCGACCTCGGCGAGGGAGAAGCCGGACAGATCGACCGTGTCGACCCGGCCCGCGAGCGTCTCGGCCACTCCCGCCACCAGGCGCGGCGAGGCGCTCCCCAGGACGAGGAACCGCGTCGACTGGCCGGGCCGGTCCACCAGGACGCGAAGGACCTCGAAGAGCTCCGGCTGCTGCTGGACCTCGTCGATCACCACCAGCCCCTCGAGTCCGCCCAGGACCCGCATGGGGTTGGAGAGGCGCTGGCGATCGACGGGGTTTTCGAGGTCGAAGAAGGTGCTCCTCTCGCTTCCCTCCGCGAACCGCCGGGCGAGCGTCGTCTTGCCACACTGGCGCGGCCCCAGCAGGGCGGCCACAGGGTGGACCCGGAAGACGGATCGGATGCGCCGGAGGGCACCGGGTCGGGAGATCATGGCCTGAGCTTACCTTGAAAATTCGATGGCCGGCATCGAATTTTCAAGATTGCTGCAGGCGCCGCTCGCTAGCGAAAGACGTCCTCGAGGCGAACCTTCAGGCCCGGCAGGAGCGGAGTGGCCAGGGAATCCCCGGTCTCCCCGGCCTCCCGGGTGAGCGCGGACGCGCGGGCGTAGCGCTCTCCCGGAGCCCCCCGGTAGACCTTCACCGACTCCAGGACCGGATCGACGATCCAGTACTCCGGCACGCCGTAGCGCTCGTAGAGGTGGCGCTTCGTGATCTCGTCGGTCTTCCGGGTGGACTCCGAGACGATCTCCACCACCAGGTCCGGCGCCCCGCGGACGTTCGCCTCCGTCAGGCGATCCAGGTGCTCTCGGGCGAGGAAGAGGAGGTCCGGCTGCACCACGTCCACCTCGGAGAGCACCACGTCCACCGGGGCCGGCAGGACCCGCCCCAGGTCCCCCTCGTCCACCCACCGGTCCAGGGCCCGGAACAGGTTGGCCAGGAGGATCTGGTGCCGGGTGAACGGCGCACGTGTCGCGTAGTGCTCCCCATCGATCAGCTCGTGGCGCTTGCCGTCCTCGGGCAGGTTGAGGTAGTCCTCGTGCGTGAGCTTGATAGGCGGAGAGGGCGCGGGCATCGGGTCGTCATCCTACCAATCACCACGCCCGCCGCTCCCGGAGCGACTCCCACCGCCGGGTCCCGCCGAGGATCAGGTGGTCCACCAGGGTCACCCCCACCGCGCTGCACGCCTCGAACTGGACCTGACCCGGTTCTGTGGACAGTTTACGGTTTGAGTGACGCTGTCCTGCATACGGGGACCACTGCCGCCTTCACCGCAGTGAAGTAGCCGGGCCTCCCAGCGCCGTGAAGGCTTGATCCGGACGGCCGCATCGTCCTTGCCGGCGCCAGGCACCGGCTCAGCCGCGGGTCAGGTACTGCTCCAACTGTTCCGGATCTTCGAAGACGGGAGCGTCGCCGGCGTCCTCGTGGTCGGCCCGGAGGGCCATCAGCTTCCACCGGGCGTCCCGGTACGCCGGAAGGAGGGCCTCAGACGCCTCGATCCAGGCCTCGATCCGGGCCACCGGCTCCTCAACACTTTGGAGCAGCAGCTGCCGCCCGGCCGCCGACTCCGGAAGGTCCTGGAGGATCTTGCGAATCTCGCAACCCTTGTCCCGAGTTTTTTTCATCTCGCGCCATTGCGCTCGCGTACCCTCCTCGATGGCCGCGAGGCGATCGATCAGGCCGTCGAGGAATTCGACACCTTCCGTCGCCACCTCGTCCTCGGCCTGGGTGGCCAGGCGCTCCAGCTTGGCGGTCATCTCCCTCGTGAACCGGGGGAGGTCTTCCTCGATGTGGGTTCTTTCGCCGGCCCCGTCGCTGGCAGGTCGGCTCTGCGACACCGACAGGGGAGGCGGCTGGCGAATCCCCAAATCTTCCAGGCTCAAGGCGGTCGGCATAGGCGGTCTCCGTGAATCCCCACCAGGATACCAGGACTCGCTTCGCCAGGGCACAAGAGCCTTCGGGCGTCCGAAGGATGCGCACCAGTCCGTCACCACGCCCGCCGCCGACGGAGCGACTCCGGCCGCACCCCCACCAGCCCCGCCAGCCCCCCGACCTCCTCCAGGACGTCCCGGGCCAGCGCCAGGGAGCAGACCTCCCGGCACACGTTCCCCAGCACCAGCGCCAGAACCTCCGGGTCGGACAGCGCCTCCGGCCCGCTCCGGAGCAACCGCTGCCGGGGGCGCTCCTCCGGAGGGGTGTCCCGGACCAGGCTCGCCGGCGGGGGAGAAGGGGGCACGTCCCGCCGCGCCGCCCCCGGCATCACTCCTCCCTCCGCCAGTCGGCCAGGGCTGCAGCGAAATGCCGCTCCAGCTCCTCCTCACTCCAGTCCAGGGCCGCCGCCGCTTCCCCCAGGGCGCTCTCCCGCCCCAGGTCGTCGACGGAGTCCCCGGCCCCGTGGCCCACGAGCCACCCCAGGGCCGCCTCCCCGGCCGACAGCAGCCGAAAGCGCTCCGGGTCCCCGGAGGCAAGGGCCGCTTCCGAGGCCGGGAGCGCCGACAGGACCTCGGCGCCCTTGCAGAGGAGCGCGAGGCCGGTGAACAGGGTGACCCGGAGATCGGAAGTCGCCGGGTCGGCGGGCGAGATACGATCGCGCAAGCTGCTCATGGAGCTCATACCTCCTTGAGTGGTCAGGCCCCGGCGGGTGCGCCACCACCCGCCGGGGCCGGTTGAGTGCTCGTCAAGACACCAGCATGGGTGCATACAAGGTACCTACTGTAGACATCATGTGGCGCTCCACTCTCTGTAGAGTCGCCGTATGCCGAAGGGCAAGAGACCGAGCGCGCAACGCAAGCCGGACAAGGGCCGCCTCTACAGAGAGGTCACCTACCTCCACGCGGACGAGCTCGACGGTCTCGTCGAGGCCGCGGAGCGGCTTCGATGCTCCAAGGCGGAGGTCATGCGTCGGGCGCTCCGCGAGTTCTTCGGGATCGAAGACTGATGGAGGAGGTACCTGCGCCTGAGATCAGAATCGGGCCACCGCCGAGAGGGGAGCTGCGGTCATGAGGACCAGAGAGAAGGTCAAACCGCCCACACCGGTTCAAGCCTTGGTCGTGCTGATCACCCTGGTCGTCCCCTTACGCGCGAGCGATCAAGGGGTTGAAGTCTGCTCCCAGGCATTTCATGCCGAGTGGTGGGAGGAGTGCGCTCACGCGATCTTGGAGGGGGAACGACGAGCTCCGAAAGGCGAGGATCGCTGGAGGCCGATGGAGCGGTGGACGCCCGAGTCACGCTTCTCTACAGAGTTCACCGCCGAGTGCGTGCACCTACGTGAAGCAGCCGCTACCGAGGGGCGGAGCGTGGTCGAAAGCGGCTGGTCGGTCACTCCCCACGACGCTTCAGAGTGTCCGTGCACGGTCTTGGAGCATCAGGAATGGGTTGAGAGGGAGTGCGTCGCGAGGATCGACCAGGTGCTGGCCGGAATGCGGCGCTGGGAAGTGATGGACCTCTTCGAGCTCGACGGCGGCGTCCACGAGTTGGGCACGAATCGTCTTCGGCATCCGAAGTGTCCGATGCTCAAGATCGACGTGGAGTACGACATGCCGAACGGGGGGTTTGACCGAAGCCCCCGTGACCTGGTGGTAGGCGTGAGTGCTCCGTACCTCGAGCACCTCAGCTCAGACTGACGCACGAGCGGGGGAAGCCTGCAAGCTCTTGAGCCCTCACGCGGCGCCGACGGGCCTCCACCGGGTCGAGGAGCCGAGCCCGCCGCCGGAGCTGCGGCAAGCGCCGGGTCGCCGATCTCGCCACCGGCGACCTCCGCACCTCCCCGTCACGTCCACATCCAGGTCCAGGAGCCGGTGGTGGGACCTCCCTGCTGATGAAGAGACGCCACCGGCGGCTGCATGAGCTTCCGGCCTCCGGGCGACCAGGACGGTGGCGACCAGGACGGTGATGGCGTGGACAACCGGCGAGATTTCTGCCACGGTGACCGGTACCGGCCGATCACGGAGCGCTCCATGACCAGCAATCAGGAGGCCCTCCGCTCGGCGGCAGACGCAATCACCGGAAGGGATATACTGCCGTTTGAGCATGGAGCAGCCATGAGCCTGGCAACAGCTACCGTCGCGAGCCCGCTGAGAACCGACGAGTCCGGTGTGATCCGGATCGGCTCATCCCGCGTCATGCTTGAGCGGGTCGTCCACGCGTTCGACGCCGGTGCCTCGGCCGAGGAGATCGTCGCGAGCTACCCCACGCTGGACCTGGGCGACGTCTACGCCACCATCGCGTTCATCCTGAAGAACCGGGCCGAGGTCGACGCCTACCTTGCGGAGAGCGAGGCTGAAGCTGAACGCTCGCACCGGAAGTGGGAGGCGAAGTATCCGACGGCCGATCTGCGGCGTCGGATCCGCGAGCGCGCTGCAGCACGCGCTTGAACTCCGGCCTTGGCGTGTTTCAGCTCCTCGCAGACGAAAACTTCAAGGAACAGATCGTCCGCCCGGTTTCGGAGGCCACCTGAAGGAGCCGGCGATCCCCGGGGTCCGAGCCGAGGGTGCGCACGTCCAGCACGTCGTGGCCCTCCGTCCGAAGCCAGTCGACGAGCCAAGCCGCCACCACGGCCTCGCCGGCCCTGGCTGAGCTCCGAGATGTGGTGACGACGCCTGGTGTGGTAGCTTGGTGCGCCCTGGAGGTGCTCCGTGACCCGCATGACCATCACCGTGGACGAAGACCTGCTCGAGGAGACCCGGAAGGCCTATGACGTCAAGACCAAAGCGGAGGCGATCCGGCGGGCGCTGGAGGAGGCCCTCCGGCGGCGGCGGCTGGAGGAGGTGCTGAGTCACGCCGGCCGGGTGGAGCTCGACCTGGACCAGGAAACCCTCCGACGCCTGCGGGAGGAGGGGTGATCCTCCTGGACACCTCGGCGCTCATCGAGTACTACCGGCCGCAAGGGGACCCGGAGGTCCGGGCCGCCGTGGCCGAGGTCATCGCCGCGGACCGCGCGGCCGTCAACGGCGTCGTCCAGGTGGAGCTCCTCGCCTTCGCTCGCGGGGACGAGGAGCGGAAGACACTGACCTCCGATTTCAAGGCGTTCCACTTCCTGGACCTGGGCCGCGAGCAGTTCGACCGCGCCTGCAACCTGGGGTTCACCCTTCGACGGGACGGGATCACGATCCCTGCCACCGATCTGATCATCGCCGCCTCGGCGATCACCGCCGGAGCCGAGCTCCTCCACGGCGACGGCCACTTCGATCGGATCGCCGAGGTCTCGGAGCTCGAGGCCCGCCCCTAGTTCCGCTGCTGGCGCCTGGCCGCGGGGTCCCGCTGGGCTCGCTCGAGGAAGCGGCCGATGCGCTGGAGGGTCCCGCTCGTGAGCCGGCGGGCGCGGGTGGCCTCGTGGAGGAGAGCGAGAGCGGCCAGGGCCTCGCGATGGGTCTCGTGGACCTCGAAGAGGGCCACGGCCTGGGCGGCGATCTCCTCCAGGTCGTCGAAGCGCCCCTGCTCCAGGTACAGAGCGCCGAGCTCCAGGCAGACGTGGGCGGCGGAGAAGCCCTGGCGCTGGCGCTCGAACTCCTCGAGGACCTTGCGGTACATGGACTCCGCTCCGGCGGGGTCGCCCAGCTCGACGGAGAGGCGGGCCCTGAGGGCATCGAAGCGCACGCGGAGGAAGGCGCCCGCCTGGCGGTACCGCTCGAGCTCGGACTCCAGCACTTCCCGGGCCGCCAGTGGCTCGCCGGCGTCGGCCAGGTGGACGGCGAAGTTGAGCCGGCCCGCCAGGTAGAGGCTCGGGGACTCCTCGGGCACGAGGAGAGCGACGGCCGCCCGGTCGGTCTCGAGGGCGGCGGGCAGGTCGCCCATGAGGGCCCGGAGCACCCCGAGCTTGATCAGTACCCGAGCCCGGCGCTCGTCCTCGCCCAGGAGCCCGAAGAGCTCGGCGGCGCGCTCCAGCGTTTCGGCGGCCTCCGGGAACCGGCTGAGGTCGGTGTCGAGGGACCCGAAGAAGCTGTCGAGCTCGGCCGTGACGTCCAGATCCACGCCCCCGGCCCGCTCCGCCAGCTCCCGAGCCCGCAGGAGGTGCCGCCGGGCGCGGTCGAAGTCGCCGATGGCCCGGTGGGCGTTGCCCTGATACGCCAACGCCAGGACCTCGTGGGGCGGATACGGCGTGGGGTACGCTTCCGCGACGGTCTCGACGGTCCGGGCCCAGCCGAGGGACCCTTCAGGGTCATCGGGGAGGCAGGCCCGGGCCTGATCGAGGAGCTCCTCCCCGAGGGACCGGTTGCCGAAGCGGTCCGGAGCGTTGCGGATGCGGAGGTCCCTCTGCTCGACGGAGAGCCCCCGGAGGATCCCGAGGAGCTCGGGGACCGACGCGGCGTCCCGCTTGAGGAGGGCGAGGTCCTCGCCGATCTGCAGCGCGCGGGCCACGGGCTCCTGGTAGCTCTCCTCCGAATAGCCGGCCTCCGAAGAGCCGGCCGCGTCGGCGGTCAGGATCTCGTCCCGGCAGACCGGACAGAGCTCGGCCAGCCGCGCGACCAGCCGCTCGACGAGGTCGTCCCCGGAAAGCTCTCCCCGGCGGGCCGCGAGTAGAACGTCCCTCGATATGTGTCGGTGTCGCCCCATGGTCCAGAAACCTTAACGCAAATGGAGTTTACCCTAAACGACACAGTACGGGCCGACCCGGAAGCGGGACAGGAGAGGGATGGGGCGCCGGAGGTCCGGCGATGAGGGCCGCCGGCGCCCCGGGTTGGCGGATTTAGCGAAGTTCCGGTAAACTCTTTTCTAGCATGGATTTGACCTTCGTGGGCCGTTAGCTCAGCCAGGCAGAGCAGCGGACTTTTAATCCGCGGGTCCAGGGTTCGATTCCCTGACGGCCCACCAGGTCCCTTCCCTCCGGGAGCACGCCCCCACCCCCGGATTCCGTGCTACATTGATCTCTGCATGATGCCGGCCAGGCGCCTCCGGGTGCACCTGCCTCGCTGGTGGCGAAGCGCCGCGATCGGTCCGTCCCTCGAGGGGAGACCTTCGGAGCGCACTCACCTCCCGGGACGCAGGGGTGAAAGGGTTCGCCCCTCGACGCCACGTCCGGGTGGAGACCCACGCGACCAGAGCCCCCCGTTCGGCCGGGAGCCGCGGGCCGGTCTCGCCTCCCGGTGCCGGGCGGGGATCCCCACGGCCATGAGGGAGCAGACGACCACCATCCGGAGGCGCACCGGGACCGCAACGTCCGGCGCCGCGGAGGCACCGCCGGGATGGTGTCCGGCCCGGGTCCGGCGGTGAGCGTGCTCCGGCTGGTCGCCATTTGCGGCGGCGAGGTCCGCCACCTGCCGGTCCCCGAACCGGGACCCGCGACCCTGGGCTCCGCCCCCGACACCGACCTCGTCCTCGACTGCCCCGGCGTCTCCCGGCGCCACGCCCGGGTGGCGGCGGTTCCCGGGGGCCTGGAGCTGGTGGACCTGCAATCGAGGAACGGGCTGATCTTCCGGGGGCGCCGGGTGCGGCGGGTCACCCTCCGTGCCGGCGAGACCGTCCAGCTGGGCCGGGCGGAGCTGAGCCTCCAGGAGGTCGACCCGGGGGACCTGGAGCTGGCCCTGGCGATCGCCCCGGAGCCGGAGCGCGACACCCCCCGGCGCCGGGGGCGGGTCGCCGAGACGGCGCCCCTGCCGGTCCTGGACCTGGTGCGCGAGCTCGAGAGCCTGACGCCGGCCTCGCACCAGCGAGCCCGCGAGAGCGTGCTGCGCCGGGTCGCCGAGGCCGTGGGCGCCGCGGGTCTGTGGAGCTTCGCGCCGGTGGAGGGGGACCTCTTCCTCCGGGACTGCGTCGGCGCGGTGCCCTCCGACGAGGTGACGGCGCGCGTCGCCGACGGCGTGCTGGGGGACGGAGCCCCGGAGGACGGAGAGCCCCGGGAGCTCGCGACCCCGTCCGGCCGGGCCTGGGTGTTCCCGCCGCCCGACAACCGGGGGCCGGTGCTGGTGGCGTCGTACACGGCCGACGCCCGTCCCCAGCCCTGGGCCGAGGATCTCCTGGCCTACCTCGCCGAGCGCCTGCGGGGAGCGGAGTCGGGTCTGACCCCGGAGGAGGTGGAGATCCACCTCCCGCCACTCGTCACCCGGGCCTCGTCCCGGAGGGGCAAGACGGTGCGCGGCGTGAGCCGGCGGGCTCTGGAGCTCCTCCTGGCCCACCCCTGGCCGGGGCGCCTGGGAGAGCTCGAGCGGGTGTTGGAGGACGCCGTCGGCCGGTGCCCGGACGGCGGCGCCCTGGAGACGGCCCACTTCCGGGGGCTCCAGGCGGCGGTCCCCCGTGACGCACCGCGGGAGGGGGAGGGGGAGGCCGGAAGCGCCCGGTTCGCCGGGCTCTCCGAGCGGCTGGAGGCGGCGGAACGGGACGCCCTCCTGGAAGCCCTGGAACGGAGCGGCGGCGACCGGGCCCGGGCCGCCGACCTCCTGGGCATCTCCCCCGCGTCCCTGGCCCGCAAGCTCGACCGCCACGGCCTGGAATAGCCCCCTGATTCTGGTAGGCTTTCCGCCCGGCCCGGGGCGCCGCGGGCCTCTCCCTTTCCCGGGCATCAGCTTCCATGACGATCGACTCCGTCGCCATCCTCGACTGCGGGGGGCAGTACACCAAGGTGATCGACCGGAAGGTCCGCGAGCTCGGAGTGCGTTCCGAGATCTTCCCCCTGGACGTGGACCCGGCCGAGCTCCGGGGCTTCGACGGCATCATCCTCTCCGGCGGGCCGGCGAGCGTCTGGGGGGACGAGAAGCCCGACTGCCGCCCCGGGCTCTGGGAGCTGGGGCTTCCGGTCCTGGGCATCTGCTACGGAATGCACCTGGTGGCCGCCCGGTTCGGCGGGGCCGTCTCCCCGGGGCACGGGGAGTACGGGGTGACCGACCTCGACATCGACCCGGAGGTCCCCCTCTTCGACGGCCTCGACCCCCGCCAGCGGGTCCTCATGAGCCACGGGGACTCCGTCCGGGAGATGCCGGAGGGCTTCCGGGTCGCGGCCCGCTCCGAGGACGCCGTGGCCGCCGTAGCCGATCCGGAGCGCCGGCTGTACGGCGTCCAGTTCCACCCCGAGGTGGACCTCACCGAGCACGGCCGGCAGATGCTCGCGAACTTCCTCCACGGCGTCTGCGGCCTGGAGGGCAACTACGTCCTGGAGGACCGGATCGAGACGGCCGTGGCCAAGATCCGGGCGCAGGTGGGGGAGCACCCCTGCCTGGTCCTCGTCTCCGGCGGGGTGGACTCGGCGGTCTCGGCGGCCCTCCTGCTCCAGGCCCTGGGCCCCGAGCGGGTCTACGCCGTCCACGTCGACCACGGGCTGATGCGCAAGGGCGAGAGCGACCGCATCTGCCGGGTGCTACGGGAGATGGGCCTGGTCCACCTGAAGCGGATGGACGCCGCCGAGCTCTTCTTCCACGACACGGTGGAGGTGGACGGCCGGGTGCTGGGGCCCCTCACGACCCTGGTGGACCCGGAGGAGAAGCGCCAGCTCATCGGCGAGGTCTTCCTCAAGGCCCTCCGGGAGGCGGCCCTCTCGCTGGACCTGGACTTCGACGCGACCTACTGGGCCCAGGGGACCCTGCGGCCGGACCTGATCGAGAGCGGCAATCCCACCATCTCCGGCTACGCCCACAAGATCAAGACGCACCACAACGACATCGAGCTGGTGCGCCGCGCCCGGGAGCGGGGCATGGTGGTGGAGACCAACCAGGACTGGCACAAGGACGAGGTGCGCCAGGTGGCCCGCATGCTGGGCCTGCCGGAGGAGATCGCCGGCCGCCAGCCGTTCCCGGGGCCCGGGCTGGCGGTGCGCCTGATCGCCGACCACGGGTCCGGCGGCGCCACCGCGGACCAGGCCCGGGCCGTCGCCGCGGCGGTGGAGGAGTGGAACGCCGCCTACCGCGGCACGGTGGTCCCGGTGCGCACGGTGGGAGTCCAGGGGGACCAGCGGAGCTACCGCTACCTGGCCCTGGTGGCCGGGCCGAAGGGCGGGCGGCTGGCCGGCGCCGAGTGGGACGGGCTCACCCGGCTCGGCAACCGCCTGGCGAACCGGTTCGACTTCGTCAACCGGACCGCCTACGTCCTCAACCACCGGGAGCTGCCGGAGGGGCTGGATCACCTGCCGACGTACCTCCAGGAGGGGACGGTGGACCTCCTCCGCGAGCTCGACGCCCTGGTGACCGACCGCCTGACCCTGGGGGCGGTCTCCCAGGCCTTCGCCGTGCTCCTGCCGGTGGGCCGCGGGGGCCGGCGCTCGGTGGCGGTGCGCACCTTCGTGACCGGGGACTTCATGACCGGCCGGCCGGCGCGCGTGGGCACCGAGGTGCCCCTGCCCGCGGTCGAGGACCTGGTGGCTGAGATCGAGGAGGGGTTCGGCGACCGCGTCGACCTGGTCCTGTGGGACGTGACCTCGAAGCCGCCGGCCACCGTGGAGTGGGAGTAGGGTGCGACAGGGTCGCACCCTACGCTGAGGCGATGACCGACACGCTGACGCGATGACGGACGAGCGATGGGCGATGCCATGACCCCCGACGAGTTCCGGCGCTGGGGCAAGGCCCTGGTGGACTGGATCGCCGACTACCGGGAACGGATCGGGGAGCACCCGGTCCGGTCCCGGGTCGAGCCCGGGGAGATCCGCCGCGGCCTCCCCCCGGAGGCGCCGGAGCAGCCGGAGCCCTTCGAGGACGTCCTCCGGGACCTGACGGAGGTCATCCTCCCGGGGGTCACCCACTGGCAGTCGCCCGGCTTCTTCGCCTACTTCCCGTCGAACGCCTCGTTTCCCTCCGTGCTCGGGGAGCTGGCCTCCGCGGGTCTCGGCGTCCAGGGGATGCTCTGGGCCACGAGCCCTGCCTGCACGGAGCTCGAGACCCACGTGCTGGACTGGCTGGTGCCGGCCCTGGGCCTGCCCGAGGCGTTCCTCTCCACCTCCGAGGGCGGCGGCGTGATCCAGGACACGGCCTCCTCCGCGGCGCTCTGCGCCCTGGTGGCGGCCCGGGAGCGGGCCACCGGCTTCGCCGCCACCCAGGCCGGCGCCCCCGGGAACCTGGTGGCCTACGCCTCCACCCAGGCCCACTCGTCCATCGAAAAGGCCGTGCGGATCGCCGGGCTGGGGGCGGGGAAGCTTCGCCTGGTGGATGTGGATGCGGGGTACCGCATGCGCCCGGAGGCCCTGGCGGAGGCCATGGCGGCGGACCGTCGGGCCGGGCTGGTGCCGGCCTTCGTCTGCGCCACCGTGGGGACCACGTCGTCGCTGGCCGTCGATCCGGTGGGGGAGATCGCCCGGGCCTGCCGCGAAGCGGGGGGCGAGGCGGTCTGGCTCCACGTGGACGCCGCCATGGCCGGGACCGCCGCCCTGTGTCCGGAGCACCGCTGGATCCACGACGGGCTGGAGCACGCCGACAGCTACTGCTTCAACCCCCACAAGTGGATGTTCACGGCGTTCGACTGCGACTGCTTCTGGGTCCGGGACCGCTCCACCCTGGTGCGGAGCCTGTCGGTTCTGCCGGAGTACCTGCGCAACGCGGCCACCGAGTCCGGCAAGGTGATCGACTACCGGGACTGGCAGGTCCCCCTGGGGCGGCGCTTCCGGGCCCTCAAGCTCTGGTTCGTGCTGCGCTCGTTCGGCCTGGAGGGGATCCGCGCGGCCGTCCGGCGCCACGTGGAGCTGGCGGAGGCCTTCGCCTCCAGGGTGGAGGCGGACGAGCGCTTCGAGCTGGTGGTGCCCCGCGCCCTGAACCTGGTCTGCTTCCGCTACCGGGGGAGCGACGCGGAGAACGAGACGCTGCTGGAGCGGCTGAACGCCTCGGGCGAGCTCTACCTGACCCACACCCGGCTGGGCGGGCGCTACACCCTGCGCATGTCCGTCGGCCAGACGGCGACCGAGGAACGCCACGTCCGGGCGGCGTGGGAGAGGGTCACGCGGGAGGCCGCCGCCGGAATTTGACAAGGAGCCGCGCGGTGCCCCATCATGAGCCCGGTTCCGCAGTTCCGGGCTCCTCCCGGCTCAGGCCGGCGGAGACCCGGCGGCTCCACGAGGGTCGGGCGCCCCACGGGGCCGGGCGGGGTGGGACCCGCCGATGAGGGGCACGCCCAGAAAGGAGGTGATCCAGTGACGAACGAGGATTTGATGGAGGTGGCGTCCCTGTAGGGGATACCTCCCAGCCTTCGTGGCGCCGAGGAGGGTGACCCCGACGATCGGGGGATCCCACGCCACCGAAGCAGATCCGAAAGCCCCGGCCCCGCGGGATGCGGCGCCGGGGCTTTTGCCTTCACAGCCACCCCTTCCGCTTGAAGAGCACCAGCATCCCCACCACGATCCCCCCGGCCATCACCCAGAACGCCGGGTAGCCCCAGTACCACTCGAGCTCCGGCATGTTCCAGGGGCTCGCATCCGGGTCGAAGTTCATCCCGTAGATCCCGGCCAGGAAGGTCAGGGGGATGAAGATCGACGCCAGGACCGTGAGCACCTTCATGACCTCGTTGACCCGGTTGCTGACCGACGACATGTAGAGGTCCAGGAGGCTCGCCGCCAGGTCCCGGTAGGTCTCCACCATGTCCAGGATCTGGATGGTGTGGTCGTAGCAGTCCCGGAGGAAGAACCGCGTTTCGGGATCGATCAGGGGCGAGTCGCTGCGCTCCAGGGCGCTCACCACCTCGCGCTCCGGCCAGGCGGCGCGGCGAAGCAGGAGGAGCTCCTTGCGGACCGCGTGGATGCGCCCCACGGCCTCCCGGTCCGGGTCGCGGATCACCTCTTCCTCGAGATCCTCCAGGCGCTCGCCCATGTCCTCCAGGACCGGGAAGAGGTGGTCCACGACGCTGTCGATGAGGGCGTAGGCCAGGTAGTCCGCGCCCATGCGGCGGATCCGCCCCTGGCCGTGGTGGAGCCGCTTGCGCACGCCGCCGAAGACGTCCTCCGGGATCTCCTGGAACGTCAGGACCAACCCCTGCCCGAAGAAGAGGGAGACCTGCTCCGGGTCCAGGTCCGGGGCGGCGTGGATCATCCGGAGGACCACGAAGAAGTGGTCGTCGTAGCGCTCCAGCTTCGGCCGCTGGCCGGTGTTGAGCACGTCCTCCAGGGCCAGGGGATGGAGACCGAAGGCGTCACCCAGCCGCCGGAGCACGCCCACGTCGTGGAGCCCGGCGACGTTGATCCAGAGCACCGAGCCCGGCCTCCGGGGCCGCCCCAGGACCTCGTCCACCGAGGCCGCCCGCCACTCGTCCACCCCGTCCGGTCCGTACTCCACCACCGAGATCGTGACCTCCTCCACCCGCCGGACCTCCGGCGGCCGGAGCGTCCCCGGCGCGGTGCCGGGATGGGCGAAGCGCTTGCCGAAGCGGGGCATGGACAGGGTCTCCTGAGGCGGGGTCGTGCCGCGCCCCGGAGAGGCTATCAGCGGGTGGGGGCCTGAAAGGGATCGCAACCTTTCAGCACACTTCCATGAGGGTGAACACAGGTTCTGGCAGGCATTTGCGGTCCGCGGGGCGGGGGAGGCCCTGCGCGGCCTTCGTCGGGGCGGGCCGGTGCCGATGAACCGAAGGCCTGAGATTTTTCGCGTCGTCGGCAGGAAGGAGGAGGACGATGGAGTACGACGATTTCGCCGTGCGACTCACCGGGGCCCGGGGGCAGTGGAGGCTCCACGGTGGGGGCTCTGCGGGCGAGGACGACATATCCCTCAGTCGACCTGGCCCGTCCGGTGCGGTGTCCAAGGCTGTCGCCCGGTTTGGCGAGCTGGCGGGATGCGAAGGCGTCTCAGGCCAATCCGTGGCCCCTTCGCCAGGGGACCCGGCGCCGCGCCACGAGGTGGACCGGGAGCTGGCGGCCCTGGGGCAAGAGCTGTTTTTCTTCCTCTTGCCCCACCCGATCGCTTTGCTCTGGCACCAGTCCCGTGCTCGTGCAACCGAGGCCCGGCGGGGCTTGCGTCTCCGAGTGCACGTAGACCTCCGGCGAAAGGACGTCGCGTGGTTCGGCAGTTTCCCCTGGGAGCTCCTTTACGACGAGGACTCCGGCGGCTTCCTAGCCCTGGACGGTCGGACCCCGGTCGTCCGGTATCTCGACATGCGTCGTCCCCGGCGGTCCATCTCCCCGGCGCAGCCGTTGAGAGTGCTGGTCGTCATGCCGGAGCCTTACGACGTTACGGGGCTCGACCTCGAGGCGGAGCGCGACGCCCTCCTGGAAACGTGGAACGAGGACGAGCGCGTGGAGCTCGTCTTTCCGGAGGAGGCGACTTTCGACGGCGTCCGGGAGGCCATGAGGGCGGCTCCGATTCACGCCGTCCACTTCATGGGCCACGGGACCTACGACGAGAAGGCCGGCCTCGGCGGCCTGGTCCTGGAGGCCCCGTCCGGTCGGGCGGCGCCCGTCGTCGGCAAGAGCCTCGGCAGGTTGGTGAGCGGGCTGGAAGCCCAGCCGGTCTTCGCGGTCCTCAACGGGTGCGACACCGGACGGAGTGGTGCCGGCGGCGGACCGTGGCCCTTTGGCTACGCTGCCACTGCACTCATGGACGCTGGGCTGCCGGCTTCCGTGGCCATGCAGCTCCCCGTCGGGGACGACGCGGCGCGACGGTTCAGTGCCGTCCTCTACCGTGGGCTTCAGGGCGGACTCTGCGTCGAGCAGGCGGTGGCCGAGGCCCGACTGTCCCTGAGCGAAGAGTTCCCGGGGCCAGCCTGGGCCGTGCCGGCGCTCTTCATGCGGGTCTCCCACGGGAGGCTGTTCGCCCCGGACGGCGCCTCCTTGGATGACCGAGATCCCGGCGACCATCCGGGGGCCGGTGCTGAAGACGTAGTGGACGTGAAGACCGAAGGCAACAGGCTGAGAAACGTCTCGGCCGAGTTCGTCGGACGGGATGAAGAAGGGAAGGCGACGGGGAAGGACATCCGGCGGAAGACGACCGTGGAGGCCAACAGGATCGACGCCGAGGGCGGAACGGTGAGTGTCGTGGGCGTCCGGCGGAGGAAGTGACATGGGCGAGACCGTATACCTCATTTGGGACAGCCTCTGGGCGGCGAACCCCCTGCCCGGCCGGCTGATCGTCCTGGCCGTCCTGGGGGTCGTGGCCCTGGCCATGGTCCAGGGCCGGCGGCACCTGGCTCGTTACCGCCGCGAGGAGCACCAGATTGCCCGCGTGTCCCGTCACCTGGCGGAGTGGCGGGCCGAGGGCGCGGCTCCGGCAGACCCCAGCGACGAGCCGGAAGACGGCGAGCCCGGAGGGGAGGCGGTTCAGGCCGGGGACGAGGAGACCAAAGAGGTTGAGGCCGGAGACGGCTCCACGGGCGATGAGCCTGGATCACCCGCTGCCGGTGCGTCGCGACCCCGCCCAGGCCTGGTGGACATCGATCAGCTCATCCACGCCGTCTCCCCCGGGACCCTGATGGGAGACCGCATCCGGGCCATCGCCAAGATGCGCCTCTACCGCGTCAAGGTGGACATCGACACCCTGCAAGAGCTGGCTCTGTACAAGGACGCCGCCACACCTGGTCAGGGTTACCCGGCCTTCGCGACGGGACTGTCCATGATGCTGGGCATCCTGGGAACCTTCCTGGGCCTGGCGGCGATGGTCCAGGAGATCCACCTGGGCCTTCCCACGGGCACCACCGATCTGACCCTGGAGTCGTGGATGAGCTCGGTGGAGCACCTGGGCACCGTCCTCGGCGGCATGAAGACCGCCTTTTCCACGTCGCTGGTGGGCATGGCCGGCGCCATCCTCGCGTCCACGATCGCGTTTCGCCTCGGCCGTCGCCGGCGGCAGGTGTTCGAGGCCCTGGAGCGCGTGACGGCGGCGGAGCTCATCCCGGCCACCGTGCCCGCCGTGGAGGACGAGCTGGTCCTCGCCCAGGTGTCGCGCCAGCTCGACGAGTCGTTCTCCAGGCTGGACGAGATCTATCTGCAAAACCGGGAAGCGCTGAAAGACCTGACCGCCGCCCAGGAGGCGTTCGTGGCCATTGTGGACGAGATCCGGGACATCACCCGGGGCCACGCCGCCCGGAACATCGACGATGTGCTCGGCCAGCTCGCCCGGTCCAACGAGGCAGTGCTCGATGTGTCCCGGCAGATCCCGGGCATCGTCTCGGTCTTCGAGACCACGGCCCGCAGCCTTCGGGACAGCGCCGCCGAGCTACAGTGGTCGCCGCGGACGGCCCAGTCAGGGGGCGGCGGAATCCTCGGCCTGCGGCCCGCCGTCTGGGTGGTGCTCTTCGGCGCCCTGGTGGCCATCTTCGGACTCGCCCGGGCGATCAACGCCCTCTGAGGACACCCGGAGATGATCGGACCCCGCGACACCTCCCTGGCCGACGACGGCGGCACCGTGAGCTTCTGGCCGGGCCTGATCGACCTGGTGACCTCGGCGCTCATGGTTTTCCTCCTGCTCAGTTTCATCCAGACGGTGTTGAACGTCGACCAGATCGAGGCCGTGGTCACCCAGGCCCAGCAAGCGCGGTTCCTGCAAGAGTTCGAGAAGGCGTTTCGGCGGGAGCTCGAGGCGGAGACGGTCTCGGTGGACCGGCACGTGAACTACTTGCAGATCACGTTCAGCGACCGCGTCCTCTTCGTCTCGGCGGACCATCGGCTTCAGGCCCGGGGGCGCGAGATGCTCCGGCGCTGCGCACGGCTGTTCGGGCAAGCCGGCTCCTCGGGCTACCGCCAGATCCAGGTGGAAGGGCACACCGATTCCCTTCCCTTGCGCAGGGAGACCTACCCCAGGGACAACTGGGAGCTCTCCACCGCCCGGGCCTTGAGCGTGGTCCGGTTTCTGAGGGCGGCCGGGGGTGTACCGGAAGGAACCCTTTCGGCCAACGGCTACGCCGATCAGCGCCCCGTGGCCTCGAACGAGACCGCGGCGGGCCGGGCTGAGAACCGCAGGATCGAGATCCGGCTCTTCTTCGCCCTGGCGCGGGAGGATCGAACGGTCGGCGCCGGGAGCGTGCCTTGAGGAGGCTCAGGTAGCCGTGCGGAGCGACCTGCGCAAGCTGCTCTCCCGTCACCGGGCGGGCATGATCCGACGCTCGGTCTTGGAGGAAGCGGTAGACGAAGCCTGTACCCGGTTGGTTTCGGAACGCTTTCGCGAGGGCAGTTCCATCCCCGAGGGTGCGCCGTTCGTCCAGGGTCTCCTCGTCCGGTTCGAGGACCGGATCGCTGACGCTCGTCAGTGGGTCGTGGCAGGGGAGCTCCGCCGTGCGGTGGAGGCGGTGGAGGAGGCCGAGAGAGTCCTGTCCCAGGCGCAGAAGGCGGGGTGGGCCGAGCGTGAGTGTCAGGCCGCAACGACCTCCTGGCGCAAGCTCTCCGAGACCTACGCCCTGGGCGCCTTCCCGGAGCTGGCGACGGTGCGGGTGGCGGAGCGGAGCCTGGAGGTGGCCCAGGGTTTTCTGGCGACCGGCGAGTCGCGCAAGGCGTGGCTGGTGGCCCGCCAGCTCCGGCTGGGGCTCGGGCGGCTGGCGCGACAGGAGGAAGACGCCGCGCGGCGCAAGGCCCTGGTGCGGCGTCTGGTTGCGGAGCAACAAGCCGGCGGAGCCCGCCTGGAAGAGCTGGTGAGCACGGCGGGGCGCCTGGCGGCCGCGGGGCTCCTGGAGCTCGCCCAGCGCCTGGTGGAGGACTGGCAGGCCGCCGAGGGCGGTGCGGGTGTGGTGGGATCCCGGGGAGGACCAGGGTGGCTGCCGGCCGCGCCCGGCGGAACCACTCTCCTGTCCCTGGGGGCCCGGTTCGGTGAAATCGAGCGGCAAGCCTCGCGCCTGGCCTCGATCCTGGAGGAGTTCTCCGCGGCGAACGATCCGGAGCCCCGAAACGGGGCAGCTGCGACTGAAACGGAAACGGAGGTGGTGTGATGGCGAACCTCACCCTGGAGAGGCGCCTGGTGCAGGCCCTGGAAAGCGCCCGAGCGGAACCCGGGAACCATACCGTCGTCCTCAAGGAGCAGGCGGGGGGAAGGACCCTTCACCGCGTCCTGCCTCCGGGAGAGCCTTTCCACAAGGGCTTCCTGGACTTCGGCCGTTACGAGGCCTACGCGGTGTCGGCGAGCCCGGTCCTGCGGCACCGTCTCAACGAGCAGCTCAAGACCGGCGTCGGCGAGGGACGCGATCACTTCACCGTCCACGTCACGGTGGCCTTCCGCGTTGCGCAACCCGGCGTGCTGGCGGAGCGGGTGGCCGAGGATCCCCTAGGCCTCCTCGACGCGGAGATCAGATCCCTGCTCCGGGACTGGGCCTCCACCCTTTCCCTGGAAACCCTGGCCGACGCCGACTTCGACGCCGAGGACGATTTCCTCCATTCCCGCGGCACCCTTGGGCGGGCCGGAGAGCCGAGCCGGTTCGAGGCGGTACAGGACCTGGCGGCGGCATTGGGCTTGGAGGTGGGGAGCCTCACGCTGACGAGGGAATACTCAGCCGCGGACTGGGACGCGGAAAACAGGGTCCTCGAGGAGAGGCGCCAGCGCAAGATCAAGATGGCACGCCATGAGACCGATCTCCTCAGCACAGAGCACGATGCAATCCGGGACGCTTACCGGACCCTGGGCCAGGCTCGGGTGGAGAAGATCCAGGCAGGCATGGTGGGCGTCCAGTCCCTGGTCGAGCAGCTCGATGTTGCCCTGGCCAACGTGGCGAAGGATACGACCACTCCGCGGGACCTGAGGGAGGCCGTCCGGGAACTGGTCGGCGCCGCGCATGAGATGTCCGTGCTGCTCTCTCCGGATGCGGCCCTGGCCGAGTCCCCGGACCGGCCTGCCCTGGGGCCGCACCCCACTTCCGGCCGGCTCCCGGGAGCCGGGGGTCCCCTCCTGGTCCGAGAGGTCCAGCGCATGGTGGAGGTGCTCCAGGGCCTGGACTGCTCAGCGGGACGGCGTACCGGCGTGGCGGGACGGATCCTCCACGTCCTCGCCGAGATCTGCCTGGCTTCGGAGGCCCGCAACGGGCGGCTCGATGAGCACGCGGAGGAGCTGAGACGGTACTGCGACGACATCGAAGTCGAGAAAGCCATCCAGGACCCGGAGCAGCTCCGGTACCTGCGGCGCTTCCGTGAACCGGAAAACCTGCGGGACGA
>JBKHJP010000015.1:0-25942 GCA_046538065.1 Thermoanaerobaculia bacterium | reverse complement strand
GGCGGGACGGCTCCCCCGTCCGTGCCGCCGCAGGCCGCCGGGACGCCGGCGGCGACGAGCACGAGGCAGGCGCGCGCGCCGGCCCGGGCCCACACGCCGAGCCTCACGAGCTCCTCCGGGACGCGCCCGGTCACCGGCGGGCGAGCTCGACTCGGTACTCGGCCACCCGCTCCCAGGTGCCGCGTTGCGATCCGGAGAGCTCGAGCCGGAGCTCGCCCGGCACCAGCAGCTCCGGGGGCAGCTCCACGGCCAGGAGCCCGTCCGGCGCGCGGCGAACCGGCAGGTCGGAGACCAGGCGACGCCCGTTCGGAGAGACGACGTCCACCCGGTAGGCCTGGTGCTCCTGGCCCGGCCTCAGACTGAGCAGGAGGACCGCCCGGCCGGCCCACTCCGGCACGCGCACCGTCGGCTCCGGCCCGCGCAACGGCTCGGACGCAGGGCGCAGGTCGGCCACGATCCAGACGTCGCCCCGGGGGCCCGTGGCGCGCTCGAGGCGCTCCTGGAGCGTCAGGCTCCAGGCACCCAGGCCCAGGGCCCCCAGGAAGAGCGCCGCGGCCAGGGGCAGGAGGACCTGGTGGCGCTGCCAGACGGGGCGGGACCGCGCCTCGATCCGGGCCTCGAGCGCCCGGCGCTCGCGCTCCACGTCGGCTGGAGTGAGCCGGTACTCCTCGCCCGGCGGCTCCAGGTCGGGGAAGGCCTCGAAGTCCAGGACCACCCGGGCGCACTCCGGACACCCGGCGAGGTGATCCCGGAGGCGCTCGGCTTCAGGCTCCGTGAGCTGCCGCTCGTGATACGCCAGCAGCTCCTCGGGGTCCGGGTGCTCGGTCCGGGTCCGGCGGCCCTCTGCGGCCATCCGGCGGATGGCCTGGTCCAGGTCGGGCTTCTCAGAGTGCATGAACCGCCTTCCTCTCCCCTAGACCGCCTGGCCCTCGGCCCCGCCGACGCTGTAGTACTCGCCCAAACGGTCCTTCAGGCGCTGGCGCGCCTGGAAGAGCTGGGTCTTCACCGTGTCCACCGAGACCTGGAGGATGGAGGCGATCTCCCGGTACTTGAGGCCGTGGTCGATGCGCAGGAGGACGCAGCGGCGCATCCGGGGCGGCAGGGCGCCGACGGCCTCCCGCAGCAGCCGCTGCTCCTCGGTCCGGAGGGTCTCCTCGAGGGGGCTCGCGGCCACCGACGCCTGCACCCCCGGCGCGGGCGCCGTCGCCTCGACGCCCACCTCCCCGACGCCGTCGTCGTCCAGGGAGACGGTCCGGGCCGCGCGCTTCATCGCCTGGCCGGAGCGTAGAGCGTTCTTCCACACGTTGGTCGCGATCCGGAGGATCCAGGTCTTGACGTGAGCGTCCTCCCGGAAACGGGCCAGGCCCCGGTGGGCCTTGAGGAACGTCTCCTGGGTCAGGTCCCGGCAGTCCTCCGGGGGGAAGCCCCGTCGGGCGAAGAAGGACCAGACGGACGGAGCGTACCGTTCGAAAACGTCCGCCAGCTCCTCCTGCCGTTCCGATCGTATCGGCATCCTGTCGAGCTCAGCGTCTAGAAGCGCCACTCCGTGCCTCCTGCTCGTCCTTGGGACGACTGCAGCCGGCCGGTTCCACCTGGGAGAGACGTTCACAGTCTACTCAAGGCGGCGCCGGCAAGGCCACCACTTGCGCCCTGTGTTCTTGTTCCGGCACTCAGGCCGGCGGGACGTCTTTCATCGTTTCTCCATTAGCGTGTGAGCCGATCAGCCGATTCGTTTCGCCCATCTGCTCTCCGGACGTCCCCGGGATGCCTTCGATCACCGGCGAGAGCCGGATGCCACGAGGAGCGGGGAGACAGCCGAGGGCGGCCGGGTGGGAACCCCGCCGCCCTCGGCCAGGAAGGCTACCTGCGGGAAGGGGGCACGGCGCCGGCCGGGGTCCCGGCGGGGCGCTCCACACCCAACCCCAGGCTGCGGAGCAGGGCGTGGACGACTCCGGTGAGCGCGCCACCCGGTCCGGGCACCGCGGTGCCCTTCAGGATGTCGTTCTCCCACTCGTCGATGCCGTCGTCGTCGTCGTCATCGTCATCATCATCGCTGGTCGACTCCGCGTCGGAATCGCTGGACGAAGTGTCGGTGGACTCGTCGCCGAAGGCCTGGGCCGCGGCCGGCACGGCACCGGCTGCCGCCAGCAGGACGACGAGGAGCAGGGTGGTGACGGAACGAAGGCCGAACGGCCAGAGGCTGCGAAGCTCGTACATCGGATCTCTCCCTTCCGGGCGCACGGCGCCCGGGTTCTGGTTCGCGTGAGCTGCAGGGATCCCTGGCCCCGCCGCGACCACCGCGGCGGGTCTGAGCCGATCGGCTCGAGGACGTTCTGTCCTCGGTTCATCCGGGGAGTAACGGGCGGTCTGCGCGAGTGGCACGCTCCGCCGTGCCGGGAGTGGACCGGGGGTGGGGGGCCGGGCGCCAGCCGACCCGACTGTGGTGAAATGAGCGAACGATGGCGATCCAGACGGCTCCGTCCCACAGGACGCGGGCGCGGGTGTTCACCGAGTACGTGGCCTCGCTCGGCGCCTCGGGCGAGCCCCCGGACCGGGAGAGCTTCGAACGCGCCTGGCGGACGCTGAAGGGCGCATTGCGCAACGAGCTCAGGCGGCGCGGCCTGTGGTCCTCGCCCCCGACCTACCTCGGGGTGGTGGGAGCCGACGCGTGGACGGAGGAGGCCCTCGACGAGCTGGTGGGGGACGCCTACGTCTTCAACTTCGTCCACCGCCTGAGGAGCCTGCGGGCTCAGCTCCAGGTCAAGCCCAACCTGGAGGGCCTCGTCCGCCTGAACCTCAAGAACTTCCTGTACGAGCGCCAGCGCCGCCACGACCCTCTGGGACATCGACTCTTCGGCACCGTGCGCACCGCGCTGAAGGAGCTCCTCGACGCGGGCGGGCTCGAGTTGGCCGGGGGCGACCCGGGGATCCGCAACGACACCGTGCTGCGCTTCCCGGACGCCCCTCCGGAGGAGGGCGGGGACCGGCCCGGTACCGGCCGGCGTGGCCTGGACGGCCTCGTCGCCCCGTGGAGCGATGCTCTGTTGCCCGAGCTGGTGACCGCCCGGGGCAGGCGCAAGGAGGAGGTTGCCGCCGCCCTGCGCCGGAGGATCGAGGAGCTCCGGGACCAGGGGATCGCAGGCTTCACCGTCAAGGAGCTCGTGGACCCCCTCAAGGACGCCGTGCGGGAGCGGTGGCGGGCACTGCACATCGTCGCCGAGGCGGAGGGCACCCCTCGCGAACCGGACGAGCCCGACGAGCTCTTCGCCGAAACCCGGCGGACCTACCGCCCCGACGACGAGGTCGAGGACGCCGAGGCCTTCGAGAAGCTGACCGCCTGCGTCGAGCGGCACCTTCACGACCTGGACACCGACCCGCAGCGTAGGGAGTATCTCCACGCCCTGTGGCAGTTCCTGCGCCTCCACGCCGCTGGCGAGCGGGAGCTCCCGAGCCGCCGGAAGCTCGGGGCGAGCCTGGGGATCCCCAGGAACCGGTTTCCGGAGCTCTACGGGACGCTCCGAGATGCCCTGGAACGGTGCCGGAGGCTCCTCCTCCGGCCGCAGGACCGGGAAGGGAGGATCCGTGCCCATGGATGAACGACGCGAGCGTCTCCGCCGCCTGACCGGCGAGGCCGCCGGCGGCGCCGGCCGCTTGCCGGAGGACCGCGACGTCCGGGAACCCGCCCCCGGCGACCTCTATGTCCTTCCCCTGACCGCCGAGCTCCCGGTGGAGTGGGCGCTCCTGGAGCGGGACCCGGCTCCCGGCGACTCCTGGCTGGCCGTGCCGGCGGACACCCATCCCCTGCGCGGCCCCGGCGACGTCCGGCTCGGCCCCGGGGAACCGGGCGGCCCGCTCTGTCTCCGGTGCCGCTTCGCCGCGCGCCTCCCCCGAGCCGTCCTCGATGCAGGCAGGCGGAGCGGCTCCCTTCCCCGGGAAGCGAGGCTGCAGGCGCTCTCCGCCCACCGGGACGCCGAGCGCGGCCGGCTCCCCCCGGACCCTTTGGGCGAAGAGGCGGCGGCGGACCCCGAGTACCGGGACTGGGCACGGGAGGTCCTGGCGCCGGCCCGAGGAGCCGCCGCAGCGGCGCCCTTTCCCCTCGGGGCTTCCGGGCCGGCGGCCTCGCCGGCTCGCCCGCGCGCCCTCCTCGCCCTCGCCGCCCTCCTGGCGCCTCTGGCCGTCGGGCTCGGCACCTGGGCCTGGCAGCTCCGCCACGAGGTGGACCGCCTGTCGGCGCCACGGCTGATCAGCGGCTCCCACGAGATCGTGGTGGGAAGCGACATCCGCGGCCCGGCGCCCCTCGAATGGCGCGCGGCGGAAGAGGGTCTGCTGGTCTTCCTCGTCCTCACCGGGGAGGCGCTCGGGCCGGGGAGCTACCGGGTGGAGCTCAGAAACGCCGAGGACCGGGTCCTCTGGTCCAGCCCCCAGGCCGAGCCGGGAGCCGTCCCCGAGCTCACCCTGGTCATCCCGCGGCGCTTTCTCGACCGCTCCCGGCCTCCCGTCCACCTGGTCCTCTTCGGCATCGACGGCGACCGGGAGCGGCGGCTAGCCGCCGTGCCGGTGACGGTCGAGAAGGACCGGGCGCCCGCCCCTGAACCGGGCACAAGGACCGGGGAGTAGCCTGGTCCGTCGCGGGCCGATTTTTCGCGTCGGAGAAGGGAGGGCCCTGCACCGGGGGCGCCGGGCCGTCCGGCGCGCCGCCATGGGAACGATGACGGAGCGATGACGAACCACGCGGCGAGGCGTTCACGCGTCGGGAAGCCGGCTCCGGGTCCCGGGACCGATCCCGGTCCAGGGGCCGGTCCAAATGCCCGGCCAGGAGCCGGGCCAGGAGCCGGCCTTCCTTCCCCGCCGCGGTGGAGCTTCGGCCCGGCGCTGGCCCTGGCGGCGGGGCTGGCGGGGACCTGGATCCTCGGTTGCGCGCCGGAGGACGGCCCCGCGGCGACACCGGAGGTGACGGAAGCGACGGAGAAAGGGGAAACCATGAGCGCAGAGGTCGAGCGGCTGGAACCGGGGCCGAGCACGGAGCACCGCTTGGCGGCCCGGGAGCGGCACCACTACCGGCTGGCCCTGGAGAGGGGCCAGTTCGCCTCGGTGGCGGTCGAACAGCGGGGCCTGGACGTGGTGGTGCGGCTCTTCGCGCCTTCGGGGGAGCTGGTCACCGAGGTGGATTCGCCCACCGGCGCCCGGGGAGTCGAGCGCGTCACGGAGGTCGCCGCGGAGGACGGCGCGTACCGCGTCGAGGTGGAGGCCTTCGCCGGGGGCGCCGAGGACGGCTCCTACGCGATCGGGATCGAGGCCCTGCGGCCCGCCACGGACGAAGACCGGCCCCGCGTCGAAGCCCAGCGGGCGTTTGCCCGGGGCGAAGGGCTCCGGCGCGAGCGCCGCTACGAGGAGGCCCTGGCGGAATACGAGTCCGCCCAGGAGACCTGGAGCTCCCTCGGCGACCGGGACGGCGTGGCGACGGCCCTTTACCGCACGGCCTGGATGCTCCACGAACTGGAGCGCCTCGACGAGGCCGTGGAACGCTACCGGGGGGCGCTCGACCTCTTCCGGGAGCTGGGCGACGCCCGGCGGGAGGCGGCGCTGTCCAACCGCCTCGGGCGCGCCCTCCTCCTCCTGGGCCGCCTCGCGGACGCCGGTGCGAGCCACCGCCGCGCCCTGGAGCTGTTCGCGGAGCTCGAAGACCGGCGCGGCGAGGCCGCCGCCGCCAACAACCTGGGCAACGTGCACAAGTGGGCCGGCCGGACCGAGGAGGCCCTGGCCGCCTACGAGCGGGCGCTGCGCCTCTGGGAGGCCGAGGGGGAGCGCCGGTACATGGTCACGGCCCGCCTCAACATGGGAGACGTCTACCTGGCGAACGGCGACGACGCCCTGGCCCGCGCCACTTTCGAGAGGGCGCTCGCCGGCGCCCGGGAGCCGCAGAACCCCAACGCGGAGGCCGCCGCCCTCCTCAAGCTCGGCGAAGCCCTGGCCGGAGACGAAGAGCTCGAAGAGGCTCGCCGGCACCTGGAGCAAGCTCTCCGCCTGCGCCGCGAGCTGGAGGACCGGCGGGGGCAGGCCGTCGTGCTGAGCTCCCTGGGGACCCTCCTGCTCAAGGCCGGTGACCTCCCCGGAGCCCGGCGGACCCTGGAAGAGGCCCTCGCCGGCTTCGAAGAGGTCGGGGATCCCCTGGGCCGGGCCCTGGCCCATCACAAGCTGGGCCGTCACCACTACGCCGCCGGCGACCCCGAGGAGGCCCGGCGCCAGCACGAGCTGGCCCTGCCCCTCTTCCGGCAGAGCGGCGACCGCCAGGGGATGACCTCGACGCGCTACGGCATCGCCCGGGCGCTCTACGACGCGGGGGACTACGCCGGAGCCCGAACCGTCATGGACGAGGTCTTGGAAACGGCACATGCACTCCGGGCCGAGTCGCACAGCCTCCAGCTCCGGGGCTCGTACCTGGCCTCCCGGCGCCACTACTGGGACCTCTACATCTCCTCCCTGATGCGGCTGCACGACGAATCCCCCGGGGCGGGCTTCGACCTGCTGGCCCTCCAGGCCACCGAGCGCTGGCGCGCCCGGGGGCTCCTGGAGCTGCTGCGCGACGGGGAGGTCCTGGTGCGCGACGAGGCGCCGGCCGAGCTCCTCGACCGGGAACGCGAGATCTCCGCGGAGCTCGACGCCCTTGCCCGGACACGGCTCGAGCTGGCGGGCCCCTCGGCCACCGAAGCGGTCCTGCGCACCCTCGAGGAGCGGGAGAGCACCCTGCTCCTGGAGCTCGACCGGACCCGCAGCCGGATCCGGTCCCGGAGCCCCCGCCTCCACGAGCTCACCGCCCCGGACCCGCTGGACCTGAGCCGGATCCAGCAGGGCATCCTCGATCCCGGCACCCTCCTCTTGGTCTACTTCCTGGGCGAAGAGCGGAGCTTCCTCTGGGTGGTCTCCCGCCGGGACGTCACCAGCCACGCCCTGGCACCCCGCCGGGAGATCGAGGCCGCGGCCACGAATTACCACGACATCCTCACCCGTCTGTCGAGCCGGGCGGCGAGGCAACGCAACGCGATCGGCGAAGACCTGAGCCGGATGCTCCTGGAGCCGGTAGCCCCGGTCCTCGGAACGAACCGGCTCGCCGTGGTGGCGGACGGAGCCCTCCACTACATCCCGTTCGCCGCCCTGCCGGCTCCGCCGGCCGGGGACAGGGGCGGAGGCGACCCGCCTCCCGACGGCGAGATGCTCCTGGACCGCCATGAGGTCGTCCACCTGCCGTCCGCATCGGTCCTCGCTTCCCTCCGGAACGTGCAGGCTTCGCGGGAGCGGGCCCCGAAGACGGTGGCGGTGATCGCAGATCCGGTCTTCCGGCCCGACGATCCGCGTATCGTCGGCGATGCGCCGGAGCCCCTTGCCGCCGCCGGGGAGGCGGGAGACGAGATGCTCCGCCGCGCCGTGAGCGAGCTCGGTCTGGACGGCCTGCGCAGGCTCCCCCACTCGGCGGAGGAGGCCGAGGCCATCCTGCAGCTGGTCCCGGAACCGTCGCGCTACGCCGCCCTGGGGCTGGACGCCGCCTTCCCAATCTTCGAGGACGACCGCCTGCAGGAGTTCAGGATCGTCCACTTCGCCACCCACGGCCTGGTCCACCGCCGGCACGCCGAGCTCTCGGGGCTCGTCCTCTCCCTGTACGACGGGGAGGGGCGGCCCACCCGGGGGTTCCTGCGGCTCCCCGAGATCTACGGGCTGCGCCTGGGAGCCGAGCTCGTGGTCTTGAGCGCCTGCGAGACCGGGCTCGGCGAAGAGCTCGAGGGCGAAGGGCTGGTAGGGCTGACCCGCGGGTTCCTCCACGCTGGAGCGCTGCGGGTGCTCCATTCGCTCTGGTCGGTGGGCGACTCCGGCGCCGCCGAGCTCATGCGGCGCTTCTACGATCGACTGCTCCAGGAGGGTGGCTCGCCCGCCGCCGCCCTCCGGGCCGCCCAGCTCTCGATGCGGGCCGAGGAGGAGTGGAGCTCACCCTTCCACTGGGCCGGGTTCGTCCTCCAGGGCGACTGGCAGCCGACGCCCGCCCTGCTGGACGACGACATCGAAGAGTCCGACACCGGTGGGGTCGATGCAGGCGACGGCGTCAAGTCCGACGAGGACCTGCCGCCCCCGGAGGTCGAGCCGCCGCCGGCCCGGGGCTACGTTCCGCCGCCTCCCCCCGATGGGCCGGCAGGCCGGAGGAGGGGCTCATGACGCGACCCGACCTCGCCCTCAACGGCATCCGGCCAGACGGTACCTACGCCTATCCGGCCGTGGACGACTCCCAGCTCGCCCGCTGGCTCGTTCCCCCGGAGCAGCCCCCCAGGTCGCGCCTACGGGCCCCGGAGCGCGGCATCGACGCCAGCGATCTGGGCGCGGCGGGTTGGGCCATCGTTTACCCGCCGGGGGAGCGGCCCCGCCTCGAGCCCCTGCTCCGCGACCTCCTGGAGCTGCGCCGGGAGCAGTCGGGAGATCTCTTCCAGACCCTCGAGCTCGTCCCCAACGAAGACTGCGACTACTTCCTCGAGCGCCTCGGCGCCAACACCGGGGAGGCGGACCCCCACCGGCTCCCCTACTACGTCCTTCTCGCCGGCAGTCCGGAGCAGATCCCCTTCGAGTTCCAGGGACACCTCGATCAGGTCTACGCCGTGGGCCGGCTCCACTTCGAACGCGACGAGCACTACGAGGCCTACGCCCGGAGCGTCTACGAGGCGGAGACCCAGCCCCCCCGGAGGCCCCGGCGCCGCGTCACCCTGTTCGGCGCCCTGAACGGCACCGACGAGGCCACGGTCCGGACGACGGAGCGCCTCGTCGAGCCGCTGGCGTCGGCGATCGAAGGCCAGGCGAACCGGCGGAGCGACTGGCGGTTGGAGCGCCTCGTGGGGGCCGATGCGACCCGCGACGCCCTCGCGGGCCTCCTCTCCGGCACGGACGCGCCGGAGCTGCTGTTCACCGCCGGCCATGGCATGGTGTTCGACCCCGACGACCCGGCGCAGAGAGCCCACCAGGGCGCCCTCCTCTGCTCCGACTGGGGAGGACCCGGCCATCCGCTGGAACGGGAGCACTACCTGGCGGCAGGGGACTTGACCCTTCGGGGGCGACCCTTCCACGGCTCCATCGCTTTCCACCTCGCGTGCCACAGCGGCGGGACGCCGGTCTGGGACAGCTTCCAGCCGATCGACGCCGAGACGCCCCGGCGGCTGGCGCACAGGCCCTTCGTCTCCGCCCTCCCGCAGCGCCTGCTGGGGGAGGGCGGCGCCCTCGCGGTGGTGGCGCACGTGGACCGGGCCTGGACTACCTCGTTCGACTGGAACCCGGGCGAGGACGAGCCCTACCCCAAGGTCTTCCGCGACACCGTGCTGCCCCTGCTGGACGGCCTGCGCGTGGGCAACGCCACGGAGAGCTTCGGCTTGCTCTACGGGCTGCTGACGGCCAGGGTCAGCCAGCACCTGGTCCGACGACTGGACCGGACCCTGACCCGGCGCGCCCCCGACCCCCTGAGGAGCGCCCGGCTCTGGCGGGCGACGAACGACATCCAGAGCTTCGCCGTCTTCGGCGACCCGGCGGTGCGCCTCGGGGCAAGCCCGGAGTGAGGGGCGGCACCCCTCAGCGTCGCCCGGCCAGGCCCAGGACCAGGGCAACCGAAGTGCCCAGGATGGTGCCGAGAAACCAGAGGCCGATGTTCCACAGCTTCCGGCTGGGATCGATCTCGAGGCCGACGGTGTAGAGGGCGAAGGCGACCGCCCCCGCCAGCGCCACCACGACCGTCGTCAGGAGGACCCCCTGGACCGGCGGCTCCGCCGGGACCCGGGGCCAGGGCCGGGCTCTGCGGCGCGCCCGCCGCCGCGCCCAGGCCAGCGTCCAACCCACCAGGACGAGCCCGGTGAACGGCGCCGCCAGCCACAGCCACATGCGCCCGGCCGGGTCCACGAGCCCCGAGCCGTCGCAACCCTGCGCCGTGAGCGCCACCAGGACGGCCAGGAGCCTGCGTGCGTGCTGCGTCATGGGTGTGGTGGTCCTCCCCCGCCCGGCGCGGCCGGGTTCACTCGCGGACGCCTTCCTTCCGGGCCCGCTCCAGGAGCTGGCTCAGGTAGACCACCAGGGCGTCGGCGTCGTTTTCGTTCACGGCCGGGTTCGTCGCCACGATCCGCAGGCACTGGACATCCACGAGCTCGTCCGCCCCGGGGCCTCCGACGGCCCAGCACCGCCGGCCGTCCGCCTCCCACTCCTCTTCGCTCCGCCAGCGGTCGAGGACCTGGATTCCACAGAGCTCACGGTCGAAGTTGACCAGGTGGGCCTCCGGCCGCCGGTCCGCCTTGCTCAATTCGCTGACCCGACGTGCGAGCTCGTTGAGCGTCCTCCGGCTCTCACGGCCCCGTCGCTTCGGCGCCACCGCCAGGGTGGTCAGGTCGACGCGGTTCAGCACCTGGAAGTCCTCGGACTCGGCCAGCAGGTCGAGGAGCCGCTCGACGAACGTCCGGAGTCGGCGAAACCAGGCCGCGTAGCCCCCGGACTCCCCCAGGTCCTTCATCGCGGCCCAGGCCGCCCCGACGTGGCTTCCGGGCCGGGAGCCCTCCAGGGTGGGTGCGAGACCGGACAGATACGGGGCCTCGTGGAGGACCTCGTACACCCACCCCCGATCCCGGAAGAGGACCGCCCCGTTGGGATACGCGAGGTGACCGAGCTTGTGGCCATCGATGGTGATGGAGTCCACGTGGTCGAGCCCCTCGCCGAGCCCCGCGCGCACCGAGGCGTCCGCCAGGGCGAAGCCTCCGGCCGCCGCGTCCGCATGGATGAACACGTCCTCCTCCTTCAGCTTCGCCACCGCCTGGGAGCTGGGGCGCTCGAACGTCCCCGTGTCGGTGGTGCCGACGGTGAAGACGTAGGCGATGAGGGGAGTGCCGTAGGCGAAGCAGCCGTAGAGGGCCTTGAATACCTCGGAGTCCAGGGGCTGGAGCGAGAACGGCTCCGGGCATCCGCGATAGAACCTGTCGAGCTCGGCCTGGCGGCAGGACCTGTCGTAAGGGACGGCGTCCGACCCGGTGATCCACTCCTTCCAGCTCTCTCCGAGCTCCGCCTCGAGGGCTCCCACGATCTGATCGCGCCAGCCGTTCCGGTCCCGGATGCCGTCGAGGAAGCGCAGGTCCCGCCGCGCCTTTCTCCGCAGGGCTTCGTCCCAGGCCACCGGGATCCTGATCACGTTCTCGTCCCCCATACCCAGGAACCAGAGCGCCTTGCGCACCGAATAGTGGGAACCGGCGGTCGCCAACATGACGCCGGGATCGAGGCCGTAGAGCCCGCGCGCCCGGACATCGGCGGGCCGCGGCCTCGCAAGCTTCCGGTAGGAGTAGTCCCGCGCCACCATGAGGGCGGTCATGTTGGCGATCGTCCCGCCGCTGACGACGTTCCCCCAGGCCCGGTCCGGCTCGGGGAACCGGACCAGCTCCCGGGCCATCCATTCGATCACCTCCCGCTCCATGCGGGTGGTCGCCTCCGAGACCTCCGACACGATGTTGTTCGGGTTCTGGAGGGACACGAGGGTCGAGGCCACCACCGAAGGGACGTGAGGCGTGGGATGGATGTTGACGAAGTTCCTCCGGTTGAACCGGATCGAGCCCGCCAGGCGTTCGAGGAGCTCCTGGAGCCAGGCGTAGCCCTTCGGAGGCTGGCCGCCGGAAGCCGTCTCGCGCAGGATCGCGGCGATCTCGCCGTCCGTGGGCAGGGGTTGCTCCCCGGCCTCGATCCAGGCCCGGAGGAACGGCACCGCCCACCCCGAGATCGCCTCCTCCAGGCCGTCCAGGACTCCGGCGTGGCCGCGGCCGAGCTGGCGGCTCCGGACCGATGGGGAGGCGGCCCCCTCGTGCGGCGACGCCGGCGTGGGATCGACCCTCGGGGCGGCCCGCTTCACGGCCCACCCCCGGTGCCGGAAGCTTGCGATCCCGGAGCCGGTGGGAAGCATCGGGCTTGGACAGTGTCCGCCAAGCGCTCGAGATCCTTCCTGGAGTGTTCCTGGGACACGCAGAAGCGCGCGACACCGAACGGCGGACACGGGACCGGCACGTCGCAGAAGGAGGCCCTTCGCTCCACCGTCGCGTCCCCGAACCCGTTCCCGTCCGCTCCCGCCCCGGCGAAGGAGACCACGTACCGCGGGCCCGCCGAGACGCACCCCAGGTCGGCGCTCCGGAAGAGCTCGGGATCGAGGATGGTGTACTTCGGACGCTCGTCGGTTCGGGAAAGCCCGTAATCGCCGAGGGGCACGCTCACGATGCCGTTCCAGGGCCATGAGGAGCCGGCCTCCCCGGTCAGACCCACCGGAGGGAGGCTGCGCTGATCGAGAAGGCGTGCGAGCTCCTGCGCCTTCTCGGCAACGTCCTTGGCGTACGCCTCCGTCCCCAAGTCAGGGAAGCTCCGGAAGGAACCCACGATGGAACCGAGGACCGCCTCGCTGCCCGTACCCCGCGAGCCCGCCTGGACGGAGTACCCCTGGCCCGGGTCGTCGATGGACCAGATGTCCTGTCTGGAGATCACGATTCCCAGGGTCGCCTGCCCCCGCAGCCACTTGTGACCGCTGAAGACGTAGAAGTCCGCGATCTCCAGGGCGGTTTCAGTCACGTGGACGTTTCCCATGGCCTGCGCGCCGTCCAGGACGATGATGCTCCCCGGCGAGCTCGCCGCCACCTCTGTCAGCCACGAATCCGTGATCATCAGCCCCGTCGTCCGCGCGACGTGGCTCAGCAGGACGACCTGGGGCTTGAACCGGCGGATCGCGAGAAGCAGCCGGCGCCGGACCTCCTCGGGCTTCCCTTCCCAGACGCCCCCCGCGGTCTGGACCATGACGATGGGACCGTGCCACTGCTCATCCAGGAGCGCGACGACGCCGGGGTACTCCTGGTCGGTCAAGAGGAGGACCGGGCTCGACCCTTCGAAATGGAGCCGGAGCCGGGTCGCGATCCGCTGAAACGCGCCCGTGGTGTTGTGATGAAGGCTCACGTCCCTCGGGTCCCGCCCGGCGAGGACTGAGAGATGGCCCTTGGTCCATTGGACCAGATCTTCCCACTTACCCTCGCAAGGCGTTTCCGGGTCGAGGGGCGGGGCGGTTGCCGCCCAGTCGAAGTATCCGCAAGGATCGTCCACCGCGCCGTGCGCCTTCGTCATCGCTGTCCCTCCTCGTATCCCACGGGCACGAAGCCGCCCGACCTGTTGGCTCCGTCGCTCGTGAATCGGTGCTTCCTCCTGGTCAGCTCCTTGCGCACCGCCTCCGCATAGCTCCTCGTCCCTTCCTCCCGCCAGGTCCCCAGGGCCTTGGCGCAGGCTTCGTAAGCCTGCGCCGCGCAGACCTCGAACAGCACCGTGGGCTCGAAGAACAGGGTCTGGGCCCGGCGAATGGAACGGTCCCGTGAGACCTCCGAGTCCTCCCGCCGGACGCCGTCGGCGACCAGGAACGGAACGGTGGGTTGCGCCTTCAATGCGCGATCGAGCTCCTTCGCGTCATACCCCACGTAGACGATCGCCACCGCCTCGCCGACGCTCCGGCGCTTGATGAACTGGCGTCCACCCACGATCCGGTCGATGGGAAGATCGGCCGACGGGGTGTCACTCCGATCGACCAGCTCGTCGACTAGGTCGTCGACGTAGGGATCGCTGTCGTCGGGCGCCCACAGGAAGACCTTGGTCCGTCCGTTGTCCCGGCTCCGGATCCCTTGCAGCGCGGCGTAGATGGCACTGGCCTGTTGAGCGTTGTCCGCGACCAGCTGAAGTAGCGGCGGCCGGGCTCGGGAGAAGTCCACTCCCCGATGCTGGAGCCGGTCCTGGCGGTGGCCCAGGGTCGTACTGTCCACCGCAAGCAGGAGCGGAATCCCCGTCGGAACGAGGGACTTGACCAACCGTTCCGTGGCGTTCGAAGGAGCGGCGCTCAGAACCGCCCAGACGTCCCACTTCCACAGCCGGTCCTCGATCTCGCGGGCGAAGACCTCGTCATGGGCCGCGTGGACCAGAAGGGGCTTGGGAAGCAACGGGGGGAGGCGGTCGGCGTACCCTTCCAGCCAACGCGCCGACTCTGCGTACTCGTGCTGCCGGAAGCTCCTGCCTGTCGAACCGTTCCCCCCTGCGGCTGCAGAGGGGCGATCGGTGGAGCCACCTCCGGCACCCTCTGGAGGTTTCATTTGCGCAGCGATCGTCTCGGGAAGCTCGGGCAAGTTGCGCGTGTTCGCCTCGTTCGTGCAGCGCTCCAGGACCCTGGCCCACACCCTCTCGAAAAACGGCTTGCCCCTCGTGCTCTCGTCTCCAACGACGAGGATGCTTCGGCTCCCGGCCTGCGCGGCGCCTGTCGCAGCAGTCGTCCGCCTCGTCCGCGTCATCCCGACCCTCCTCCGGCCCGTCAAAAGCCAGTCCATTTCGTATTACTGCGCCCTCTCTCTTGATGACGCGAAACTTGAGACCAGAGGGGGTCAGGATCGGGCGGCCGCAGCTCACCGCGCGCCGGCCAGACCGTCCCGCCGGATGTCGGCCATCCAGGCGGCGACCGCTTCGGGGGGCTCGGGGCCTCTCTCGCCGCCCTGGTCGACGAGGTGCCAGGCCAGGAAGAACTCCTGGAAGGCCCTGTGGGCGAAGCGGAGGCGGGCGGGCCGCAGGCCGGTGCGGGGTCCGGAGAGGTGGAGGAGGCTGTGGAGGAAGAGGGGAAGGGGCTCGTCCACCTCCCGGAGACGAGGAACAGCGGACCGGACGCTCTCGTAGGAACAGTCCGGGAGGATCTCGAAGGCGCCCTCCTCCTCCCGGGTCATCCGGGCCGCCGCTGCGACCATCGCCTCCCACGCGAGCTCCACGGTCTGGGCCACGGTCATCGGCCGGGCCAGGATCGACGGCCTGCCGGCACCGCCGTCGCGCCGGGGAGCGGTGACGTCCCGCTGCACCTTGAGGCGTGCGGCATCGGCCATCAGCTGCGCCCGGCCCACGTGGTCCCCCGGCAGGCCGGCGTCGGCCACCGTATCGGCGATCATCCGGAGGAACAGGGGCCGGCGCGGGATGTCGCCGTAGACCTCCTCGAACCGGCCGTCGTCCAAAGCCGTAGTGAGCTCCTCCACCCGGCGGCGGTCCTCCCGCTCCTTGACCGCCGCCGCGAAGCGTTCCAGGAATTCCCGGATCTCGCCGTCCCCCCACGGCAGGAGCTCCACTTTCCGGAGCCGCTGCAGCCGGGGCTCGCCGTGGGCCGCCCGGTCGCCGAAGCTGGCCTGGAAGTCCTGGCGCTTGTCGTCCCAGAACTCGGTCCGCATGGACAGCACCACCGGCGCCCGGAGGTCCCAGAGGTTGTTGACCAGGTTCTGGAGGCCCCCGGGCCGGGCCAGGAAGGGCGACTCGTCCAGGCCGTCCAGGACGAGGACGGCGTCGATCTCGTTCTTCTTGAAGGCGTACTCGATCGCGGGGCGGGCCAGGAGTCGGTAGTCGTCCCGTTCCTCTTCCGGGATCCCGTCCAGTAGCCGGTCGACGTCCACGCACAGGGAGAGGAAGTGCTTCGCTCCATGGACCTCCTCGGAGATCCCGGCGGCCGGGACGAAGAAGATCTCCTTCTCGTGGCCCAGGAGCGCCCGGGCCAGGGCGGTCGTCTTGCCGAACCCGAAGGCTCCCAGCAGCAGCGTGACGCTCCTCTCCTCCCCGGCCACGACCTCCGCCGCCGGATCGGCTACGGACGATTCGACCTCCTCTTCACGGATCAGCCGATACTGGTTCGCCACCAGGGTCGACCGGCGCAGGGGCACTTGCTCCAGGGGCGGCTCCCGCCCCGGGGCGCTCCCCAGAACGTCTTCCACGGACTGGAGGGACAGGCTCCTGCGGCGTGCCTCCGAAACCAGGTACTGGTGCATTCCGCTGAAGGCACGGCGCAGGAGCTGCTGGTAGTCCCACAGGACGGCCGTGCCGATCGTCCCGTCCTTCGTGAGCTCCCGGAGCTGCGCCCCCACCTCCTCCCGGTAGACCGAGCTCCCTCCGTGCCGGTTGTGGAGCACCACCAGCTCGTCGGCGTCCAGGGCTGCCCGCCGCACCCCGACCAGGGCGTCCCGGCTCCGGGCCGCCTCCTCCGGACCCAGGGCCTCCCCCGGCGCCTCGAAGTGGAGGATCTGGACCAGGACGGGATAGGGCGGCTCCAGGCCCACGGCCCAGAGGCCCCCGCCGAGAGCCAGGAGCTCCTCGTCCCAGGACCCGAGGGCCGCCCGGAGCAGGCGGACGACGAGGGCCTCGTACTCGTCTCCAGAGGTCTCCGAAATGCGCCTGGCCAGCTTCCCGTACTCCCGCTTGCCGCTCCAGGCCTTGCCCGACGGCGCCGCAGCCGGCCGCGTGCTGTTGACCCCGCGCGAGCTCCGATCCGGCCGAGCCGGCCGGGCCGCGGAGACCTCCGCCACCCGCGCCCCGGGATCGGCGTAGAGGGCATAGGCGAGCCACGTGGGGTCACCAGGGGAGCGCTCTCGGAGCTCCAGCCGTGCCCGGCGCACCGCCTCGCCGATGGATTCGCCCCGGACCAGCCGGTCATAGAACAGGCCGCTGAAGACCGCCGCCCGGTCGCTGGGAACGGCCCAGAGCGGCCCCAGGAACGCCCCGGCCCCGACCTGGAGGAAGCGGGCCGGCCACCCTCCGAGCCCCACCAGTCCCGGCGCGCTGCCGGCCACGCGACAGGCGTTGAGGAAGACCAGAGGCCGGCGGCGCCCGAGCCCCAGGGCCACCTCGTCGCTCAGGTCCTGGGGCGTCAAGGTCCGGTCGTCCAGGGCCAGGGTCCACCACTCGGGGCCGGCCCGGGACCGGTCGCCGTGGCCGATGAAATGCCACCCGTCGTGCCGCCCCCGGGCCATGGCGTCCGTCAGGGGCAGGTACGCAGCCTCCACCGCCTCCACCCGGCGCCGCGAGCTTTCGGCCAACCCCATCAACCGGGAAACCTCCTCGGCGGCCCGCTCCAGGTCGGATCGCCTGGAACGCACCACCGCGAGCCGGCGCAGGGGGAGCCGCGCGGGAGGCGCGGACCCGGGGCGCCACCGCGCCAGGGCGAAAGCTTCGGCGAGGAACCGCCCCTCGCCGTCGCCGGGAGCCGCCGGAAACTTCAGGAGCTCCCAGGGGATCCACGGTTCCCCGGAGATCACCAGGAGCTCTCCGCCGGCCCGGGCGAGGATCCGGAGCTCGGACTGGAGATCCACCGGCAGGAAAGTCTCGAAGAGGTGGGCGCCCCGCCGGCGCACCCACTCCTCGTCGCCTTCGCGGATCCCCTCGTCCCCGGTTGCACGGACGACCATGCGGTCGAGGAGCTCGCCGAAGTACGCCTGGGGCTCCCTGGAGAGGAGCGTCTCGCCGAAGGAGCGGTGGACGTACGCCCGTTCCCCGTGTTGGCCGTGCAGGGAGAACTCCAAGAGGGGCCTGCCGGCCCGCGCATCCCGCCGGACGAGGAGCTGGAGCGCAGCCACTCGAACCGGCTCCGAAGGCGGGCCGACCATGGCCCGGCGCTCTTCCTCCACGGTCCGGACAACGTGCGCTGCGATCCGCTCCAGCTCCTCCTCTCGGGGCCGGGAGAGCGCCGAGGACCGCTTCAGCTCCTCCAGGGCCTCGGCTACATCCTCGGCCAGCCCCTCCCGGAGCTCGGCCCGGACGTCTGCCGGGGGCTCGGCGGCCCGGCTCTCGAGCCGGCGCCTGAGGAGGAGCGTCTGGACGAGCTGCACCGCCGAGAGCACCGTGAAGGCCACGAGGCTCACCTCCGAAGCCGGGAGGTCGAACGGCAGGCCGGGCTCGGTCCCTCGCGGGGCCGGACCTCCGCGAGCTCCGGCGAGGGCCCGTGCGTAGACCGAGTCGAAGACGGTCTCGAGCTCCTCCAGGCGCTCCGGGTGTGCCGACTCGACGTGCCGGCGGGCGATCTCCTGGACGAGTCGCCGAAGCTCGCGGTCGGTCACGAGGCCGCCCCCGGTCCGCTCCCGGCGTCGAACGCCTGGAGCCGCGCCACACGCTCGTCGGTCACCGGGTGCCAGTAGTCGAGGGCCGAGCTCCCCAGGTAGTGCTGGAGAAACCCCTCCCAGACATCCCGCCAGCGCACCGGACGGTAGGCACCGCCGCCGGGGGAGGCGTCCCCCCCGGTCTCGCCCCCGGTCCCCCCTCCAGCCGGTCCGCCGGCTCCGTTGCTCCCCTCTGTCCGCCCACGGTCCCGCGCGCCGGGCGGCCAGGATCCGTCCGTCTCGAGGGAGTTGAGGTCCCGGACCCGCCAGAGACAACGCACCAGGGCACGCCTCCTCTCCCGCAGCATCCTCGCCGCTTCCCGGTCGGCCTCCGCCTCCCAGCCGAAGCTGTTCAGGAGAGCGCGGCAGAATCCGTCCCCCACAAACGCCGCCCGCCCGACCCAGAGGACCAGGTCGCGGATCAGGACGTGACCGTGGCGCAGGTGGGCCAGCTCGTGAGCGACGAGGGCCTCAAGCTCGTCCGGGGCGAGCCCCTCCACGGCTCCCGTCGAGACTTCCACGATCCACCGGCGCCGCGGCCATGCGAAGCGGTGAGCGATGGCCTTCACTCCTGCGCCCGGCGTCACCGCCAGGTAGACCTCCGGGCCGGCCGCCACCCGCTGGACTTGCGTCCCTGCCCCCCGGAGGCTGGAAGGACCATCGGGGTTCGGAACACGGCAGGTTTCGAGGCGCCGGCGGAGCCGGCTCCGGGCCCGGACGAGCTGGCCCACGGAAAACCCGGCCAACGCCCAGACGAGGATGCCCCACGACACCCAACCGGCCCGTGCCAGCCTGGCCGGCCCCGGATGGTCCGGCGGCAGCCCCACCGCCGCCGCCAGGACCGGCCCGGTGAGGGACGGCACCCGGGGGAGCAGGCCGTCGAGCCCGACCCCGCCCAGCGCCTGCCCTCCCCAGAGCGCCGCGAGAGCCAGGGTCAACCCCACCACTCCGCCGGCAGCCAGGGCGTACAGGCCGAAGAACCCCCGGGCCGCAGCCAGCAGGGCACCACCCCGCACCGCCTCCCAGTAGACCCCCGGCCGGCCCCGCCAGCGGCGGGTCCGCTCCAGCGACTCCCGGACGTGACGTGACGTCGCCACGGTGTACGCCCCCAGGCCGAGACCCAGGAGAGGGATCAACACCGTCCCTCCGAGGACCGCGCGGCTCCACCAGGCCCGGTGATCCGGATCTCCGGCCGGAGTGGCTCCATCCGTGCCGGCGGCGAGGACGGTGAGGACGAGGAGGAGCGGCGTCATGAGCAGGAAGAGCACCGAAACCGAGGTTCCCAGGCCCACGACGAGGGCCTCGACCCGCAATCCGAAGCCCCGCCAGACGCCGATGGCCAGGGCGCTCGCCAGGAGGAGGGCGGCCAGCCCTCCGAGCACCAGGAGGAACCATCCCCCGCCCCCTTGCCATGCGGTTTCCACCGCGTGAAGCGCCAGGGCACCGCCCCCGAAGGCGAGGAACGACGCGCCGTAGGCCAGGAACCAGAGGCCGAAACGCCGCCCGGCTCCGGTCCCTTCGGGCTCCAGGTGCCCGCCCGCCCGGTCCACGGCCCGGAGGATCGGCTGCCACAGCGTCGCCTGCAACCGGGCGCCCCCCAGCGAGCGGAGGAGGAAGGGCGTCCACCCGGCGACCGCAAGAACGGCCAGGACGGCGGGGAGCAAGATCCTGGCCTCCGCCGCGCCGTGGAGTCGCCCGGGGTCGGTCCACGCGAAGAGGGCGCTCAGCCCCGTCACCCACAGGGCCCACAGGGCGAGGACGAGCCTCCGGTACCAGCCCACGAAGGTCAGGTCCAGACTCAGCCGGAGGCCGGCGCCCTCGGTTCCCCCCGGGTCCTCACGACCGGCCTCGGGCCGGGGCTCGATCCGGACCTCCACCCTCTGGGGATGGGAGCCCGCCAGTAGGCGGTACCAGGGCAGACGCGTGGCGCCGCGGACGGACACCCCGCCTCTCGGAAGCCTCCACGCCTCGCACCGGACGCCCAGCCTCTCCAGCGCGCAGGCAGTGGCCGAGGCCACGTCCCCGACGTCGGCCGTGCCGCGGTAAGACACTCCCCACCGTCCGGGGTGCTCCCCGGCGGGACGACGACTTCCCGGCTGGCTCTTGCGGCTCACGGCACCTCCGGATCTTCTGCGATTCTAGCCCCCTGAACTCAGCTGTTTGCTACACTCCACCTCACGAACGCATGCCAGCCACGAAGGAAGAGGTCACCGAGCTCCTCATCCGCTGGAGCGAAGGGGATGAGCGGGCCCTTGAGCAGCTCATGCCGGTGGTGTTCGATGAGCTGCGTGCCTTGGCCCGAAGCTTTTTCCGGGGGGAACGGGGCGACCACACCCTCCAGCCCACGGCGCTGGTCCACGAGGTCTACCTCAAGCTGCTGGACCAGCACTGCGTGAGCTGGCAGAGCCGCGCCCAGTTCTTCCGCTTCGCCTCGACGCTCATGCGCCGCTTGCTGGTGGACCACGCCCGGAGCAAGTCGGCGGTCAAGCGGGGCCAGGGCGCGCTCCACGACCCGCTGGAGGATGCCTGCGTGATCGCGGAAGCCGGCGACCCGGACCTGGTCCTCGCCGTCGACTCGTGCCTGACGCGGCTCGCCGAGCTTGACGCCCGGCAAGCGCGGGTGGTGGAGATGCGCTATTTCACCGGCCTCACCATGGAAGAGATCGCCGAGGCCGAAAACGTCGCCCTCGCCACGGTCAAGCGGGACTGGCGGACCGCCCGCCTCTGGCTCCTGCGGGAGCTCCGTAGCGGGCGTGCCCCGGAAGCCGTCGGCGGAGGCCCTCCATAGAGCCCTTCCCATACCCGTCTTCGCGTAGGAATGAGGGGAAGGGGATCAGGACATGGACAGCCACCCGACCGGGTCCCTCGGCACCGTGAAGATGACCCCGGAGCACTGGCAGAAGGTCAAGGAGATCCTGGAGGCGGCCCTCGACCGGGACGAGGGGACGCGGCCCGGGTTCCTGGACGCCGCGTGCGAAGGCGCGCCGCACCTGCGCGCGGACGTCGAAGCCCTCCTCGCTCTCGATGGCGAGACCGAGACGTTCCTGTCCGTCCCCGCCTTCGACCTACACGACGCCCCCCTCCACCCCTCCCTGGAGGGGAGCCTCGTGGACCGCTACCGCATCGTCCGCGAGATCGGCGCCGGCGGGATGGGACGCGTCTACCTGGCCGAGCGGGCCGACCGTGCCTTCGAGCAGCGCGTGGCGCTCAAAGTCCTCAAGCGGGGCCTCGACACGGACGAGATCATCGACCGGTTCCGCAGGGAGCGCCAGATCCTCGCCGACCTCGAGCACCCGAACATCGCCCGCATCCTGGACGGCGGCACCACCGAGGACGGCCTGCCCTACCTGGTGACGGAGTACGTCGACGGTATCCCCCTCGACCGGTACTGCGAGCATTGGGAGCTTCCGATCGAGGATCGCTTGAAGCTCTTCTGCCAGGTCTGCGACGCGGTCCAGTTCGCGCACAAGAACGTGGTGGTCCACCGGGACCTCAAGGCCGCGAACATTCTGGTCACCGAGGACGACGTCCCGAAGCTCCTGGACTTCGGCATCGCCAAGATCCTGGCGCCGGAAGGCGAAGACCCCTACAAGACCCGCCTCGGCGCTCGGTTCCTGACCCCGGAGGTGGCGAGCCCGGAGCAGCTCCGCGGCGAGCGAGTCACCACCGCCACGGACATCTACAGCCTCGGAGTCCTCCTCTACGGCCTCCTCACGGGCCGGAACCCCCACACCGCCCGGGGTGCCTCCCTCCAGGCCGTCGAGCGGGCCGTCCGCGAGGAGCTCCCGGAGCGGCCGAGCGCCGTCGCCCCGGCGGCGCTGCGCAGAAAGATCCGCGGCGACCTGGATGACATCGTCCTCAAGGCACTCCGCAAGGAGACCGAACGGCGCTACGGCATGGCGCAAGAACTCGCGGACGACGTGCGGCGCTATCTGGAGGGGCTGCCGGTGCAAGCCTCCGGGGACGCCTGGTCCTACCGTATCCCAAAGCTCTTGAAAAAGCACTGGCTGCCAGCGGCGTCCGTCGCGGGCTTCGTCGGTCTGGTGGTCCTGTTCGCGGTGATCGCCTTCTCCCTCCTGGCCGAGGCGACCCGGGAGCGGCTGCGCGCCGAACGGGTGAGTGGCTTCCTGGAAGAGATCCTCACCCTCCCCGAGCCGGCCCGGGCCCGGGGCGAGGAGCTGACGGTCCGCGAGGCCCTGGACGCCGGGCGGGAGGCGATCTTCGCCGACCTCGAGGGCGAGCCCCGGCTCCGGGCGGAGCTGATGAGTACCATGGCCCGCGTCTACCGGAGCCTGGGGCTCTACGACGATGCCCGCACCCTCTTGACGGAAGCCCTGGAGACGCGGCGGCAGGTGTTCGGCTCCGAGCACCTCGCGGTGGCCGAGACGCTCCACGACCTGGCCGGGGTGACGCGGGACCTGGGGGACGTAGACGCAGCCGAACGGCTGCTGGAGGAGGCCCTGGCGATCCAGCGCAAGCACCACGCGGAGGACGACCCGGAGTTCGCCAAGGGCCTGAACAACCTGGCGATCCTCCTCGAGGAGCGGGGGGAGTACGGACGGGCCGCGGAGCTCCACCGCGAGGTCCTCGCCACCAAGCGCCGCACCCTCGACCCGGCCGATCCCGAGGTCGCCGTCTCGCTCCACAACCTGGCCAAGCTGGTCTTCCTCGACGGGGACCACGCCGAGGCCGAGACCCTCTACCGGGAAGCCCTGGCGATCCGCGAGCACGAGAGCGGTGCGGTCTCGCCGGATGTCGCCCGCACCCTCAACGGCCTGGCCAGCGCCGTCGAAGCCCAGGGAAGGACCGACGAAGCGGAAGCCCTCTACCGGCGCTCCCTCGAGGTGCGTCGGACCCTGTACCCCGACGGCCACCCCGAAGTGGCGGTGACCCAGAGCAACCTGGCCATGCTGCTCCAGGGCCGGGGCGACCCGGCGTCCGCCGAGCTCCTCTACCGGGAAGCCCTGGAGACCCTCGGCCGATTCCTGCCGGAGCGGCATCCCAGCCGCGCCGTGGTGATGCGCAACCTGGCGAGCGTGCTGACCGACCGGGGCCAGGCGCCGGAGGCCGAGGAGCTCGCCCGGCGCGCCCTGTCCATCCTCCAGCAAGGGACCGAGCCGTCGAGCTGGCGGACCGCCGACGCCGAGAGCGTCCTCGGGGGCGCCCTCCTCGCCCAGGGCCGCATCGAAGAGGCCACCCCCCTGCTCCTCGGCAGCTACACCCTCCTCCGCGACCTCCGGGGACCGAACTCCCCCTACACCCGCCAGGCCCTGGAACGGGTCGTGGCGCTCTACGAACGCTCCGAGGACGAAGAAAGAGCGGCGCGGTACCGACAGCTCTCAGGGTGGTGACCGCGCTCAGTCACTGCCGCCCCGAAGCCCTTGTCGCAAGACTTCGACCTTCAGGCTCGGCCGGCCTCCTCCTTCCGGGTCATCACCCTCCGCACCCCGAAGCAGGTCGAAAACCGCCCCCTTGAGCTCGTCATCGCGGCTCTCCAAGAGCCGGGAGAACAGGCTCACTCCCCTCTCCCGAAGCACAGGAACGGCAGCCGCAGTGCGGACCCATTCACCGAGCACTTTCAAGAGGTTCTTGCGGAGATGGGTCCGAAGCCGGCCCGGAAACGGCCCGCAGGCGGTGAAGGCGGCCTCGACGAACCGTTCCAGGCTTGCCGGAGCCTCGTCGTCTTCGCCGGAGAGGAAGATCCTGCTACACGCATGGGGCCTTCCGCTGACGCCGTCCTGGGTTGTGTCACCGGTGGGAACCGTCACCGGAAACCGTTCGACGAGGCGGAGGACACCACGGTCGTTGAGGACGAGAAACGACGTCCAGGGGGCCAGACCCTCCGCACCGCCCTCCGACATCCAGTCGCAGAGATGCGTCAGAACCACCATGGGGGAACCCCCGAAGCAGAGGCCCGCCAGGGTGTATCGACTACCGGTCAGGACGCTTGCGCCCCGCGGACCGAGGACTCCGTAGGCCGCGGCCTGGAACCGTCTGGCCGCGGACGGGCCGGAGGCGGACCGGCTCCCACGCCGACTGGAATCTTCGGCTTCGAGCCGAGCGTAGATCCGGCCGGCTGTGGTGGCCGCGGACGGTGCGCCGGCGACGACCCCCTCGGTGAGCGTCCTCCGGAGGTCCCCGAGCACCCGCTCGGGGGCGACCATCCCGGCCCCCACCAGGGCGATGAAAGCCGAGGACGCCCTCGGCTCCTGGCCCTTCGCGGCGGAGCGCCGGACCCGCTCCAGGCAACCTGAGGCGTAGTCTGGATCCCCGGCGGCGAGGCCGGCGCCCACCAGGTCTCCGACGAGGGCCGGTGCATGCGGGGAATCCGACTCCAACCAGCCCTCGATCCTGCGCACCGCAATTCCCCCTGGCGCCAGTACGCCCGCACGGCCCAATGCCCTGGCCGCGAAGCTCCGCAGCACTGGATCGTCGCCGCGAACCAGGGCGTCCAGCCGTGGCACGAGGGTGGTGAGGAGGGCCCGTCCCGGACCCAGGAGCACCCGCCAGAGACGTTCCGCCAAGGATGGATCCACGAACCGGACGGCTTCACCCCCAGGGTACGGAAGGCGGCGGGCCTCGGACCGAGCCCGGGCGAGGAAGCGGTGGTCGACGACGAGGCGCGAGAGGTTTTTGAACCGCACGGCGTCTTCGGCTTCTTCCCCCCGGATCGCGCCTTCGACCGAAGCTTCCACGGTGCGCCACAGCCCGTGCAGGGGGACCCACGGCACCCAACGAACCCGGGGGTCGGTGGAAGCCAGGGTGAGCGCCAGGACGAAGCACCACCGGGGCGGCTCCGCCGGCAGCTCCGTCAAGAGCCAGTACTCGAGGTTCTCCACGCGGTCCAGGGCCTGCTCCAAGGTGAGCTCTCCCCGGGCCACCGGCGCAAGGAACTCGTCGACGAAGCGCACCGATCGAGGGTACGTACGGAGCTGCGCCGCCAGCCAGTCCTCTCGTTCGTCCAGGATTCTCTCCGCAGCGTCGGCGAGCTCAGGATCCTCCCGCTCCAGGTCGATCCGGCGATCGGCCAGGCGACGATGGAGCAGCTCGCGGAGACGATCGCCGGAAGGCGGGGCCACCTCCGCCAGAACGCCCAGGCGTACCAAACCCTCCCGTCGACCGGGGAACCGTTCCGCATCGAAGCTCATGAGCAGATAGCTGCCGGCCGACGCGAGGGCGTCCCGGAGGGCGAACAGTCGCGCTTCGTCCAGTCGCTCCACGAACCGGGCGGCTTCGCGGTTCCCCCCCTCCAAAGCGTCTTCGAAGATCAGGATTCGGCGGAAGAATCCCGCGCCATCGGCGAACAGTCTCTCCGGTCTCCATCGGACCTCGCGCTCCAGGGGTACCGCCCTCAGGACCTCCTCCACCGCCGGGTCACCATCCGCCATCCGGGCGGCGGCGACGCGGCAGAGGGCGCCCTTGCCCAACCCTCGCTCCCCCACCACCAGGGCGATCCGGTGGCTCTGGAGGCACTGGACGACCGGTTCCACCGAATCGTCGTCGGCCTCCAGGGCGGACCGGATCTCGAAAAGGCGATCCGCCGGCAGGCTCTCGAATTGGTCCCGCGTGATCTCCCGGCGAAAGGGCGGACCTCCCGCACCGCCGACGCCGTACTGGTAGAGGGTCATGGTTTCGGCGACATAGACGAAGGACCGCTCGGCCCGCTCCACGTGGGACTTGACCCTGGAGCCCTCTTCACCGTGGCCGTCCGGATCCCCTTCCCTCTCTGGCCCGTCGCCCAGCTCCTCGTCGGCGGCGTCCGCCTCCTCTTGGGACGCCCCGCCTTCGCCGGCCACCCCGTCGCTCCGGACATCGTCCGAAGGCGCCTCTTCGCGAGGCTCCTCACCGGGCCAAGGCTCTTCGCCGGGGGAGTGATTCACCGGCTGGTCGTCTGCCACACCGCCTCCTTCCCGCTCAAAGGCCCAGGGGCGCGCCGCCGAGTTCGTCCCGCAGGTTTTCCGGTTCACGGAAGCGCCGCAGGTACCGGAGCTGCTCCG
>JBKHJP010000014.1:0-26124 GCA_046538065.1 Thermoanaerobaculia bacterium | reverse complement strand
CCGTCTGGGTCCGCTACCCCTCCGGCAAGCGCCACCCCTTCCTCCGGGGGATGGTGACCCACGACCTGATCCAGCGCGGCCTGACCTTCGACGAGGCGTACGCCGCGGCCCGGGCGCTGCGCGACCGGATCAGCCACCGGGAGGAGGTGACGACCGGGGAGCTCTCGGAGCTCCTGGCCGAGACCCTCGAGGAGACGCTCCCCGAGGAGCGGCGGTCCCGCATGGGGACCGGCGAGCGCCAGGCCGAGGAGCTGTCGGTCCTCTACCACGGCGAGTCCCAGCCATTCTCCCGGGGGCTCCTCGCCCGGAGCATCCACGCCGCGGGCGTCGGCCTGGACCGGGCCTACCGCCTGGCGGTCCGCCTCCAGGGCGAGCTCCGGCGCGAGGGGGTGACGCGCATCGGGAGCGACGACCTGGGCCTGCGGGTGGCCGAGCTCCTGGAGGAGCACGAGGACGCCGAGCGGGCCAGCCGCTACCGCCTGGTCCGGAGCATCCGGAGGCTGCCGCGGCCCCTGGTGATCTACCTGGGCGGCGCCACCGGGACGGGCAAGTCCACGCTGGCCCTGGACCTCGCTCCCCTCCTGCGGATCTACCGGATCAACGCCACCGACACGATCCGCCAGGTGATGCGGATGGTGTTCTCCCCGACGATCCTGCCGGCGCTCCACCACTCGAGCTTCGAGCTGCCCCGGGGCGAGCGGACCTGGCGGATGGAGGAGGACGGCCGGGCTGCTCCGGCCGAGGGGATCGAGGCCCGGCTGGTGGAGGAGTACGAGGAGCAGGCCACGCGGGTCTGCGTGGGGGTGCGGGCGGTAGTGGAGCGCTCGGTGATGGAGAACCTGAGCGTCCTGGTGGAGGGGGTCCACCTGATGCCGCCCCTCGTGCCCTTCCCCGACCTGGAGGGCTCTGCGTACCAGGTGGGCCTGCTGCTCACCACCCTGGACGAGGAGATCCACCGGGCGCGCTTCGTCGCCCGCGGGCGGCGGGAAGGGCGGGCGGGGGAGCGCTACCTGGACCATTTCCGGGCGATCCGCCTCCTCCAGGAGCACATGATCGAGCAGGCGGAAGCCCACGGGGTGCAGCTCCTGGAGACCTCCGACCGGGAGACCACCCTGGAGCGGGCCCTCCGGCTGGTCACCACCCTCCTGGAGGAACAGATCCCGGACCTGCGGACCGGACACCTCCGGGGCCGCGCGCCGGAGCCCGTGCCCACCCTGCTCCTGTTCATCGACGGGCTCGGGGACCGCCCCCTGCGGGCCCTGTCGGGCCGCACCCCGCTGGAGGCGGCGTCGCTCCCCACCTTCGACCGGCTGGCCCGGGAGGGGCGGACCGGGCTGGCCGACCCGGTCGCCCCCGGCACGGTCCCGGACACCGCCGCCGGGAGCCTGGCGCTGCTGGGCCAGTCCCCCCGGGCGATCCGCCGGGGGCCGGTGGAGGCTCTGGGCGCCGGCATCGACCTGGCGCCGGGGGACGTAGCGCTCCGCGGCAACCTGGCGACCCTGGACGACGCGGGGCGGGTGGTGGACCGGCGCGCCGGGCGCATCCGGGAGGGCTGCCGCGAGCTGGCGGAGGCCCTGGACCGCCCGACCCTGCCCGCGGAGTGGGCGGACTTCACCGTCCGCGTGCGCATGGGCACGGAGCACCGCCTGGCGGTCGTCCTCCAGGGCCCCGGCCTGTCCCCGGCGATCGCCGGGAGCGATCCGGGGGACGGCGCCCCTCCCGGGCCTCCCCTCTCCCCCCGGCCGGTCGACCCGGCGGATCCCGGCGCGGTGAAGACAGCGCGCCTGCTGGCGTGGCTCGAGCGCCACGCCAGGAAGATCCTGTCCGCGCACCCGGTCAACCGCCGGCGGGCCGAGAAGGGCCTGCCCGTGGCCAACGCGGTGCTCACGCGGGGGGCCGGCCGGGTCCACCGGCTCCAGCGGCTGGAGAGCGGCGGCGAGCCGTTGCAGGTCGCCTGCGTCTCCGGGGACCGGACGATCCTCGGGCTGGCCTCGTGGCTCGGCGCCGAAACGATCACCGGGCCCGGCATGACCGCCAACCTGGACACGGACCTGGCGGGGAAGTTCGAGGCCGCGGCCGAGGCGCTCCAGCGCAACCACCTGGTGGTGCTCCACCTCAAGGGGGCGGACATCGCGGCGCACGACTGCCGGCCGGACCGGAAGGTCGACTTCCTGGAGGCGGTGGACCGGCACCTGGCGGAGCTCCTGGAGGCCTGGGACGGGCGGCCCGTCCAGGTCGCCGTGGCCTCGGATCACGCCACGCTCTCCGAGTCCGGGCACCACGCCGCCGATCCGGTGCCGGTCCTCCTGTGGAGAGAGGGGTCCGAGGCCGACCCCGTGAAAGCGTTCACCGAGCGGTCGGTGGCCACCGGCGTCCTGGGGCGCTTCCCGCTCCAGACGCTCGTGGTGAAGCTGTTTCCCGCCTAGCCGATTCCGCCTGGCCGATGCGGCCGTCGCGGGCGGGCGGCGTTTCCGCCGGATGCCGTCAGCCGTCCGGCAGGTCGAACTGGAGGTACGGGTTGTTCCGGGCCCGCTGGAGGTAGCGGACCAGGTCGCGGGCCAGTGAGGCGCTCACGGTGGAGGTGTGGGCGGCGTGGTGGAAGAGGTGCACCGCCGCCAGGGCGTGGCGGTGGAGCTCCAGTGAGCGGAAGATCGGCAGGAGGTCGGCGGCCAGGCGGCGCACGGCGGCGACGTTTCCTTCGTCCAGCTCCAGGATCGCCAGCTCCAGGCTGGCCATGGCGAGCTCGTAGGCCAGCTCCCGGCGGGCCGCCTCTCCGAGGACCTCGTCGAAGGCCGTTCTGGCCGTGGCGCTGTCCCCCAGGGCCGCGTGGATCCGGCCCTCCAGCCAGCGCCGTCGCAGGGCCACCCAAGGGTCGCCGGCGAACCGGTCGTACAACGGCCGGGCCTCGTCGTAGCGGGCCAGGGCCTCCAGGGGCTCACCGGCCTCCACCAGGAAATCGGCGACGTTGTGCCGGGCGTAGAGGAGGAGCCGATCGTCCCCCTGGGCCTCCAGGAGCTCCGCCGCGCGGGTGAAGTGGCGCACCGCCTCCGGGAGATCCCGGGAGTAGCCGCAGCAGATGCCGAGCTGGAGCAGGGCGCGGGCGACGCTCTCGCCTTCGTCCCAGGCCTGGAACACGGCGAGGGCGTCCTGCAGGGCCCGGCGGGCCTCGTCGTAGCGGGCCTGGTCGATGCGGAGCGACCCCAGGAGCCCGCCGATCTCGGCCCGGACCACCTCGCTCCTGGTTCCCGCCGGCACGGTGTGGAGGGCTTCCTGGAAGGCCCGCTCGGCGCCGTAGAGGTCGGAGGCCACGCGGCGGGCGTTGCCCAGGAAGGCCCGTGCGAGGGCCTGCTGGTCGGCCACCGCCTTCGGGTGGTAGAGCGCCGGGTCCAGGGAGTCCGCCACCTCCACCGCCAGCTCCGCCAGCTCCAGCGCCCGGACCACGTCGGAGAACCCTTCCCGGCGGCTGAGCTCGCACAGGGCCTCGGCCAGCCCGAAGAGCTGGTACCGGCGGCCGGTGCGGATCGCCTCCCGCCGGGCCGCCGGCGGCTGGCGCTCCAGCTCCCGGAGGAGCTCCGGGGCCAGGGCGGCCTCCCGGTCCAGGAGGAACCTCCGGCGGGCGGCCTGGAGTAACACCCTATCCAGGCCGTCGTCCTTCTCCGGCGGATCGGCCGGGGACTCCTGGCGGTACACGGCCCGGACGAACGCCTCCACGCTCTGCCGGGTTTCGGCGTCGGCTGCCGGGACGGTCTCGCGGGCGGCGAACAGGCACCGCTCGCAACACCCTCCGGAGCCGCCGGCAAGGTGGCTCTCCACCTCGACGGCGTCGGGCTCCGGCAGATGACCGAGGGTGAAGCGATGCAACGTCTCGTGACTCGGATGATCCATCGCGGTTCTCTCCTCCTTCCAGACTCGAGCGATTCGAGCTCAAACAACAATCCATCAAACACGCAGAGGGTATCACGACCGAGAACCGGAGGGGGAAGGGCCGTCGCATCCAGGGGGAACGGGGACGGCGCCGGGCACCCCGGCGCCGTCCCTCCTGGAAACGCCCCGGGGTTCCCGTCAGCGAACCTCGGGCGGCGAGTCGACCCCACCGGCGGAGGGAGCGCTCTCTCCGACCCGGCGGGCCTCGTCGTCCGTCGACTCCGGCGAGCCGTTGGGGTCCATGTGATGGCCGGAAGATCCGGTCAGCGATCGCGTTCCGGCGTCCTCCGGGGTGGTCCGGACGTCCAGCCACCAGCCCCGCAGGACGTCGACGAGAGCCGCGACCGGGGCGCCGACGCCGGGATCGGCGCTCGCGGCATCGGCGGTGGGCGGCGCATCCGGGGCGCCGGTGCCCGGAGCGGCCGGCGAGGCCATGGCGGCCGTGGCGGCCAGGGCGAAGAGCACGAGGGTGAGGGCTCGAGTGATTCTCCACATGGGGAATCCTCCTTCCGTGCGACGGCATCACCGCGGCCCCGGGATTGGCGCCGGGCGGCCGCCGCCGTGAACATTTTGTCCCGTACCCATGTACTGCAACGAAGGAAACAACGGTGGACCGGCCCGCCGCCGCGGCCGGAGCCGTCGGGGATCCGCGGACTCCGGGCCGCTCCTTGGCTGGCGGGCCGGGATGCGATACCTTCTGCGGGCCATGAACAGAACGACGATCTCAGTGACAGCTTGCGCCTTCGCCCTATGCCTCTCGGTCGCGGCGCCGTCGGCGATCGCCCAGCCCGCGCCTCCCGAGAACCTCAGCCCCCCCGCGGACGCCGAGCGGACCGCCTCCGGCCTGGCCTACCGCGTCCTGGAGGAGGGCACCGGGAGCAACCGGCCGGACGGAAACGACCTGGTCGTCGTCCACTACACCGGCTGGCGGGCGGAGGACGCTTCGGTCTTCGACTCGTCCCTCGCCCGGGGGGAGCCGGCGCTGCTCCCCATCGAGGCCCTGATCGACGGCTGGACCGAAGGGCTCCAGCTCATGACCGAAGGGGCCAAGTGGCGCCTGTGGATCCCCGGCCCGCTCGCCTACGAAGGGATCGAGGGTCGGCCCCAGGGCATGCTGGTCTTCGACGTGGAGCTCCTGGAAGTCCGCAAGATCCCCCCGGTCCCCGAGCACGTGGGGCAACCCCCGGCGGACGCCCAGGTCTCCGACACGGGTCTGGCCTGGAAGGTGCTGGACGCGGGGGAGGGGGACACCCGGCCCGGGCCGGGCGACACCGTCCGCGTCCACTACATCGGCTGGAACCCGGACGGCCAGTGGTTCGAGGCGACCTACGCCAAGAGCGGCCCGGAGGACCTCCAGTTCGACACGCTGATCGAGGGCTGGAAGGAGGCCTTCGCCGACATGGTGCCGGGGGAGAGGCGGCGGCTCTGGGTCCCCGACGAGCTGGCCTATGCCGGTGAAGAGGGCAAGCCGGCGGGTCCCCTGACCTTCGAGGTCGAGCTCATCGAAGTCGTGGAGTAGGTTCCGGGCGGTTCCGGCGTGCAGCCCCCTCGCCGGCTCCGGACCTCGAAGAGTCCCACCACCTCCTCCGGGGCGAAGCAGCGCTCCAGGTAGCCCCGGAGGAGGGGGAAGTCCGCCAGGCGGGCCGCCGTGCCGAGCCAGGAGGTGCGCTCCAGGACGACGGTTTCGACGCCTCGGTCGGCGAGCGACGCCACGAGGCGCCGATCGAGGGCGCGGCGCACCGGCCCGTCGTCGCGGGGGTAGGTCAGGCCAGGGTGGAACCAGAGGAGCGGTTGGGGGGACGGACGCCCCAGAAGGCCGTAGAGGATGGTCCAGTCCGGGAAGACGAAGACCTCTCCGGGGCGCCCTTTGAGGCTCCGGAGGAGGCGCTCCAGCGTGGCCCGCTCGACGGTCGCCTCCCGGAGCGCCGTCGGTACGGCCCACTGCAGCGGGCGCAGTGAGGGGACCTCCATCGCCTCGTACCGCTCCGCTCGCGCGACGCCCTCGTGGACGGTTCTCGCCAAGGAGACCTCCGCACCCCGCCAGGCGATCACCGCCACGGCGACCCCGGCGAGCGTGAACCGGGCGAGCCGGACCGGACGCGGGCTCTGGCCGCCGGTGAGGGCGTGGAACCCGTCGGCGGCGACGGCCAGCCCGAGGGCGACGACCAGACCCGAGAGGCCGAAGGCGGTCTCCGGCTGGTTTCGGGTGGTCAGGGCCAGGAGGTTCCCGCCGTAGAAGAGCCCGGCCCCCAGGGCCCCAGCAGCCGCCGTCCGGTCCCGGATCCGCCCGGAGGGGCCGGCGGTGGCCGAAGAACCGGCCGGGCGTGCGAGGCGGCCGAGAAGGACCAGGGCCGAGACCGAGGCTAGGCCCGCGAGCACCAGGCTCGGAGCCGGAGGGCCGGCGCCGGCCCACGGGATGCGGGCGAGCTCCCAGGGCTTGCCCAGGAACCGTGCGGGTGGGAGGCCCCCCGGAATCTCCAGCACGTGGAGCACGAACGCTCGGAGCGGGGCGGGCTGGCTCGGGGCCGCCGGCACGAGCGCCAGCCAGCCCACGAACAGCGCGCCGATCCCGAGACCTCCCGCGGCGACCCACAGCGTGCGCCGGCCGGCTGCGCGCCAGCCGTGCACCCGCCCCTCCAGCGCCAGCAGCAGACAGGCGGCGGGGGCCGCCGCCAGGATTCCGTTCTGCTTGGCGAGGAATGTCACGGCGAAGCTGGCACCAGCGGCCGCACCGGCCCCGGCCCGGAGCCTGGGCGAGCTCGGCTGCGCCACGGTGCAGGCCCAGAACCCGAGGCCCGGAAGCGCCGCGAGGAGGGCCAGGGGCTCGAACCACGGGGTCCCCACCGGGCCCTGGAACCAGATCCCGGTCAGGACGCCCGCGAGCAACCACGGGGCCCGCCTCCCGGGGAGGAGGCGGGCCGTCACCATCATGGCCAGGGCGGCGGCGAGGACGTTCAGGGCGCAAGCCGTGGCCAGGTACCCGGCGAAATCGGCCCCGAAGAGGCGCAGCCCACCCGAGACGACCCAGGGCACCACCGGGCCCACGGGCAGGACGAAGTCCCGAAAGGGCACCTGGCCGTCGAGCACCCGCCAGCCTGCATCGAAGGGAATGGACTGGTCGAGGGCGAAGAAGCCCCGCTGCCCTGCCGACCAGCAGAAAGCGGCGGCGAAGACCAGGACGGCCGCCGCCGGCACGGCCGAGGAGACGGGGGGTGGTCGTCTCACCGTCCCGGAGCGGCGCCGGTCCCGGAGCGCCTGTCGCCGGCGACGCGTTCGGCGAGGATCGTGGCGGTCCGGAGCGCCAGGGCGATCATCGTGAGAGTCGGGTTGACGGTGCCCGAGCCCGGGAAGCAGGCGCCGCCCGCCACGTAGAGGTTCGAGGTGCCGTGGATCCGGCCGCTGGCGTCGGTGACGCCCTCCTCCTCGCTCCGGGCCATGCGGCACGTTCCCATGTGGTGGAAGCCGGAGTAGTAGCGTTCCAGCGGGGCGAGCTCCGCGGCCCGGGCCCCGGCTCCCCTGCGCAACCGGCTCAGCAGCTCGCGGCAGTACCGCCAGGTCTCCCGGTCGAAGTCGTCGAGCTCGTGGTGGACGTGCGCCAGCGGATCGCCGAACCGGTCGCGCTCCGCGCCCAGGGTGACGGACTTGCCCGGCCCGGCCCGGGCTTCCGCTTGGAAGACGACGGGGCGCCAGCGCAGGCCCGGCTCGAGCTCCCGGACCAGCTCTTCCGCCGAGGCCGCCCGGTCCAGGAACCGGCCCGGCGGTTCCCAGACCTGGACCGGCTCGAACGTGGCCCAGGCGCGGCGCGAGGACAGCTCCAGCTTCACGCCGCCGTGACGTCCGCGGCGCGGCGGGTCGGAGAACTGCTGGCACTGTCCGGTCCAGCCCCCGAACCGGCCGGGGTAGAGAGCCTCGCGGAACCGCATTCGCCCGATCCAGAGGCTGTGGAAGACCAGGTTCCGTCCCAGGTGTCCACTCCGGTTTCCGGGGCCGTCCGGGTGGGCGCCGCCGGCCGAGAGGAGCAGCAGGCGAGCCGATTCGATGGCGCCCCCCGCCACGACGACGGCCGCGGCCGGCTGCTCCCGGTCCGGGCCTCCGTGGACGGAGCGGACCCCCACCCCCCGGGCCCGGCCGGAACGGTCGAAGAGCACCCGCCGGACCGCCGACTCCAGGTGCACCCGCAGGCGGCCGGTCGCTAAGGCGGCGCGCAGGTGGTGCTGGGGGGCGTAGCGGGCGCCGATGGGACAGACCCCGCAGGCTCCGAAGTTGGCGCACGCCGGGCGCCCCTGCACGGGCTGCCGGGTCCGGGCCTGCGGTGTCGAGTGGAGGTGGATTCTGGCTCCGGCCAGCCGCTCCTGGAGGATCCGGTCGTCCCAGGAGAGCTCGAAGTGGGGCAGGGGGTAGGGCGTTGAGCGCGGTGGGGCGAAGGGGTTGTCCGCGTCGGTGCCGGAAACCGCCAGCAGCCTCTCCGCCCGGCCGTACCAGGGCTCGAGGTCGTCGTAGGAGAGGGGCCAGTCGGCGCCGTAGCCGTACAGGGTCCGGAGCGCGAACTCCTTCGGCGGCTGGCGCAGGGTGATCGCCTCCCATCGGACGCCGCTGCCCCCCTCCACCGCGTCGAGCTCCGTGGTCAGGGGCACGGGGTAGTCCCCGGACTGGCTCAGCCCGGTGACGCCGGCCGGCGTCCGATAGAGGGGCTCCGGGCTGCGGCGGAGGACCCGCACCTCGAAGGGCTGCCGGTGGGGGTAGGGGTAGGCCGAGCCCCGCTCGTAGAGGTCCACTTCGAACCCGCGGCGCGTCAGCTCGTGGGCGAGGGCGGCTCCCACGGGGCCGGAACCGACGATGGCCACGGGCGCCTTCACGGTGGCGCCTCGACCCCCTCCGGCGGCCGGCGGTACGCCTCGAGCCCCCGGGGCTGCCCCGGCCAGCTTCCGTAGCCCAGTGCCGGCCAGGCGTCCGTGGCCCGGTAGAGCTCCAGGGTCTCCAGGACGACGTAGCGCCGGAAGAGTGCGCGTTCGCTGCCCGAAAGGCCCAGGGCGAGCCGGGTGAGCCGGCCGGGCGGCGCGAGCCGGGTCACCGCGCTCCGGAGCCGCTCCGGAGGCAGCGCCTGGAGCCCGGCCAGGGACTCGTCGGGACCAGTCGAGCTCTCGGCCAGTCGCTCAACGAAGCGCCGATAGACCTGCCGATACCCCCGGAGTGTCTCCGCCCGGGAGCGGAAGAGCTCGGCGTACCTGGGTTCCTGCGCCGCGTCGCCCACAAGGGCCCGGGCGACCGCCAGGAGCGCGGCGAGGGTGGGCGGCTCCAGCGGGCCCGGGTCGGCTTCCGGTAGCTCGGGCGACGCCGCGCGCCGAGCCATGCGCCGCAAACCCTCGGGACTTGGCACGCCCCGAACGAGCACGGTCCCGGCGGCGACGCCGGCACCGGCGATGGCGCCGCCGAGGAGCGACCGTCGGGTGACCTGCATCAGGAGGACCCTAGCACCTCCGGAAGCCGGTCCTCCGCCGGTGCGGTGGAGGGTCGGCGGACCGGGGCTCCGGTGCTTCCAGCTAGGAGGAGCGGGTCCGGGCCATTGCTAGAGTCTCTCGGCCGTGGTCCCATCCGTGCAATCCCGTGGCGCAATGGTCGCCGTGGTCGCCGGAGCCGTCGTGCTCCGCGTGGCGCTGATCACCTGGAACGTCGTCCAGCGCCCGGAGGTCTTCAGGCCTCCGCCGGAGGACGTGGCCGCTCTGGAAGAAGCTTTCGCCGACCCAGTGCATCCGTTCGTCCATCCCGTGGGGTTCGAGGTCTCGAACGTCGCCTTCTCCGCCGTCTGCTTCGGCGAGGGCTACTCCAGCCCCTTCGGCGGCGGCACGGGGCCGACCGCCTGGGCGGCTCCCGGGGTGGTGGCGGTCTTCGCCTTCGCCTTCGCCACCGCCGGATGCTTCAGCGGAGGCTCGGTCCTGGTCCTCCAGGCCGTCGCCGTGACGGTCTCGGCGGGACTCGTCCTCCTCGCCGGCGCGGTCGGCCGACGGCTCTACGCGTCCCGCGTCGCAGGCCTCTGGGCGGCGGCCCTGGTCGCCGTCTCGTTCTGGGATCTCCGGCACTACCTGAGCGCCTCGTGGCACGACCTCAACCTGCCGGCCCTGGGCCTGACCGCCGTGCTGGCCGCTCTCCTCGGCCTGCGGGAGCGGCCCACCCCCGGCCGGGTCGCGACGTGCGGTGCGGTGTCGGCCGCCGCGGGGCTGGCCAACCCCGTCCTTCTGGTGGCGGCGGGTGCAGGCCTGGCCTGGCTCGCGGTCCGGGGGCGCCTCCGGCCGGTGGGGACCGTGAAGGCGGTCCTGGGGTTCCTCCTGATCCACCTCGCGGTGGTGGGACCGTACGTGCTCTGGCAGCACGGGCGCCTGGACCGGTGGGTCCTGGTGAAGTCGAACCTGCCCTTCGAGCTCTACCTGGGCAACCGGCCAGACGTCGGAGGCGTGCTCACCGGCGAGTCCCTGGCCCGCCACCACCCGGGCCAGAACCGGGAGGCGTTCCGGCGCTACCGGACCCTCGGCGAGGCGGAGTTCGTCCGCCGGAGGGGTCTCCAGTTCGCGCGGGAGCTGGAGCCGGCGCGCTTCCTCCGGGCCACCGCCCGGAGGGCCTGGCATTTCTTCTTCTGGCACCGCCGGCAGCCCTGGGACGGCGGGTGGAAGCTCGTGGCGGAGCGGCTCATCGGCGCCGTGCCGGGCCTGGTCCTGCTGGCCTACCCGCTCATCCGGAGGCGCCACCGCCGCGGGAGCGCCGACGCGGTGGTCTACGTGGTGCTGGGCGCGTACGCGGCACCCTACCTCGTCACCGGGGTGACGGAGCGGTATGTGGCGGCGGTGACGCCGACGGTGCTGATCCTCCTCGCCGGGCTGGTGAGCGGCGCGGCACGGCGCGGGCCCCGTCCCGAGGACGAAGGTCCAGGGGAGCGCACCCCGGTGCCTGGACCGTCTCCAGCCCGGCCTCCGGCAGGAGCTCGCGGCGGACGTGGGCCGTGACCGGGGGGAAGGGCGCCCCGTCCGCCCGGGTATACCAGTGGCCCGTGGGGTCCGGGAGGTTCTCGTAGGCGTGGTCCGGCACTCCCGTGGAGACCTCCACGAAGGCCGCCCCTCTCCCGAGACCCTCGGGCAGGGGCGGCCAGCCCCGGCGCGGGATCACGAGGTCCGCGCGGTCGGGGTCGACCTCCGGCAGTCCCAGCCGCTGCCGGGCACTCGCCTGGAGGCCGCTCCCCACCGCCGGAGTTCCCAAGTAGAAGTGGAGGCTCTCCCAGCCGTACGCGGCGACCACCAGCCTGGGAGGCCGGCGGAGGGCCCGGCCCACTCCCACCACGGCGGCGACCGGTCCGCACTCCCGCCGGGCGAGGCTCGCCAGGTGGAGGGGGAGAGGGGCGGTGAGCCGGCCGTTTTGGGCCAGCTTGTCCAGAACCGGCGCCTCGCGGTCGTAGGCCGCCGGAACCTGCCGGGCCAGGGCCAGGGGTGCCGCCGGCAGGGCCTGGAAGGCGTTGGTCAGAGTCAGGGCCGCCAGAAACCCCGCCGCGGCGAGGACGCTCCTCCGGTGGAGGTGGCTCCACAGGGTCCCCAGGCAGGCCGCGGCCAGCGGCCAGAGCGCCACGGCGTAGCGGGCGGTGCCCATGGGGGCGAGGGCGCCCACCGCCAGCCACGAGGTGAGCCCGAGCCAGACCAGCAGGTCCACCTCGTCGGCTCCGCGGGCGTCGCCCTCTCGGCGGGCCCGCCGGCGGACCCACCACAGGGCCGGCCAGAGGACCACGGGGAGAATCGTGTACTGGAGCCGCCAGCCCTGGGACGCCAGGAGCTCCGCCCGGCCGTCGAGGCCCATGGCCGGAGGGCGTACGTCGGAAAGCGCCGTGAGGAGGAGCCAGGGCGTGGCCAGGGCCGCGAACAGGGCGAAGGAGCGCAGCGCGGCCGCAAGGGCGGCACCGATGGCGCCGTGACCGTCCCGGCGGCGCCGGATCCACCCGAGGAGGGTGTGCCCCGCCATTCCAGCAGCGGAGGCGAGGCCGGTCAACGGGTTGGCGTAGAAGAGGAGGGCCAGGGCGAGCGCCAGCGAGATCCACGGCCTCCGGCCGCCGCTCCCCGCCCCGCCGTCGGGCTCCGGCGAGCCCGCCCGGTCTGCCGGGCCCCGCTGGCGCTGGTAGGCCGCCAGGGCCCAGACCCCTCCCAGGAGCAGCAGGGCGTAGTACCGGCTCTGCCGGCCGTAGAGGAAGAAGGCCGGCGCCAGGGTGTAGACGGCCGTGGCCGCGACGGCGCCGCCGAAGGTCGTGCGGCGCAGGCGCCAGGCGAAGAGCAGTGGGACGCTGGCCAGGGCCACCAGGGCGAAGGGCAGCCGGGCCGCCGCCGTGCCGTGGCCCAGGAGGCCCAGGCCCGCCGCCGCCAGGTAGTGCTGCAGCCACGGGTGCCACGCCCAGACCGGGCGGTCCCTCACCCGGATGGAGTCCCGTCCCGCCTGCTGGGTCACCAGGTGGGCGCCGTCCCAGGGCGTCGGGAATCCGTGGAGGAGGACGCCTTCGGCGACGTTGGCCGTCTCCGCTTCATCCTGCCAGAGCAGGGGGACGTCCAGGCGCCAGAGGAGGAGGAGGCCGGCCAGGAGGGTGAGGCCCGCCCCGGCCAGGAGCCTCCGGCGTCGCTCGGTGCTCATGGGTGGCCGGTCGAGGGGGACGCAGGCGGCGGGGGGTCTTCGACGTCGAGGAGGTGCAACGTGGCCGGGGACGATTCGGAGGTCCCCGCGCCACCGCCCCGTGAAGCGGGGTGGTAAGGCCCGGAAAGCTCTCAGGCTCTCAGGCCGAGACGACGGCCTCTTCCGGCTCCACGATCCAGCCGTCCCGGAGCTGGATGATCCGCTCGCCGTAGGCCGCCCAGTCCTCGTTGTGGGTGACCTGGACGATGGTGGTGCCCTCCTCGTTGAGCTGCTTGAGGAGGTCCATGATCATCTTGCCCTGGCTGGTGTGCAGGCTGCCGGTGGGCTCGTCCGCCAGGATCAGCTTGGGGGCGGCGATGGTCGCCCGGGCCACGGCCACGAGCTGCTGCTGGCCGCCGGAGAGCTGGCTGGGGTAGAGGTCCTTTTTGCCCACGATCTGGAACCGGTCCAGGATGTCCGCCACCAGGGCCTGGCGCTCGGAGCGCTTGACGTTGCGGTAGGACAGCGGGATCTCCAGGTTCTCGTAGACCGTGAGGTCCTCCAGCAGGTGGTACTGCTGGAAGACGAAGCCGATGAGCTGCTTGTTGAGCTCCCGGCGCTTTTTGGGCTTGAGGGCGTGGACTGGCTCGCCCTGGAGCTCGTACTCCCCGGACCAGTCGGAGTCGAACATGGCCAGGATGTTGAGCAGGGTGGACTTGCCGGCGCCGGAGGGGCCCATGATGGTGACGAACTCGCCCTGTCGGATGTCCAGGGTGATGCGGCGGAGGACGTAGGTCCGGCCGGCCTTGATCTCGTAGAACTTTTCGACGTTGCGGAGCTTGATCATCGGTGGTGGGATCCTATCGCAGCCGGAGGTACGGGCGGCGGCGGGGGAGGTTCGCGGACCGGTAGTGGGGGGGGCGGGCCGGGGTCTCCCGCCGGGGGGACCGGCGCGCGCTCGGGTGGCCTTCGGGACGGGTGGCGCGCGCCTCGGCTCAGGCGGCGCGTGAAGCGTCCTGGTGTCCGATCCGGTCTGCGCGGAGCGCCGCCTTCGACGTCCCCCCGGCGGGAGACCCCGGCCCGCCCCCCTTCGCCGCCGGCGGAGGTCGGAGCTCCGGCACGGCTCGGCCAGGTCGGACTGCTGCCGCCGGGGGCCTCGCCTCGCGCAGTCCGAGAGCCCTCCTGGTGGGTGCCCCCGCTCCGGCCTTCACCGTCCGTGCCCTGGTTGAGCTCCACGGCCGGTGATGAGCGGGGCGCCGGCTTTGACATCCCCCCGGCGGGGGTTCCCGGCCCACTCCCTTCTTCGCCGGGGGCGGGGGGACATCCGGCCCTGGGCAGCCGGGCTGGTGCGGCGGGAAGGGGTCCGGGGGTCCTCCGGTGGAAACCTCTGAGGCCGCGCCGCTCGACGGCGCCGGGGATACCTGGGCTGCTGCGAGCGCGGCCGAAGCGGAGGCGCGAGCCGGACGTTCCATCTTCCAAGACGCTCGCGCCGATTCCCACCGGAGGACCCCCGGAACCCGCTCCCCCCGTCCCGCGCCCGGATAGAATCCCGCCCCGCCCATGCCCAAGCGCACCGACATCCGCTCCGTCCTGGTGGTGGGGTCCGGGCCCATCGTCATCGGCCAGGCGTGCGAGTTCGACTACTCGGGCACCCAGGCGTGCCGGGTGCTGCGCCGGGAGGGGTACCGGGTGGTGCTGGTGAACTCCAACCCGGCGACGATCATGACCGACTCGGAGCTCTCCGACGCCACCTACGTCGAGCCCCTGACGCCGGAGGTGGCGGAGCGGATCATCGAGCGCGAGCGCCCGGACGCCCTGTTGCCCACCGTCGGCGGCCAGACCGGCATCAACCTGGCCGTGGCCCTGGACGAGGCGGGGGTCCTGGAGCGCTACGGGGTGGAGGTCCTGGGGGCCTCCATCGAAGCGCTCCGGCTGGGAGAGGACCGGCAGCTCTTCAAGGCGGCCATGGAGGAGATCGGCCTGGAGGTCCCCCGGAGCGCCTACGCCGGGAGCCTGTCGGAGGCCCGTGAGGCGGCGGACGCGATCGGGTTCCCGGTGATCGTCCGGCCCAGCTTCACCCTGGGGGGTGAGGGCGGCGGCGTCGCCTTCAACCGGGACGAGTTCGTGGAGGTGGCCCGCGCCGCCCTCCAGGCGAGCCCGACGCGCCGCGTGCTCCTGGAGGAGTCCGTCGTCGGCTGGAAGGAGTTCGAGCTCGAGGTGGTCCGGGACCGCTCGGACAACGCCATCGTGATCTGCTCGGTGGAGAACGTGGACGCAATGGGGGTCCACACCGGCGACTCGATCACCGTGGCCCCGCAGCAGACCCTCTCGGACCGGGAGTACCAGGCCATGCGCGACGACGCCTTCCGGGTGATCCGGCGGGTGGGTGTGGCCACCGGCGGCTCGAACATCCAGTTCGCCGTGGACCCGCAGAGCGGACGCCGCGTGGTGATCGAGATGAACCCCCGGGTCTCCCGCAGCTCGGCCCTGGCGTCGAAGGCCACGGGCTTTCCCATCGCCAAGATCGCGGCCCAGCTCGCCGTGGGCTACACCCTGGACGAGATCCCCAACGAGATCACCGGCCGGACGTACGCCGCCTTCGAGCCCAGCCTGGACTACACGGTGGTGAAGATCCCCCGCTGGGCCTTCGAGAAGTTCCCCGCCACCCCGCCCCACCTGGGGACCTCCATGAAGTCGGTGGGGGAGGTCATGGCCATCGGCGGGACCTTCTCCGAGGCGCTGCTCAAGGGCCTGGCGGCCCTGGAGCTGGACGGCACGCTCATGGACCGGGAGCGGCGCAATGCGGACCCGGTGCGCCTGGCCGAGCGCCTGGCCCAGCCCAACTGGGAGCGGCTGTTCTCGATCTTCGCGGCGCTGCGCCAGGGCTGGACGGTGGAGGAGGTCTCGCGCATCTCCCACGTGGACCCCTGGTTCCTGCGGGAGATCCGGGAGATCGTCGACCTGGAGGCGGAGCTCGCCTGCTGGGACCTGGGCTCGATCCCCACGGCGCTCCTGGCCCGGGCCAAGGAAGCGGGCCTCTCCGACACCGGGATCGCCCGGCTCCTGGTCTGCGGCGCCGGCGCCCTGGCCGCCGAGCGCAAGCGCCGGGAGGTGCGCCGGGTCTACAAGCGCGTGGACACCTGCGCCGCCGAGTTCCCGGCGGTGACGCCGTACCTCTACTCGACCTTCGGCGTGGAGGACGAGGCCCCTCCCACCGACCGGCGCAAGGTCGTGATCCTCGGCTCGGGGCCGAACCGGATCGGCCAGGGGATCGAGTTCGACTACTGCTGCGTCCACGCGGCGCTCGCCCTGCGGGACGCCGGGTTCGAGACGGTCATGGTCAACTGCAACCCGGAAACGGTCTCCACCGACTACGACACCTCGGACCGCCTGTACTTCGAGCCCCTGACCGTCGAGCACGTCCTGGCGATCCTGGAGCGGGAGCGCCCGGAGGGGGTGATCGTCCAGCTCGGGGGGCAGACGCCCTTGAAGCTCGCCCGCCCCCTGACGGAGGCCGGGGCGCCGATCTGGGGCACGCCGGCGGAGGCCATCGACCTGGCGGAGGACCGGAAGCGCTTCGGCGAGATCCTGGCGGAGGAGGGGATCCTCCAGCCGGAGGCGGGGACCGCCACGTCGCTGGCCGAGGGTCTGGAGGTGGCCGGGCGGATCGGCTACCCGGTGCTGGTGCGGCCGAGCTACGTCCTGGGCGGCCGGGCCATGGCGATCTGCTACGACGAGCGGAGCCTGGCCGGCTACATGCGCGATGCCGCCGAGGTCTCCCCCGGCGCGCCGGTGCTGCTGGACCGCTTCCTGGACGACGCCGTCGAGCTCGACGTGGACCTGCTGTGCGACGGCCGGCGGGCGGTCGTGGCCGGCGTGCTCCGGCACATCGAGGAGGCCGGGATCCACTCCGGCGACTCGGCGGCGGTGCTGCCGCCCACGGGCGCCGGGACCGTGGGCCTCGCGCCGGAGCAGGTGGACGAGATCCGCGAGATCAGCCGGCGCCTGGCGCTGCGCCTCGGGGCGGTGGGCCTGATGAACGTCCAGCTCGCAGTCCACGAGGGGCGGATCCACGTCATCGAGGCGAACCCCCGGGCCTCCCGGACGGTGCCGTTCATCGCCAAGGCCGTGGGGCTCCCTTTGGCGGGCCTCGCCGCCCGGGTCATGGCCGGCTCGACCCTGGAGGAGCTGGGCTTCACCGCCGAGCCGCCGGTCCCGGCGGTCTTCGTCAAGGCGCCGGTCCTGCCCTTCCGGCGCTTCCCCGGCGTGGACCCCGTCCTGGGCCCGGAGATGAAGTCCACCGGCGAGGTCATGGGGGTGGGGGAGGGTTTCGGCTCGGCCTTCGCCAAGGCCTGGGTGGCGGCGGGCAACCGCCTGCCCACGGAGGGGACGGCGTTCCTGTCGGTCCACGACCGGGACAAGGAGGGCCTGGTGCCGGTGGCCCGGGGCCTGGCGGGGCTCGGCTTCGAGCTGGTGGCGACCGGGGGCACGGCGGACTTCCTGTCGTGCCGTGGACTCCCGGTCCGCCCGGTCCTCAAGGTCCACGAGGGGCGGCCCAACGTGGTGGACGACCTGATCAACGGCGGCATCGACCTGGTGGTCAACACCCCCATCGGCCGGGAGGGCCACGTGGACGACGCCTACATCCGCCAGACCGCGCTGAAGTACAACGTCCCCTGCATCACCACCCTCTCCGGAGCCCGCGCGGCGGTGGAGGGGATCCGCTCCGTCCGGGAAGGTTCCTTCCAGGTCCACAGCCTCCAGGACCTCCACGGTCCCCCCGCTCCGAGGGAGGAGGCGAGCTCCTCCCCTACAGGGAACCCGGAGTTCCGGCGCGGTGGGGTGTAGGGGCGGACCTCGCGTCCGCCCGAGGGAGGAGGCGAGCTCCTCCCCTACAGGGAACCCGGATTTCCGGCGCGGTGAGGTGTAGGGGCGGACCTCGCGTCCGCCCGGGGGAGGAGGCGAGCTCCTCCCCTACAGGGAACCCGGAGTTCCGGCGCGGTGGGGTGTAGGGGCGGACCTCGCGTCCGCCCGAGGGAGGAGGCGAGCTCCTCCCCTACAGGGAACCCGGATTTCCGGCGCGGTGGGGTGTAGGGGCGGACCTCGCGTCCGCCCGGCCGGTTAGAATCTTCGAGCGGCGGCCGGCCCGTTCCGGGGCCTGGCGCCGTGCCGTCGACACTCCTCCCCGCAACGCTTGCCCCGGAGGGCTCCACCATGACCAACACCCGGATCGAGAAGGACAGCCTCGGCGAGATCGAGGTCCCCGCAGACCGCTACTACGGCGCCCAGACCGAGCGGGCGCGGCGCAACTTCCCCGTCTCCGGCCTCACCATGCCGCCGCGCTTCCTGGCCGCCATGGCCCTGATCAAGCGCGAGGCGGCCCGGGTCAACGCCGAGATCGGCGTGGTCGAGCGGCAGGTGGCCGAGGCCGTCGCCCGGGCCGCCGACGAGGTGATCGCCGGCGAGCGCGCCGCCGACTTCCCCGTCGACGTGTTCCAGACCGGCTCCGGCACGTCGACCAACATGAACGTCAACGAGGTCCTGGCCAACCGGGCGATCGCGATTCTGGGCGGGGAGGTGGGCTCGAAGAGCCCCGTCCATCCCAACGACCACGTCAATGCCGGGCAGTCCTCGAACGACACGATCCCGACGGCGCTCCACGTCGCGGCCTACGGCGCCGTGGCCGAGGACCTGGAGCCGGCGCTGGAGCGCCTGGCGGAGGCCCTGGAGGCGAAGGCCCGGGAGCTGGACGACGTGGTCAAGATCGGGCGCACGCACCTCCAGGACGCGGTGCCGGTGCGCCTGGGCCAGGAGCTCTCCGGCTGGGCCCAACAGGTGAGAAACGGCCTGGACCGGCTGGCGGCGGTCAAGCCCCGCCTGGCGGAGCTGGCGCTGGGCGGGACCGCCGTGGGCACCGGGCTCAACGCCCCGGAGGGATTCGCCGACCGGGTGATCGAGGGGATCGCCGAGGCCACGGGCCACCCCTTCCGGCCGGCGCCGAACCGGTTCGAGGCCCTGGCCGCCAAGGACGCCTGCGTGGAGGCGTCCGGCGTGCTCAAGACCATCGCCACGTCGCTGACCAAGATCGCCAACGACGTCCGCTGGCTGGCTTCCGGCCCCCGGTGCGGCATCGGCGAGATCGAGATCCCCAGCCTCCAGCCCGGCAGCTCCATCATGCCCGGCAAGGTCAACCCGGTGATCCCCGAATCGGTCCTCATGGTGGCGGCCCAGGTGGCGGGCAACGACACCACCATCACCCTGGCGGGCATGTCCGGGAGCTTCGAGCTCAACGTGATGATGCCGGTGATCGCCTACGACCTCCTCCAGTCGGTGGAGATCCTGGCGAACGCCTCCCGGCTCCTGGCGGACCGGTGCGTGGACGGAATCGAGGCCCGGCGGGAGCGGTGCCGGGAGCTGGTGGAGGGGTCGATGGCCCTGGTCACGTCCCTGGCGCCGAAGATCGGCTACGACCGGGCGGCGGAGATCGCCAAGGAGTCATGGGCCACCGGGCGGACCGTCCGGGAGCTCGCCCGGGAGCAGCGGGTGCTCCCGGAGGATGAGCTCGATGAGGCCCTGGACGCCCGGCGGATGACCGAGGGGGGCGTGCTGTGAGCCCTCTCACCGGGAAAGCGAGAGATTACAAGCAATCAGGAATTGAAATAGGTCGATTTCAGAGAGACCTGCGACCTCGGGTCTACTCTTCGCTCGTACCTGATTCCGAAGTCGACGGTTCTTCCAGGGTGCTACTGGTTTCGTCGTCTTGATCTCCCGGTTCGGTCGGGCCGGACGGATATCCGTTGTCATCGTCAGGCATAAGCCACTCCTTTCGTTCACCTCAGCCGTCTTTCGATTTATACCGCAGATCGAACGGAGGGGCAAGCTTCGGGATCGTCGTCCCCGTGAGCGGCAGCGGCTTCAGCGCTCGACCGACAGCTCGTACGCCCCGACGACGCCGTCCGGTTCGGCGGTGAGCTCCACCCGGTACCGGCCCTCCCGGAGGAGCTGCTCCGGAACCGTGAGCCGGGCCATGGCTTCGGCCCCGAAGCTCTCCACCGGGACGCCCGTCTCCCTCCAGACCACCACGTCGTTGCGCAGAACCGTGGCGGTCAATGGGCCCGAGTCCCTCTGCCCCTCCAGGTCCAGCTGGAGCTCGGCTCGCTCCGCCTCGTCCAGGCGGAGCGTCGCGGGGCCGGCGTCCGAACGGGTGGCGAGGGAGAGGAACAGTGTGGCCGTACGGGACGCCTCGCCGTAGTCGCCGCTTCCGGTCCGGACGCGGCGCTCCGGGGAGGAGGTCGGCCGCTCCTCGAGCTGGGCGATCTCTTCCTGGGCTTCGGCGAGCCGCTCCTCGATCTCGGCGATCTGCTGCCGGTCGTTGGCGGCCTCCTCGACAGCCGCCTCGGCCCGGGCCGCCCGGGCCACCTCCTCCTCCAGGCGCTGCGCCAGGGCGGCCCGTTCCGCCTGGAGCGCCTGGATCCGCTCCTGATGCTGCATCGACTGGAAGGCGAACCACCCGCCGGCCACCATGGCCGCCAGGGTGGCCGCCCAGGCGAGCCCGACGGCCACGCGGCGGGGTGCGCCGCGTCCGGCGTTCCGTTCCCTGCGGGAGGGGGGGCCTGCGGTGCCCCGGCGCCGATCGTGCGCGGCCAGGGCCCGGGCGATCTCCAGGCGCTGCTGGATCCGCGAGGATGAGAGCAGGCGCCGCTCGAAGCGCCGCCGCTCGTCCTCCGGGAGCTCCCCCCGCGCATAGCTGTCCACGAGGTCGTCCTCGACGGTCTCGGCCAGCTCGAAGAGGTCGCGTTCCGCCAGGAGGTGCTCTTCCGTGCGGTCCATCTCCTCCGGGGGGAGCTGTCCCAGCAGGTAACGGGTGATCCGGGTCGTATCCTGTCGGCTCATGGCTACATCTCTTCACCCGGCGCCGTGCCGGGAGGGTCGTTCGGTCGTCGGCCGGTGCCGTCACCGGCTCGGCCGCGCCCTCGGGGGTCGCGGCGGAGGCGAATCGCGGCCTCCACTTTAGAGTGGCACGGATGTCGAAACTATTTCGCCCCGTCGACGGGCTTCGGCCGGGACCGGCGCCGGGACCGCTCCTGGAACCGGGGCTTGACGCACCGCTCCACGCGCATCCGGAGGCGGTGGATCCGGATGCGCAGGGCGTTCATCGGGATCCCCAGCCGGGACGCCATCGCCTGCCGGCTCTCGATCCGCTGCCGGCCTTCGCCTTCGTTGTACTCCAGGAGCAACTCCCGCGCGTCCGGCCTGAGGCGGTCCAGGCACTCCTGCAGCACGGCCATGCGTTCGTCGTCCGTCTCCTCTCCCGCGGCGGGGGGCCGGGGCCAGCTCGCCGGGTCCCGGAACCGACGCTCGTGGCGCTCCTCCCGGAGGACCTCCTTGAACAGCCGGTGGGCCACTCCGCAGAAGTACGGGTAGGGGTCGTCGGACTCGATCTCCAGCCCCTGGTCCAGCTTGCGGGCCACCCGGGTGAGGGTTTCGTCGGCGAGGTCTTCGGGGAAACGGGCTCCCCGCCACTCGAAGAGCCGTTCCAGGCGCCGCCGCACCCGCTTGTAGCGCCGGGCGGCGACGTCCGGGTCCCGGTCCAGCGCCTCCAGGAGCCGCTCGAGGGACGCGCGACTCATCTCCGGATCACCCGAGGCCTTGGAGGGTGCAGTCATCGCCACTCCCCCTGGAGAACGAATCCGGCCCAGTAGTAGGGGTGGCTGAACGACCCGGCCGGGTCGTCAAGCAGGGTCGTCTGGGCGCGTCGCAGAGCCTCTCCGGGCGACCGGCCGCGGCGGAGGAGCTGGGCGTAGAACTCCTCCATGAGCCGGGCGGTGGCCAGGTCCTGGACCGGCCAGAGGCTCGCGACGACCCGCTCGGCACCCGCGTAGAGGAAGCCCCGGGTGAGGCCCACCAGGCCCTCGCCCCGGATCTCCCTGCCCAGGGCCGTCTCGCAGGCCGAGAGCACCACCATGTCCACTCCGTCGAGCTCCATGCCGTAGATGTCGTGGAGGCGCAGGAAGCCGTTCTCGCGCCGCCTGCCCTGTGGATCCACGAGAGAGAGTACCAGCCCCGAGAGCTGAGGGTACTGCGTGTCGATCACGCCGTGGGCGGCGAAGTGCAGATAGCGGTAGTTCGAGAGGTCGGTGGTGAGCACCGTCTCGCGGCTCGCTTCCGGGCCCCGGGCGACGAAGACCCGGTCGGACGGAACCAGGGAGGCGATGGCCTCCGCCTCCCGGCCGGCGAAGTTCAGGCGGTGGAAGGAGAGGGCTGCGCTGGAATCGGGTGCACCCTCGGCCGGGATACCCGTGGCGGCTCCCCGGGAGGTCGAGGCCAGGCGTCGGTCCTCCGGCGCGTAGACCGGATCGGCGATCACGGCGAGCACGCCGTTCGGTCGCTGGACGCCGTCCGTCCGGGAGCGCTGGAACGCCAGGACGGACGCGGAGGCCAGGCGCACGAGCTCGTGGTGCTGGACCAGGGGCTCACGCCCGGCGACGGGCTGCGGCAACGCGGCGAAGGGGACGTACTCCAGGGCTCCGTCGCTCACGACGGCCAGGCGCCGGCCGAGGAGGCCGTCCCGGGCGGGTGGGGCCAGGAGGGTCTCGGAGAGTCGCCTGGCCCTCTCGCGGAAGGCGGCCTCGAGGGCTGCGCGCCGGCGGGCCCGTGCCCGCAACGGATGGCTCTCCCCGGACGCCTCGATGTAGGAGTCGGCCTGATCCCGCAGGCATTCAGTCTTGTCCGCGGGCAGGTCGCCGGCGGCCGGTGGTTCGCCGTACGCCGAAACCAGCCAGTGGAGGCAACGGGCGTCCGCCTCGATCTCCTGGCGTCCCGGCAGTCGATAGCTCCGGAGCTCCCGGTGGGTGACCACCCACAGGAAGCTCTCTTCCTCGCCCAGCCAGTATTCGAGCAGGGTGGTTTCGGGGTCCAGCACGGTCTGCTGGATCGCCTCGAGGGTAAGGGGTTCCGTCGAGGTGAGTGCGGCATAGTCGGGGCTTTCGCCGCGGATCCGCAGCTCGATCTCCCGGAGCTTGGTGAGCAGCCCGTCGATCTCGACGTTCACCGGGGTCAATCGTCCCCGGTCTCCCCGGTCCGGCTCGTTGTCAGCCAAGAGGTTCTGCCGTTCGACCTCTTGGGCGTGAAGACGATTCTGGATCTCGGCACGCTCGGCAAGAAGCTCGTCCGAAACGCCCGACAAGGGTTCGATGTTCGCCTCTCCCAGGATTTCGAGAAGGCTCCGAGCCCGGGCCCGTTCGCTTTCACGCAACGCCTCGACGACGTGGGTGCTTTCCGTCTTCGACCGCTGGGGATCCATGAGGAGCGCGATCCGAAGCTCGTGGTAGGGGCGGGTCCTCGCTGTGAAAAAGGACCTGAGGCGTTCTCCTCCGACCAGGGGTCGAACTGCATTCGCCACCGCCAGAGCCCTGTCGAGAGCTTCCATGGCAGCGGTCCGGTGTTCGCGCTGTCGCTCGATTCGGGCCACCCAGTAGTGGTTCTCCGCGAGCCGCGTCCGGTTGCCCAGCCTGGAGTTGATCGCGACAGCACGTTCCAACAGCTCGAGACCCTGCTCTGGCTGGCCGAGGGCGGAGTGCGTGCGGGCCAGCTCCGCGAGGACGACCGCCTCCCTCCACGGATCGCCACCTTTGCGGCATTCCGCCAGAGCCTCTGCCAGGAGCTTCCTGGCCTTTTCGGGTTGGTCTCGGGTCAGGTGGAGGACACCCAGCCTTTGGAGAGAGCTGGCGAGGTCCTGATAGGTGCCCGACTGGCGGCTTAGCGCCAGAGCGTCCTCGAAGTACGCGTGTGCGCCCTCCAGGTCGTCCCGTTGCTGTAGAATCTCGCCGATCTCGACGAGCAGCTGGATCTGCGATCTGGGCTGGCCCAGCTCCCGAACCTCGCCCAGAGCTTGACGGAAGTAGCTCAGCGCCGATTCGAAGTTGCCCAGCCGCTCGTGGAGATCTCCCATGTGCGAGAGGATCTCTGCTGCGAAGCCCCGGTTGCCGAGCTTCCGGTAGAGCTCCAGGGACTGCTGATACCGGCTCAGCGCCAGCTCGAACTGGCCTTCGGCCAGTGCCAGGACGGCGAGGGAGCCGTAGACTGCGGCGCGCAACGTGTCGTCCGAGACGTCTCGAGCCAGATCGAACGCTTCGAGGTAGAGCTCCCGTGCCGCCTCGAGGTCACCCTGGGAGTACTCCAGCTCCGCCAGGAACTTGACGGAGGGCCCCAGGAGGTGTCGAGGCCCGACCTCTCGAAGCTGGTCCACGGCGAGCTCGCAGACCTCCGTGGCCCGAGCGGCCGGGCCTTCCTGGTTGACGAGAGCGCACCTGTAGAAGGCGGAGGTCGCCTCCAGGCTCGGATCTCCCAGCTCCCGGGTCACCCGGGTCGATTCATCGAGATGGCGGTGGGCCGCCTCCCACTCGCCGATCTGGGTTTCGATGTCCGCCAGGTTGATGAGGTTCCAGAAGACGTTGCGGGTGTCGCCCAGGCGTCGGCGCAAGAGGAGCGCCGATTCCCGGTTCCGGAGTGCGCCGTCGTACTGGCCGATCCAGCGGAGGACGGAGCTTCGACGGGCTCTGAGGGCAGCCACGCCGGAGACGTATTTCACTGCTTCGCACTCCGCCTCGGCCTGGCCGTACTGCTCCAGGGCCTCGTCCAGGTGGCCGCTGCGCCGGAGCTCGTCGCCCGCCTCGAGCTCCCGAAGGCACCGCTCGCGGGCGCGGTCCTGATCGGTGGCCGGGCGTAGGGCCTGGATCTCCAGCCGGAACTCGATCGGCTCCTCGCCTGCCGGGGCCACCTGGAGGTGGTGCACGCCGGGCTCGGCCGCCAGGTCCCAGAGCACCTGCCCGGTGGTCTCCGGGGCGTGCTCCCCCTCGGAGGTGGCTTCGGAGCCCTCCGCTCCGGGCTCCACCCCCGGGGCGAAGCCCTCGATCCGGGCATCCTCGGGACCCGGATCCAGGTGGACCTCCACGTACTCGCCCTCGTCGAGGGAGAGGGCGAAGAGGCGGTGCTCATCCGGTGCCAGCCGGCCCCGGCGGCTGAACCCCACCCGGCGCTCCAGGGGCTCGACGGATGGCTCCGGGGCAGTCGCCCCGGGTGAGTCCCGGACCGGCGCGGTCGCCCCGGGCGAGCTCGGGGTCGGGGACGGGGAGGGCGACGTCCGCGGGACGTCCGTGCTCGTGTCGGGACTCTCCCGGCCCTGGGAGGCGCACCCCTGGACGGCGGCGAGCAGGAGCAGGGCGAACGCTGCTCCCGCCAGCCTGCGGTGCGGACCCGGCCTCACCGGCTCTCCGCGGGGAGAGGGTGCTTACGGGGCCCGGGGCACTTGGGATCGGAACGTCGGGGCGCCACTCTCAGTCCTTGCGCGTCACCATCTCAGCGTAGGCTGTGCAGGCATTGTAACCCTAAGGCGCTCCCTCCCCACCGAAGCCGGTCCGGGTAACATGCCGGCGATGCCCGGCCCGGGCCCTTTCGGGCGGATTCGGCGGATCCTCCACTGCGACATGGACTGCTTTTACGCGGCGGTCCACGCCCGGGACGACCCGTCCCTGCGGGAGCGGCCCCTGATCGTCGGCGGCAGCCCCGAGGGCCGGGGGGTGGTGGCTGCCGCGAGCTACGAGGCCCGGCGCTTCGGCGTCCACTCCGCCATGCCCGCGGCCCGGGCGGCCCGGCTCTGCCCCGGGGCGGTCTTCCTGCCGGCGGACTTCCCCCGGTACCGGCGGGAGTCGGAGGAGATCTTCCGCATCTACCGGGAGTACACCCCCCTCGTCCAGGCCGTCTCCATCGACGAGGCGTACCTGGACGTGACGGAGCACCTGGGCGAGCTGGGCAGCGCCACCGCCGTCGCCCGGGAGATCCGCCGCCGGGTGCGTTCCGAGCGGGGCCTCACCGTCTCGGTCGGTGTCGGGCCCTCGAAGCTCGTGGCCAAGATCGCCTCGGACGCCGACAAGCCCGACGGGCTCACCGTGGTGCGGCCGGCGGAGGTGGAAGGGTTCCTCGGTCCCCTCCCGGTGCGCCGCCTCCACGGGGTGGGCCCGGCCACCGAGCGGGCCCTGGAAACCCTGGGTGTGCGCACCGTGGCCGAGCTCCGGGGGCTCGACCGGGAGCTCCTGGCGGGCCGCTTCGGCCGCCACGGTGAGGTCCTGTGGCGCTTCGCCCGGGGCATCGACGACCGGGAGGTCACGACCCGCCGCGAGCGCAAGAGCCTGGGCAAGGAGACGACCTTCCGCCGGGACCTGGCGGATCCCGGGGAGATGGCATCGGCCATCGACGAGCTCGCCCGCTCCGTGGGGCAGGGCCTGGAGCGCAGGGGCCTGACGGGCTGCACGGTGACGCTCAAGGTGCGCTACGGCGACTTCACCACCGTCACCCGGTCGGCGACCCGGCCGGTGCCCACGCGATGCCCCGAGGAGATCTCCGCCGCGGCCCGGGAGCTCCTGGGGCGGACCGAGGCCGGCCACCGGCCGGTGCGCCTCCTGGGCGTGACGGTTTCGAAGCTCGTCGAGAGCGAAGCGGGGCAGATGAGCCTCTTCTCTTAGTGGCTTACTCCCCAGGATGTCCGAATTCTGCGGACATGTTCAGGCGGCG
>JBKHJP010000237.1:0-6952 GCA_046538065.1 Thermoanaerobaculia bacterium | reverse complement strand
CGGGGGAGTTTCAACGAGGGCGGGCCTCCGGCGGCAGCGGCCTCGAAGCGCCGGCTGCTGTCGTCGGCGACGAGCCGTGGGGCCGCCACGACCAGAGTCCGGGGGAGTTTCAACGAGGGCGGGCCTCCGGCGGCAGCGGCCTCGAAGCGCCGGCCGCTCTCAACCGCTGCGGCGACCTGCCGCGACCGGCGCCGGCGCTGAGCGGAGCCGCGCGCCGAACGTTTACTCCTCCACGACGCGCGCGGCGTTCGCAGCCGCCGGAGGCCCGCCCGAGCCCCGAGCCCCGAGCCCCGGGTGGTACGATCCACCGGCCCGCAAGGGCTCTCACGGTCCAGCACCACCGCCAACGACCCCGGACGATCCCGATGCGCAAGACCTGGTTCGCCCTGGCCCTCCTCGCCCTGGCCCTGCTCCTCCACGGTGGCCTTCTCTCCGGCTCCGCCAGCGCGGGACCCGCCGGCTCCCAGGAAGCCCCGGACCACGCCGGCGCAGCCGGTGAGGCCGAAGCCGAGGGCGCCCACGGCGCCGAAGGGGAGCACGACCCGGCGGCGGGGCACGCGAGCCCCGTCCTGCCGGTCCTGCTGGGCCTGGTCATCATCCTCACCGGGGCCAAGCTGGGCGGAGCGTTCTTCGAACGCTTCCACCAGCCGGCGGTCCTCGGCGAGCTCATCGTCGGCGTCGTCCTCGGTAACCTCGCGCTGCTCCGGTTCCTGAACTTCGAGTTCGCCCTGTTCGGCCAGGACGTCACCTTCGACTTCGGAGCCCTGAGCTTCCTGGGGACCACTCCGGGGATCGAGATCCTGGCGGAGATCGGTGTCATCCTGCTCCTCTTCGACGTGGGGCTCGAGTCGAACCTGGACGAGATGCGTTCCGTCGGCATGTCGAGCTTCCTGGTGGCGATCCTGGGGGTCGTGGCGCCGTTCTTCCTGGGCTGGGGGGTTTCGGCCTGGATGATCCCGGAGGAGGACCTGCTGGTCCACGTCTTCATCGGCGCCACCCTGTGCGCCACCAGCGTCGGGATCACGGCCCGGGTGCTCTCCGACCTGGGGAAGCTCCAGAAGCGGGAGTCGAAGATCATCCTGGGCGCCGCGGTCATCGACGACGTCCTGGGGCTGGTGATCCTGGCGGTCGTGGCCGGCGTGATCACCGCCGCCGCCACCGGCGGGAGCCTCTCGTCCCTCTCGATCCTCTGGATCGTGGCCAAGGCGGCGCTCTTCCTGGGCGGCGCCATCGTGATCGGCTCGTGGCTCTCGCCCCGGCTCTTCCGGGTGGCGAGTCGGCTGCGCACCCAGGGGATGCTGCTCACGGTCGCGCTGGTCTTCTGCTTCCTCCTGTCGTATCTGGCGAACGCCATCGGCCTGGCCACGATCGTGGGGGCCTTCGCCGCCGGGCTGATCTTGGACGAGCTCCACTACCGGGACTTCCTGGACGCCGGGGACCACTCGGTGGAGGAGCTGATCCACCCGCTCTACGTCTTCCTGGTGCCGGTCTTCTTCGTCCTCATGGGCATCCGGGTGGACCTGTCCACCTTCGGTGAGGTCTCGGTCCTCGGTTTCGCCGCCATGCTCTCCGTCGCGGCGATCATCGGCAAGATGCTCTGCGCATTCGGCGTGACGGAGAAGGGGCTGGACCGGATCTCGGTGGCGGTGGGGATGGTGCCCCGGGGCGAGGTGGGGCTGATCTTCGCCTCCATCGGCGCGGCGCTGACGCTGCACGGCGAGCCGGTCATCTCGAGTGGGATCTACTCGGCGGTGGTGATCATGGTGATCGTGACGACGTTGATGACGCCGCCGGTCCTCAAGTGGACGTTGGCCCGGGGCGAGCGCGGGGCGCCACCGGCGGCGGAGGCGGCGGAGCTGTGAGTCGGCGCGCCTCCTGCGTCGACGGTCACCGGCTGAAGTGCTTCGGACCTAGCGATGTTCATCGGCGAGCCACCATCCGCCGCCTACGATCTGGTGATCGTCGGCAGTGGGCCGGCCGGTCTCACCCTGGCCAAGAGGATGGTCGACACGACCGAGCACCGGATTCTGGTCATCGAGAGCGGCCGCCGGGAACCGGTCCCCGAGATCCAGCGCCTCTCCCGGACCACCGCCACCGGTGACCTCAAGAGCGGCTACTTCGGCTTCCACACCCAGCGCCGCTTCGGCGGGACCTCGGCGATCTGGACCGGGATCTGTGCGGTCCTCGAGCGGCGGGCGTTCCTGGGCGGCGACTGGCCGATGGACTATGAGGACCTCGCCGCGTACTACCCGCAGGCGGCGGAGATCCTGGACATCCCCGCTGCGAGCCACGAGCTCCCCGAGCGGCCCTTGCCGGGGACGGCGGCGCTGGTCTACAAGCCGCTCTTCATCACCGACCCCGTTCGGTTCGGAGAAACCCATCACGACCTGTTCGCCGACTCGGAGCAGGCCGACGTTCTCCTGGGTCACACCGCCGTCAGGTTGAGCCACCGGCGGAGCCGCGTCGACGCCGTGCACGTGTGCAAATCCACCGGCAGCGCGGCGGAGACCTTCGAGATCCGCGGCGATCGGTTCGTCGTCGCCTGTGGCGGTCTGGCCAATCCCACGCTCCTCCAGGCGTCGGGCATCGCTCGAGACTCGCCGGTCGGCCGGTGCCTCGCCGAGCACCCGCATATCTACGGGGCCGGCTCGGTGATGCTGGACCGCGACCGCGTCGGCTCCCTTCTCACGGAGCAACCGGCGATCCACTCCCTCGCCCTCAGCGACGAGCTGTGCCTGAGCGAAGGCGTCCTGTCGTGCAGCTTTTCTTTCAAGGCCGATAGGGAGGAGACGGCCCTGCTGCGTGGAGCGCGGCGCCCGGTGATCCACTCACAAGTCAGCATCCGTTCGGAGATGGCCCTCCGGCAGGAGAACCGTGTGCGCCTTGCCGACTCACCTGGGGCAGGCCCCTGGCCGGCGGCCCGGATCGATTTCCGCTTTCGCCATGCAGCGGAGCTCCGCCGCGCCTGGCTGCTCTTGAGCGAAGCCCTGGTGAGGACCGGCATCGGGAGGACGAGCGTCCTCGACGAGGATCTGGAGATCCGTGGAGGCGGCCACTTCATCTCCACGACACGGATGGGCGAGAACCCCGCGACGTCCGTCTGCGACGAGCAATGCCGGGTGCATGGGATGGACAACCTCTACCTTGCCGGCTCATCCGTCTTCGCGGCGGCGGGTGCCGCCAACCCGACCTACACCCTCGTCGCTCTGGCCCTGCGCCTCGCGGACCATCTACGCCTCCGAGGGTGAACCATGGATCGACGCACGTTCCTCAAGGCATCGGGAACCTTCCTGGCGGTCTCCGCGGGCTTCGGCGTCACGTCCTGGCTCTGGCGGCGATCCGGCTCCGAGGACCGTGTCGAGCTGCCCCCCGAGCTCGCCGACCTCCACGATCCCGTCTTTGCCGAGGCCGCGAGCCGCTTCGAGATCGGGCCTCTCGCCGCCGAGCTCCACGAGATCGGGGTGATCACCGGAGAAGGGATCGATCACGAGGCGCTGGCCAGGGCCATGCGGGAAGACGAGCTGGTCGTGTACCACGGCTACTACCTGGCGCAGACCGAGCTCAGGCTCTACGCGCTGGCCTACCTCGCGCGGCAGTAGGCGACACCGCCGGTCCTCCGAGCACCCACCCGGTGCCGGTGGAGGCGCCTACGGCTCTCGGGGGGCGCCGTCCGCCCCCCTCGCGTCGGGGAGGATGAAGACCACCTCGCCGTCGCGGACCAGGTTGAGCTCTTCTCTGGCCAGGCGTTCCAGGAGCAGCGGGTCGTGGCGCAGGCGCTGGATGCGGCGCTCCAGGGCCTCGATCCGGATCTCCGTCTCCTCCACCTCCGCCTCGAGCTGGGCCTGGCGGCCCCGGGCGCGCTCCAGGTCCTGCCAGCTCCGGACCCCGGCCACCGCCAGGAGCAGCAGCAGGAACAGCACCGCCGCCACCGTCACCGGCCGGACGGGGCGTCCTTCCAGGGGGGCGGCGGCCCGTTCGTTCACGAGGTCTTCACCCCTTCCAGCGCGGGAAGGCGGCCGGTCCGGCGTAGGCGGCGGCCCCTTCCAGCTCCTCCTCGATCCTGAGCAGGCGGTTGTACTTCGCGACCCGGTCGCTCCGCGCCGGGGCGCCGGTCTTGATCTGCCCGGCCCGGGTGGCGACCGCCAGGTCGGCGATGGTCGTATCGGAGGTCTCGCCGGAGCGGTGGCTGACCACGTTGGAGTACCCGTTCAAGCGGGCCAGCTCCATGGTGGCCAGGGTCTCGCTCAGGGTGCCGATCTGGTTCAGCTTGACGAGCACGGAGTTGGCCAGGCCGTCGGCGATCCCCTCGGCCAGGATCTCCGGGTGGGTGACGAAGAGGTCGTCGCCCACGAGCTGGACCCGGTCCCCCAAGGCGTCCGTCAGCTCTTTCCAGCCCGCCCGGTCGTCCTCCGCCAGGCCGTCCTCGATGGAGACCAGCGGGTAGGCGTCGAGCCACTCGCCGTAGAGCTCCACCAGGTCCGAGGCGGTGAGGCCGTCCCGCCCTTCGCCGGCCAGGGAGTAGGTCGGGGCCTTGGACCGCCCACCCGCCCCGGCCGACCCTTCGGCCTTGCTCAGGGCATGGCCGGATCTCGGCCGCTTCAAGCCCCTTCCCTTGCCGCCCTTCCCCTGCGCCTCCACCAGCTCGTTGGCCGCCACGTCCAGGGCCAGGGCGATCTGGCGTCCCGGCGCGTACCCGGCGGCCTCGATGGCCTCGAGAAGCAGGTCGAGGGCTTCCCGGTTGCTCTCGAGGTCCGGCGCGAATCCCCCCTCGTCCCCCAGGCCGGTGGCGAGCCCCCGGCGGCGGAGGATCGTCTTGAGGGCGTGGTAGGTCTCCACCCCCGCCCGGAGTGCCTCGGAAAAGCTGGGCAGGCCCAGGGGCACGAGCATGAACTCCTGGACGTCGACGGTGTTGTCGGCGTGGGCGCCCCCGTTCAGGACGTTCAGCAGCGGCACCGGCAGCACCGTCGAGGCGGGGCTCCCCAGGTAGCTGTAGAGGGGCAGCCCGGCGGCGCATGCGGCGGCCTTGGCCACCGTCAGCGAAACGCCCAGGATCGCGTTCGCCCCGAGGCGGCTCTTGGTGTCGGTCCCGTCCAGGTCGATCAGGTGGTGGTCGATCAGCCACTGGTCGCGGGCATCGCGCCCACGCAGCGAGGCGGCGATCTCGCCGCGGACGTTCTCCACCGCGTCGGCGACCCCCTTGCCCTGGTAGCGCGCGCCGCCGTCCCGGAGCTCCAGGGCTTCGCGTCTCCCCGTGGAAGCACCGGAGGGGACCGCGGCGCGCCCCCAGGCGCCGCCGGACAGGAAGCACTCCACCTCCAAGGTGGGGTTGCCCCGGGAATCCAGGATCTCTCGTGCGTGGATCTGGTCGATGTCGAACATCCGGGCTCCTGTGGGTCGGGGTTGAGGGAATCGAAGGGCCCGCGGCCCAGGCCGGCGTCCGGACGCCTCCCGGCGGGATTATACGGGGGCGCGCGCCCGAAGTACCCGCGAAGGGCTCCCGGCGCCCTGGAAATACCCAGGGGCCACGGTGTCGTTGTCCCCCCTGCGAGCGAGGTTCCGGAGCCTCGCCGCCGGCAGCCGGTCCGGGCCGGAGGATCGCCATCGCGGCGTCTTGACTCGGTTCGGACCCTGTGCGAGACTCATGAGCCCCGCCCGACGGGGCGGGTGGACAGAACGGTGACGCGGGGTGGAGCAGTCCGGTAGCTCGTTGGGCTCATAACCCAAAGGTCGCAGGTTCAAATCCTGCCCCCGCTACCAATCTTCGCCGGACCACGAGGGCCGCGCTTTCGGGCGCGGCCCTTCGTTTATGGAGCAGGCTCCGCCAGAGCGTTCCATGAGCACCCCGCCCGCGCCCGTCGGTTCCAGGCTTCCTCCGTGGTCGCCCGGTCTCGTATGGCTCCTCCCGTTTTGCGCCGGCCTGGCGCTCCGGATTCCCGGCGTCTCCTGGCAGCTCCTCCTCGACGTCGCCGACCCGGTTCTCCGCTTCGGACCGTTCGCAGGGAGCTTCGCCGCGGTGGACTTCACCCGGCCGCCGCCACGGATCGAACCGGAGGAGGTCCCCTCCGTCTACCGCGTCCTGGCGGCCGAAGGGGCCGCGGGTGCGGTGCTCGAAGCCCCATCCGGGCGGATTTCCCGGGACACGCTCGCCGAGCAGGTGCTGGCCCGCGTTCACGGGCAGCGAGTCATCGTGGCGGCCGTGGAATCGGACCTTCCGCACCCACGGTTCGCGGATCCGCGCCTGGCTCTGCGCACGCTGAGTCCCCTGGAGCCTGTGGCGTTCCTGGAAAGTCGCGCTCGCTTCCTCGTCGTCCACCTGGACCGAGGTCGGTTCAACGCCCTCGCCCGGTCGTCGTCAGGGCACCCTCGCCGGCCGTCCGGTTTCGACCGCGTGCTGGCGGAGGAGGGACGGCATCTGGCCCGTCGACTGGAACAGACCTGGGGGGAGCCACACCTCTCCGGCGGCTCCGTGAGAGTCTGGGACCTGGCGCTGGTGCGAGCTCGGTGGAAAGAGGGATGACGCTTCGCCCGGGGCCGCGTTCCAGGTGTGAACCCGGTTCGTGGCTCCTCGGACGGGGCTCGATCACCCGATCCTTCCAACCGGGGGCGACCGCTGGCCCCGGCCGGGCGGGATAGAGTTCCCGCCCGTGGCTCTCGGCTCCCTTCCCAGGCGGGACCTCCTCCCGGTCTGCCTCGCCGTGGCTGTCCTGGCCCTGGCGGCGCGCTGGGTCTGGGCGCCGGGGTGGGAAGGCCCCACCTTCCGGCCCCGGCCCGACGCCCTGGAGTACGCCGCCGCGGCCCAGGCTCTCGCCGCGGGGGACGGCTACGTCCTCCGGGTGGGGCCGGAGGCGGTCCGTCCCCGCTACGCCCCGGGGTGGCCGCTGGTCCTGGCGCCGGTGGCGGCGGCGGGAGTCGACGGCCGGAGCCTGTGGCGGGTGACCGGCCTCTTCGGCGC
>JBKHJP010000013.1:0-26217 GCA_046538065.1 Thermoanaerobaculia bacterium | reverse complement strand
CCCCGGCGCCGGCCGCATCGCGGCGGGCCCCGGCCTCCACCGCGACCCGCGCGCCCTCCAGCGCTTCTTCTCCGACACGCTGGTGAACGCGTTCTACCGGGTCGAGGCCGGAGCCGCGGAAGGCCAGGGCCGGGCGGAGCTCTCCCTCTACCCCCTGAGCCCCGGGCGCGCCACTCGCCGCGAGCGCCAGCGCCTGGAGCGGGCGATCGACCCCTGGACCGAGACCCTGGCCCGCTACTTCCGGGCGGCGGGCGACCTCTACGCCTACCTGGAGGAGCAGCCGGACCGGGCCGAGGTCTGCTTCTCCGTCCTCCTGGAGGAGGTCCTGCCGGAGGAGGACGGCGGCCGCCGCCCCCTCCTCCTCCCGGAGGAAGAGGCCCTGGTCGAGCCGGTGGAGGAGGCCATGGCGGCGGCCTGGGAGGTCCTCCTGGCCACCTCCCAGGAGGCCTACTCCCTGAACGAGGTCTCGCGGCTGGTCTACGACCCCTTCCCGGCGCGCGTCCGCGTGGTGCCGGGGGGGCCGGTGGTGGAGGTGGAGGGCTTCGCGGAGGACGACGAGGGGGGGCTGCGGGTCCCGGGCGTCAGCCTGTGGGACGCCCTCCGCGCCCTCGAGGGCCGGTGGCTCTCGCCGGACCCCCTGCTCCTCTACGTGGAGCAGAGCGGCGGGCTGACCGGCGAGCCCCGGGGCGAGCTGGTGGGCCTGGAGGAGGTCGTGGCCCGGGAGCGCACCCACGCCCAGCCGACGCCCAAGCCGGTGGCGATCCGCACCGCCCTGGAGCAAGAGCTCGCCCCGGAGCCGGTCTACCGGGTGGCCTGGAGCCGCACGGCGGGCGAGGAGCCGCCCCGGGAGGCGTCTCCCTGACCCGGCGGGTCCCGCCGCCCCGCGCCCGGCTCGATCACGGCGCGCTACCATCGCCACTGGGAGGGTGAGCCCATGCGAGCGATCCGGATCCACGAGCACGGCGGCCCGGAGGTGATGCGCCTGGAGGACGTGCCGCTCCCGCGGCCGGGGGAGGGGGAGGCGCGGGTCCGGGTGCGCTTCGCCGGGGTCAACTTCATCGACGTCTACCGGCGGACCGGCTTCTACCCGGTCCCGGGCCTGCCGGTTGTTCCCGGAGCGGAGGCCTCCGGAGTGGTGGAGGCCGTGGGCCCCGGCGTGACGGAGGTGGCGGAGGGCGACCGGGTGGCCTTCTGGGATGCCCCCGGCGCCTACGCCGAGGCCGTGCTGCATCGGGCGGAGCGCCTGCTGGCCCTTCCCGAGGAGGTCGATTTCCAGGCCGGGGCCGCCCTTCCCCTCCAGGGGATGACCGCCCACTACCTCACCCGCACGATCCGCCCCCTGAGTCCCGGCGACACGGTCCTGATCCACGCCGCGGCGGGGGGCGTGGGCCTCCTGGCCGTCCAGATGGCCAAGCTCGCGGGCGCCCGGGTGATCGGCACCTGCTCCACCGAGGAGAAGGCGGAGCGGGCCCGCTCCACCGGTGCCGACCACGTGATCCGCTACACCGAGGAGGACTTCGTGGAGCGGGCGAAGGAGCTCACCGGCGGTGCGGGCGTGGACCTGGCCCTCGACGGCGTCGGCCGGGCCACCTTCGAAGGCAGCGTCGCCGCCACCCGCGTCCGGGGCCACGTGATCCTCTTCGGCCAGGCGAGCGGCGAGCCGGACCCCATCCGCCCCCGGCACCTCCTGGGAAGCCGGACGCTCACCACCGCCTCGCTCTTCGACTACGCCCGGGACCGCCGGGAGCTCCAGGAGCGCGCCGGGCAGGTCTTCGAGTGGCACCGCAGGGGCGAGCTCGCCGTCCGCATCGACCGGGTACTCTCCTTGCACGAGGCTATGGAGGCCCACCGCCTCCTGGAAGCGCGGAAGACCTCCGGGAAGCTCTTGCTGAGCCCCTGACGGCCTCCGGAGCGCCCGGACGGCGGGACCGGTCCTGTTAGAGCTCATCTCTGTCGTGACCACGCCCCGGAAGGAGCCCCCATGATCGCAGGAAAATCCCTGCCCCTGTTCGCCTTGACGTCCGCGGGAGCCCTGGCCCTGGCAGGCCAGCTCGTGGCCCCCGCCCCCGCCGCCGCCCAGGGGTGCGCCACCGAGCGGACGGAGCCCATCGTCTGCTCGGTGGAGCTGGTGGTGTTCCGTTCCGGGGAGTGGCGGGGAGAGGCTCTGGACGGGAGCACGCTCCGCCTCGCCACCCGGAGCCAGGTGGAGATCGAAGCCAGGGCCCTGGACCAGCACGACCAGCGCTTTCCGCCGGACCGGCTCCGCTACGTCCTCGACCTGGACAGCCGGTGCGACGACCTGCTCGACGCCGAGAAGGACGACGACGGGACGTTACGCCTCGCCACCGGATCCCGGACCGGCGGCTGCGACGCCTTCCTCTGGCTCCCCAACGACCTCAACCACGACCGAGAGCTCCGGATCCTCGTGGACCGGCCGGAGCGGCAGAGCTACAGCAGGGAGGAGGCGGAGCTTCTGGCCACCTGGCTCTACCGGGCCGCCCTGGGCCGGGAACCCAACGAACAGGGTCTCCAGTCGGCCACCGGCGAGATCCAGAAGGGCAACCTCGGATCCCTGGTCCGGTCCGTCGTCGGCAGCCCCGAGTTCCAGCGCCGGCGGAGCGAGCTGAGAGCCGGGGCCCTGCTGGAGTCGTTCTACAAGGGCCTGTTCGACCGGGAGCCCGGCATCGGCGCCGTGCGCGCCCACCTCCGCTCGGTCGAACGGGGAGCCTACGCCGACGTGCTCTGGAACCTGATCCGCTCGGACGAGCTGGAAGCCCGGCTGGAGCGGACCCTCGACTCTCCCTGAGCGCTTGTGAGTCGGCCGGCATCCATCCTGCACTGCTGTCACCCACAAGCCAACCGAGGGAGGATCCGCACGACCCGAAGGCAGCCATGCCGTGCCCACTCGTCCATCGCGCAGCCGCCGGTGGATGTCCCGCCCGCGGAGCGCAGGGGCCGCCCTGCCCCGTGGGGGACCAGCGGCCCAAAGCTCTCGCGTGTCGATGTAATATTTACACGGCTTTGTCGATCTGCTCACGTTGGGCGGCTCGGACGCTCGCCCTCCCTGCACCCTGCCTGCCGGCACCGAGGATCCTCCCGGCTCCCGTCCCTGAGGGGCGGTAGCGCTTCAGAAGCGCCTCCGCGGCCCACCCGCGTCCGCGGGTGGGTGGAGGAGGCCCCATTGGAGGTGACTCGATGTTCGAGAACGTCATGAACCAGTTGCGAGACGCGTTCGGGGGGTTCCTCCCCGAGCTCCTGACCGCCTTGCTCGTCCTGGTGGTCGGGTGGATCCTGGCCCTCGTCATCGCGGCCGTCATCCGGGGGCTGCTCCGGAAGACGACGCTCGACAACCGCATCGCGGCATGGGTCCGAGGTGAGGAAGAGGAGGGGGAGGTGCCGGTCGAGAAGACCATCGGCCGGGTCGTCTTCTGGCTCCTCATGGTCCTCGTCCTCGTCGCGTTCTTCGAGGTCCTGGGCCTGAGCCAGGTCTCGCGTCCCCTCGACGATTTCCTGGCGGAGGTGGCGGTGTACCTCCCGCGGATTCTGGGGGCTGGCGTGCTCCTGGTGCTCGCATGGATTGTCGCGAGCGCGCTGCGCTTCCTCGTGCGGCGGACCCTCGATGCGGTGGGCTTCGACAAGAAGCTCGGGCGCCGGCTCGAAGACGGCGAACCGGGCGCCGGGGAAGCGGAGGAACGACCGAGCGGGCCCACGATGTCCCGCACGATCTCCGAAACCGTCTACTGGCTGGTCTTCCTGTTGTTCCTCCCCGCGGTCCTCGGTGCCCTCGAGCTGACGGGCCTGCTGGGGCCGGTCAACACCCTGACCCAGGAGCTCCTGGCGTTCCTGCCCGACCTCCTGGGCGCCGCCCTGATCCTCCTGGTCGGGTGGCTGGTGGCGCGCATCGTGCGCAACGTGGTGGTCAACCTGCTCCAAGCCACCGGCACGGACCGCCTGGCCGCGCGGGTGGGACTCGACAAGGTCCTGGCCGGACAGCGCCTCTCCGGCGTGGTCGGGACGATCGTCTACGTCCTGATCCTCATCCCCGTGCTCATCGCGGCCCTCAACGCCCTGGCGATCCGGTCGGTCACGGAGCCGGCGAGCAACATGCTGGAGAGCCTCCTCATGGCGCTGCCACAGCTCTTCGGCGCGGCGCTGGTGCTGGTGATCGCCTACGTGGTCGGGCGGTTGCTGGCGAGCCTCGTCACGAGCCTGCTCGCCACGCTCGGCTTCGACGGGCTGGTGGACCGCATGGGCCTCCGGCCCGGCGGGACGGAAGCCACCCGTGCTCCCTCCGCGCTCGTCGGCTACGGTGTCCTGGTGGCGGTGCTCCTGTTCGCCTCGATCGAGGCGGCGAGCATGCTGGGCTTCGAGCTGGTGGCGCAGATGCTCACCGAGCTGACCCTGTTCCTCGCCAACGTGCTCCTGGGCCTCCTGGTCCTGGTGCTGGGCATCTACCTCGGGAACCTGGCGGCGAAGGCCATCCGGTCGAGCGGTCTCCAGCAGGCGCCGCTCCTGGCGACCCTGGCCCACGCTGCGGTGGTGGTGCTGGCGGGGGCCATGGCGCTGCGCCAGATCGGCGTGGCCCAGGACATCGTCAACCTGGCCTTCGGCCTGCTCCTCGGCGCCGCGGCCGTCGCCGCCGCGATCGCCTTCGGCATCGGTGGCCGCGGGCTGGCGGCTCAGCACCTCGAGCGCTGGGTCGGGGCGATCGATCAAAAGGGCAAGCGCTCTTCGGGAGGCTCCGGCGCCGAGTAGGCGCGCGGGTCTCACCGCCCTCCAGCGGGGCGCCCCGGAGTCCGGGGCGCCCCGCATCGTGTCCCCCTCCCTTTCTCTGCCGTTCGGCGTATTCGTTCCCGGAGCAGTCTCTTGCGGCTCCCCGACACCACCCGGCAAGAGGCTCCCGGTCGTCTGCCCCGCCAACGGGGTTGTGGTAAATTGATAAAAGTTTTCCTGGGGGGCGCTGACCCCCGGAGCGTTTCGAGCGAGCCAAGGGAGTCGGGCATGGAGGAGGATCGTCGGGCGGGAACCCGAGACGACGCCCCGATCACCGGGGTCGATGAGGAAGGGCCGGCCTCGCGGGCCGGTGCTGCCGGGCGGTTTCGGACCCTGGCCTCGTCCCCGCGGCTGCTGGTTCTCCGCAACGAAGCCCCGGTGCCGCCATGGCAGGAGGAGGGCGCGAGCCGGATCCTCATGGCGGGGGAGATCCTCCTGGAGAACACCGTGCTCGAGGTCGTCAACCTCATCCTCTCCGCCCGCTGGACGGGGGCCCTCCACGTCCACGGCCGGGACGCCCACCGCGTGCTGGGCCTGGAGCGGGGCATCCTGCGCTTCGCACAGAGCGACGATCCCGAAGACCGCCTGAACAAGGTCCTGTTCCGGCTCGGCGTCCTGTCACCGGCCCAGTCGGAGGAGGTGGAGCGCGGTCCCAAGGCGGACCGGCGGTTCGGCGAAAGCCTGGTGAAGAAGGGTCTGGTGGAGGAGCGGGCCCTCTTCGGGTACCTCGAACGCCAGATGGCGGAGATCTTCCTGTCCGCCAGCCTGGAGGAGGAGGGCTATTACGTCTTCACCGTGGGGGAGGGGTGGAGCTCCGACGCTCCGGTGACGGCCTACGTCCCCATGCAGCAGCTCGTCTTCGACGCCGCGGACCGGGTGGACCGGTTCCAGCGCTTCCGGCGCCTGGTGCCGGACGAGTCCTTCTGCCCGGCGGTCCGGCCCGGCGTCGAGGTCACGCGACTCGAGCCCCGGGAGCGCCGCGTGCTCGGCCTGTGCGACGGGTCCCGGAGCGTCCGGGACCTGGCCCGGGAGTCGTGGCTCGGGCGCTTCGGCGCCATGGAAGTGACCTACGATCTCCTGACGCGGGACTACGTGGAGCTCCGTGCTCCCCGCCAGGACCTGGAGAGCACGGCCCGGCGCCTGGTCGGGCCGTGCGCCGCGGCCCTCGGGGAGATCACCGCCGCGGCGGGGCGCAACGGCGACCTGAAGCGCCTCCACCGGGAGATCGCCCGCTGGGTCCAGGAAAGCTCCTACCAGCGGGTTCTGGGGCCGGCCCTGAGCGAGCGCCTGGCGGTGGACCCGTGTCAGATCGCCGGCGTGCTGGAGGAGCTCCAGGTCCGCGACCGGGTGGAGATCGTCGAGCACGCCCTGCGCGAGCTCGTGGCCTTCGCCCTGTTCGCGGCGTCCTTCTCCCTGTCGAGAGAGGAGGAGCGGGAGCTGAAGAAGCGCGTGGCCCAGCACCTGGACGGCACCGGCCCGACGCCCCCGGGCGCCCGCTGAAAGGGCTCTCCCGACCCGCGTCGCCGCCGGTGGGCAGAATGCCCCGCCCGGACCGGCACTGGCGCAAATCCTGAGGCCTGTGTTACGGTCCGGAGTGCCTGGACACCGGGTGATGGCAAGCCCGGCACCCCTGCCGGCGCCGCGGCCATCACCGTCCGGCAACCACCGGCCGAGCGCTCACGGCCTCATCGAGCGCCTCGGCCGACCGATCCAGCATCCACACGCGGACTCGCCGGGGGACGGAAAGGAGTCAACGATGGTCGCTTCCCCCCCGGGAAGCGTGCTGGTCTCGTCCGCGGGCGACGGAGACGCTCCCGTCCACGTCGACGGTCTCCCGGGCCGCTACCGGCCCCTCGCAACCTCGCCTCACCTGTTGATCCTCCGCCGGGATGGGCGGGACCCGGGGCAGCCCCCCGCGGCGGACGACGGCCACATCCTGATGGCCGGGGAGGTCTTCAGCCACGACACCCTGCTCGAGGTGGTCAACCTGCTGGCCTCCGCCCGGTGGGCGGGCGTCCTGGAAGTCCACGGCAAGACTGCGAACCGGCGTCTCGGGCTGGACCGGGGGAGCCTGCGCTTCGCCTGGAGCGACGACCCTCGGGACCGGCTGAACAAGACCCTCTTCCGCATGGGCGTCCTCTCCCCCGCCCAGGCGGAGGACGCCGAGCGGGGAGCTCCATCGGCCCGGCGCTTCGGGGAGCGGCTCATCGCCCGGGGCCTCGTCGACAAGGCCGCGCTCTACCGGGCTCTCGAGCGCCAGGCGGAGGAGATCTTCTTCGCTTCGATCCTGGAGGGAGAGTGCTCCTACACCTTCTCGGTCCGGGATCTCTGGGCCGCCGACGCCCCGTTCACGACGCGCCTGCCGCTCCACAAGCTGGTCTTCGACGCGGCGCTGTGCCTCGACCGCTTCCGCCAGCTCCGCGAGCTCGTTTCGGACGACCGGCTCCGCCCCGTCGCCCGGGCGGGCGTCGAGGTCACCGATTTGGGCTCCCACCACCGCCGGGTGTTCGGCCTGTGCGACGGATCCCGCGACCTCGAGTCCCTGGCGAGGGAGTCCTGGCTGGGGCGGTTCGGCGTCCTGGAGGTCGTCCACGAGCTCTGCCGCCGGGACTGCGTCGATCTGCTGGAGCCCGAGCTGCCCGCCGAGGAGAGCGCCCCGGGCTCCGAACCGGACCCAGCCCCGGACAAGGACCTGGAGAGGGAGCTCGACCCGCAGCTCGATGCGGAAGCCAACGGGGAGCGCGCCGGGCCGGACGAGAACACACCGGACCGCGGCGGAGCGGACGAGCCCCTCCCCGGGTCCGTCCGGGAAGCCCTCGACCGGCTGCACCTCTTCGAGCAGGCCCTGGGAACCCTGCAGGCGGGGATCACCATCACCGACGCCGGCGGGCGGATCGTCTACGCCAACGAGGCGGAGGCACGGTTGCACGGCTACGAGGTGGACGAGCTCGTCGGCCGGCCGGCGTCGATCCTGGCGCCGGCGGAGCTCGCCCGCCCCCTGACCCGCGCGGACCTCGATGCCGTCGGCACCTGGAAGCGCGAGACCCTCAACGTGCGCAAGGACGGCGCGACCTTCCCCGTCCAGCTTCTCTCGGACGTCGTCCGCGACGCCCAGGGCCGGCCCGTCGGCCTGGTGACGGTTTGCCAGGACGCCTCCGAGGCCTGGGCGAAGGACCCCCTCACCGGCCTGGAGAACCGCAGGCTCCTGGAAGACCGGCTCCGGCGGGCGCTCGCCCGCAGCCGAAGGCACGGCGGTCTCCGGGTCGCTCTGCTCTTCATCGACCTGGACCGCTTCAAGGCGGTCAACGACAGCCTGGGTCACCTGGCCGGGGACCGCCTCCTCACCGCCGTCGCCCGGCGCCTGGATGCCAGGACCCGGGAGGACGAGGCCCTCGCCCGGATCGGCGGCGACGAGTTCGTGCTCCTGGTGGAGGGCGCCCGCAGCGCCGGCCAGCTCCAGGCCATCGCCGACCGCTTCCACGAGGCCCTCGACAGGCCGTTCCGGATCGATGGACGCGAGCTCTCCGTGACGGCGAGCATCGGGGTGGCCGCCGGGACCGGCCGCGGGACGACCGCGGCGGACCTCCTCCAGGATGCGGACACGGCGATGTACCGCGCCAAGGCCGGGGGGCGCGCGCGGACCCGGTTCGCGGCCGGCGGCGGCCCGCGGTCGGCCGAGGAAACGCGCCCGGGCCTGGATCCCGGGCTGATCCTGGGCGCCACCCAGCCGGTGGCCTGGCCGCAGCGCTGACCCGGGGGACGGCGCGCCGGGGCGTCTGCCGGATCCGGAACGCCCACCGGCACGCAGGCCGAAGACCAGGGCGGGAGATCAGGCGGCGTGCAATCACCGCCGGAGGTACGATGCCCGTGCACGGTTCCCAGAGGAGCTCCGGCCGACGAGCGGCCGACACCCGGTCCCACCCCGTCCAGGAGAACGGTCCATAATGCCCGAACGCACCCACGCTCCCCAGGCCTCCTCGCACGCCGTTGCCCCCGGCCCTCTCCCCTACCGTCTCCTCCGGGGGGCCCGCCGCGGGCTCCTCGTGTCCTTCGTCGGCGTGCTCGCCGCCTGCGCGCCGTCGCAGGCGGATCCGGCCGGGGGCTACGACTCCCTCGTCGCCCTCTTCCACGAGTGGCGGGAGCTCGAGAGCCCGCCGCTCCTCGACGGCGCGCCGGACTACACCGCCCAGCGCTTCGAGGAGCGCTACGGGGAGTACCGGCGCCTCCGCGAGCGGCTCGACGCCATCGACCCCGCCGGCTGGCCCGTGCCGCAGCAGGTGGACTGGCACCTGGTGCGGGCCGAGATGAACGGCTTCGACTTCAACCACCGGGTGCTCCGGCCCTGGGCCCGGGACCCGGCCTTCTACCAGACGATCTGGACCCACCGGAGCGACGTGCCGGCCCACGAGGGGCCGAGCCACCACGCCCTGGTGGAGCTCTGGACGTACGAGTTCCCCCTGAGCGCCGCCGAGGAGGAGCGCCTGGCTTCAGAGCTGGCGGTCATCCCGCCCTTGATGGAGCAGGCGCAGCTCAACCTCACCGGCAACGCCCGGGAGCTCTGGGTCACCGGCATCCGCAACATCCGCCAGCAGCGCGAGCACCTGGACACGATCGCCGAGCGCGCGGGCGAGGGGATGAGCCCGGAGCTGGAGGCCGCCCTCCAGGCGTCCCGCCAGGCCACCGACGAGCTCATCGCCTGGCTCGAGGCCCAGGCACCGAAGAAGACCGGCCCCTCCGGCATCGGGAAGGACAACTACACCTGGTACCAGCGGAACGTCCACCTGGTGCCCATGAGCTGGGAGGACGAGGTGCGCCTGCTGGAGCGCGAGCTCCACCGGGCCTGGTCGTCGCTCAAGCTCGAAGAGCACCGCAACCGGGACCTGCCTCCACTGCCGGAGGCGACCACCCCCGAGGAGTACGACGCCCTGGCCGACCGGGCCGCCACCCGGCTGATCGAGTTCCTCGAAGAGGAAGACATCGTCACCGTGGCCGACTACTTCGAGCCGGCGCTCCGGGAGCACCTGGGGGAGTTCGTGCCGGAGGAGCGCCGGAACTTCTTCTGGATCACGGCACACCACGATCCCCTGCCCCTCTTCACCCACTTCTGGCACTGGTTCGAGCTGGCGCGCATGGACACCGAGCCCCACCCCAGCCCGATCCGCCGCGGCCCGCTCCTCTACAACATCTTCGACAGCCGGAACGAGGGCACCGCCACCGGCGTCGAGGAGATGCTCATGCACGCCGGCCTCTACGACGACAGCCCCCGCTCCCGGGAGCTGGTCTGGATCCTCCTGGCCCAGCGCGCGGCCCGCGGCCTGGGCTCCCTCTACGCCCACGCCAACGAGATGACCATGGAGGAGGCCGGCCGGGTGCACATGGACTGGACTCCCCGGGGCTGGATGAAGACCGAGGAGGAGCTCCTCATCTTCGAGCAGCACCTCTACCTGCGCCAGCCCGGCTACGGCACCAGCTACGTCACCGGCAAGTACCTCCTGGAGCAGGCCCTGGCGGACTTCGCCCGGCAGCGCGAGGAGCGCGGCGAGCCGTTCGAGCTGCGGGACTTCCTCGACCGCCTCCACGAGGCGGGCAACATCCCCACCTCCCTGGCCCGCTGGGAGCTCACCGGCCTGGACGAGGACGTCCGGACGCTGACTGCACGAGAGTGAAAGGACTCGCTGCCGGCCAAGTATGCCTGATGTGGGCGGCCCCAGGTGGCGCGCTCAGACGGCGAAGTCTTCGAGGAACTCCTCCGGCACGTGATCCAGCTTCTGGCCGCCGAAGGCGTAGTAGTAGATCGGCTTGCCGTCCGCCGAGAGGCGGTGGCGGTAGCGCTCCAGGTGGGAGAGCTTCAGGAACCGGGAGAACATGAGCTCGCGGATCAGCCTGGAGAACCCGGTCGTGTCGCTCCGGTCCAGGAAGGTCTCCTTGATGTTGAAGGCCACCCAGCCGTGGCGGTCGATCAGGTTGTACGCCTCCATGAACGCCCGCGGCGGGATGTCTCCGAAGCCCAGGGCGGCGACGGTGACCAGGCAATCGAAGGACCAGCTCAAAAGCTCCTCGCGCTCCTCCGCGCTCAGCTTGCAGAAGTCCGCCACGTAGAAGGCGTCGTAGACGTCGGGGCGGTCCCGCTCCGCGGCCTCCAGGGCCTCCGGGATGATGTCCACCCCCACCAGCCGCGCCACCCCCTCCTCGTGGATCACCTCGCCGGCCATCCCGTTGCCCGCGCCGAAGTCGAGGACCCGGCGCTCGGTGAAGCGGTGCTCGCCCTGCTGGACGGTGGACAACAAGACGTCGCGCACCTTCGCGGGAGACTGGCACTTGAGGCGCTCGTAGACCACCTGCTCGTAGAGACCCGGGACCGAGTACATGGCGCCGTAGTCGTGGAGGCGGATCTTGCGCCGCTCGCCGTCCTCCACCAGGTAGAAGAACACCTCGTCCTGGCCGAGCGTGCCGACGTCGTCCGGCGGAAACTGGATCCTGTATCTGGGTCTCATGACCGGCATTCGACGGGGCTCCGTTCGCGCACTGCGACGGATTGTACAAGCTCAAGGGTCGTCTCGCAGGAAAACGCCGTCCGCCGGCACGTCGCGTCCCGGTGACCCCCCCCGGGCTCGTGAGCTCCCATGAGCGCCCGCTCGCCGATCGGCCGGGCCGCGAGCTCCCTCACGGCGGGCCGCTCCGGAATCCCCGGCCCGTTCCCCCCGTTTCCGCAGGTGCCATGGAACGAACCCGCGTCGTGTACCTCGTGCTCATCTCGCTCCTCGTCGTCGCCGTCGGGCTCGGCGGCGGCTTCGGCTACCGGACGCTCCAGGACCTGGAGGCGGAGGTGGGCCAGCTCCGCTCCAGCGTCGCCGACCTCCAGGGAGAGCTGGCGGTGGCGGAAGAGCAGGCCGCCGATGCGCGGCAGCGGGCGGAGATGGCGGAGGAGCAGGCGGTCCAGGCCGAGGACCTCTCCGAGCGCATGGCGGAGCGCGCCCGCGAGGCCGAGGAGCGCGCCGATACGGCGGAAGAGCGCGCCAGCTCGGCCCTGGGCGAGGCGGAGACCGCCCGGAGCGACGCGGCCGAAGCGTCCGTGGCGCGGCGCCAAGCCGAGGAGCGCAGGGAACAGGCGATCCTCGAGGCCGAGCGGGCGGAGCAGCAGGCCCGGGAGGCCCGGCAGAGCCTCGCGGAGATCCGCCGCCAGCGCGAGCGCGACCTGGACCGCCTGGAGAACAGCCTGGGCAAGATCGCCGAGACGCGCCGCACCGCCCTCGGCATGGTCATGAACCTCGGCGACAGCATCGAGTTCGACTTCAACGAGGCGGACGTCCGGCCGGAGAACCGCGAGCTCCTGAGCCGGATCGCCGGCGTGCTCCTGACCGTGGAAAACTTCTCGATCCAGGTCTACGGCCACACCGACGACGTGGGGAGCGTCGAGTACAACCAGGAGCTCTCCGAGCGCCGCGCGGCCGCCGTGCGGCAGTACCTGGTCGACGCGGGCCTGGACCCGGAGCGGATCCAGTCCAAGGGCTTCGGCAAGTCCTCCCCCCTGGTCGAGGGCACCACCCCGGAGGCCCGTCAGCGCAACCGCCGGGTGGAGATCGCCGTGGTCCACGCCGAGGGCGAGCTGCCGGAGGACTTCGTGGTCGACGAGGCGGAAGGCGGCACCAGGGCGGCGGCGTCGGATCCCGAGTGACGTCGCAGGCCTGAGGAATCCCGCCCGTCCCGTCCGTCCTTTCCTTGAACAGGGTGCTCGTGCTTGAGACCGTGCGGAAACGGTAGATTCAGCCGAGCAGACCTTCTCGGAAAGGCGGTGGCCCATGGGCGCTCGTGACGAAACCCCCACCCCGGACGTTTCCCACCTCCTGGTCAAGCTCCGCCCGTCGGCGGCGCTGCGGGCGGCGGAGGCCCGGGTGCCCCTGGAGCCCCTCTACCCGCCCCGACGCCGCGCCGCGGCCCTGGGCCGGCCCCTGGGCCTGGAGACGGAGCCCCAGTGGTTCCTGGCCGAGCTGCCGCCGGACGCCCGGACCCCGTGGGACCTGGCCCACGGGCGGGTGGCGGACCGGCTGGGCGTGGCGTCCTCCGACGTCCTGTTCGCCGAGCCGGACCTGGTCCACCGGATCTACCGGCCTCCCGACGGCGAGGCCGAGCCGGGCCGGCCCTTCGCGGTGGGCGAGGACTGCACCGCCGCCGAGCAGGACCCGGACCACGACAAGGCGGTGGGGCCGGACGACGTCTTCGCCTGGCACCTGGGCGACGAGTTCACCCAGCTCGGCACCGCACGCCAGGCGGTGGACTTCGCCGGCCCGCGCACCCGCATCGCCCACGTGGACACCGGCTACTTCCCGGACCACGTGACCACCCCGGAGGGGATCCTGCCGGAGCTGGGACGGAGCTTCGTCCGGGACGAGGAGGGCCGGGGCGGCGTGGACGTGGACAACCGCCGGTTCCTACTGGACAACACGGGCCACGGCGCCGGGACGCTCAGCATCCTGGCGGGCGGCGGCGTGCCGGCCTTCGAGAACGCCGTCCTCGGCGGCGCCCCCCAGGCGGAGGTGGTTCCCCTGCGGGTGGCGGAGAGCGTCGTCCTGCTCCGGACCAGCTCCCTGGCCCGGGCGCTCCGCTACGCCTTCGAGGACGCGGAGTGCGACGTCCTCACCCTGAGCATGGGGGGCCTGCCCACCCGGGCCTGGGCAGAAGCGGTGGACGCGGCCTACGAAGGGGGGCTCGTGATCTGCGCCGCGGCGGGCAACCACGTGGGGCCGGCCCCACCCCGGACCATGGTTTACCCAGCCCGCTACCCCCGGGTGATCGGGGTTTGCGGCGTCATGGCCGACGGCCGGCCGTACAAGGATCTGGACGGCTTCGTGATCGAGGGGAGCTTCGGCCCGGAGTCGGCCATGGAGACCGCCCTGGCGGCCTACACGCCCAACGTCCCGTGGGCCCGGTTCGGCTGTCCGGAGATCGTCCGTCTCAACGGCCAGGGCACCTCCGCCGCCACGCCCCAGGTGGCCGCCGCGGCGGCCCTCTGGATGGAAAGGCACAAGAGCAGACTGCCTCAGGGCTGGCGCCGGGTGGAGGCGGTGCGCAACGCCCTGTTCAGCAGCGCCGGCGGGGACGACCGGGAGCACTTCGGCCGCGGGGTGCTCCGGGCGAACGACGCCCTGGCGGTCCGGCCCGTCCTCGAGCTCCCGAAGAGCGAGCGCTCCAGGAACTCTTTCGCCTTCTTCCGGCTGATCACCGGCCTGGGCGTGGCGGAGCCCCCTCCCCGGGAGCGGATGTTCGACCTGGAGCTCGGCCAGCGCCTGCTGGCGAACCAGGAGCTCCAGGAGCTGGTGCCGGACCCGGCAGCGGTGGACGCCGAGGACCGGAAGACCCTGCTCCGGGTGATGGAGGCGGTGATCGAGGACGACGGGGCTTCCGAGGCGCTGCGCAAGCACCTGGCGAGCCGCTACGCCGTCCTCTCCGGCCGCCCGGCGCCCAGGACGGAGCGCTCCGCCCCGGTGGTCCCCGAGCCCCAGCCGGTCGCCCGGGCCCAGCCGGTCCCCGGGACCCCTCCGCACCGCCGCCTCCGGGTCTACGCCGTGGACCCGAGCCTCTCCACCCGGCTGGCCACCGTGAGCGTCCACGAGGTGACCCTCCAGGTGCGCTGGGAGGACCTGGAGCCGGGCCCCCTGGGGGAGTACCTGGCCGTCGAGGACGTGGACGCCACCGGGGCGCGCTACGAGCCCGTGGACCTGGACGACCCGCACCTCCTGGCCCTGGACGGCTGGGCGCCCTCAGAAGGCAACCCCCAGTTCCACCAGCAGATGGTCTACGCCGTGGCCATGAAGACCATCGAGCACTTCGAGCGGGCCCTGGGCCGCCCCGTCCTCTGGCGCCCGGAGCCGAAGCCGGGCCGGCCGTACGACGACAGCGGCTTCGTCCGCACCCTCAAGGTCTCGCCCCACGCCCTGCACCAGGCGAACGCCTTCTACAGCCCCCGGGAGATGGCCCTCCAGTTCGGCTACTTCGAGGCCGAGCCCGCCGACCCCGGCGAGCACATGCCCGGCAGCCGGGTCTACTCCTGCCTGTCCCACGACATCGTGGCCCACGAGACCACCCACGCGATCCTGGACGGGCTGCACCCGCGCTTCAACGAGGCCACGAACGTCGACGTCCTGGCCTTCCACGAGGCCTTCGCCGACGTGGTGGCCCTCCTCCAGCACTTCACCGTGCCGGAGCTCCTGGAGCACGAGATCGCCCGCACGCGGGGCGACGTGGAGGCCGAATCGCTCCTCGGCGCCCTGGCGGTCCAGTTCGGCCGGGCGACGGGGGCCCGGGGCGCCCTGCGCAGCGCCATCGGCCGGATGGAGGACGGCGCCTGGAAGCGCCTGGAGCCCGACCCGCAGGACCTCGAGGGGCTGGTGACACCCCACGCCCGCGGCGCGGTCCTGGTGGCCGCGGTCTTCGACGCCTTCCTGGCCGTCTACCGCACCCGCACCGCCGACCTCTTCCGCCTGGCCACGGGCGGCACGGGGAAGCTCCCGGACGGGGCCATCCACCCGGACCTGGTCCGGCGCCTGGCGGCCGAGGCCTCGAAGTCCGCCCGCCACGTCCTCACCATGTGCATCCGCGCCCTGGACTACGTGCCGCCGGTGGACCTCACCTTCTTCGAGTACCTGCGGGCCCTGATCACCGCCGACTTCGACCTGGTGGGTGACGACCGCTACAACTACCGGGTGGCCTTCGTGGAGGCCTTCCGCCGCCGCGGCATCTACCCCCTGAACCTCCAGGCGCCCACGCCGGACACCCCCCGGACCCTCTCCGTGGACACCCTGCGCTGGCAGGGGCTCGACCGCGCGGCCTTCCCGAAGCAGGTCCGCTCCGCCCTGGCCGGCCAGTACGCCGAGATCGTCGAGGGGCTCCGGGAGTACGCCGACGCCTGCTTCTACCTGGGCGACCGGGAGACGCTCTTCAAGGAGACGCGGCGCCAGCGCCAGAAGCTCCAGAAGCAGCTCAAGGCGGCCTTCGAGGCGGAGCCGGCCTTCGCGGAGGAGCTCGGGCTGGAGCCGGGGCGCAGCTTCGAGGTCCACGCCCTCCACCGGGCGCTCCGCTCCCGGCCCGACGGGAGCCACGTGCCCCAGGTCGTCGTCGCCCTGACCCAGTCGAAGACGGTCCGGGGGTCGAAGAAGACCGGCACGCCGAAGCACGTCTTCCGGGGTGGATCGACCCTCGTGGTGGACCTGGCGGCGGCCGCCGGCCGCGACCCGTTCCAGGCCGTCAAGTACCGGATCGTCAAGAACATCGACAGCGCCGCGCGCCAGGAGCGCACCGCCGCCTTCTTCCGCGAAGCCGCCGCCGACCCCCTCCGGGGCCTCTTCTTCGCCCCGGACGCTGAGGAGCCCTTCGCCGCCCTGCACGCGCTGACGGGGTAGGTGCGGCGGGCGATCGGGGTCCTGACGGTTCAGAGGAAGCTCAGCATCAGGCTCGCGATGCCCAGGAAGCTGAAGAAGCCGGCCACGTCGGTGACCGTGGTCAGGAGGATCGACGACGACTGGGCCGGATCCTGGCGCAGCGCCACCAGGACCAGGGGGATGGCGCCGCCGGCGAGGCCGGCGAGGGTCATGGAGAGGACCATCGAGATCCCGATGACCGCGGCCAGTCCCGGAGATCGGCTCCACACGAAGACCGCGGCTGCGGTCGTCGCAGCCACCGCCAGGCCGTTGGCGAAGCCGACCCGGCCCTCCTTCCACAGCACCACGGCCCACTGGCGGGGCCGGACCTCCCGCAGCGCCAGGCCCCGCATGGTGACGGCGAGGGCCTGGGCGCCGGTGTTGCCCGACTGACCGGCGACCACCGGCAGCAGCACCGCGAGCGCGGTGACCTGGGCGATGGTCTCCTCGAAGAGGCCGACGACCGCGGCGGCCAGAAACGCCGTCACCAGGTTGATCTCGAGCCAGGGGAGCCGCTTGCGCACCGCGAAAACGGCGCTGGAGAGGGCCCGCTCCTGCCGGCTCGCGCCGACCATCGCTTGCAGGTCGGAGGCCGCTTCCTCCCGGGTGGCCTCCAGAAGGGCGTCCTGGCGGATGACCCCCAGGAGCCGACCTTGGAAATCGATCACCGGGAGGCTGGTGAGCCACCGCTCCTCGAGCAGCTCGCTCACCTCCCCCCGGGGCGCCAGGGCGCTGATCACCGCCCGGGGTGGCTGCATGATCGCTTCCAGCGTCCGTTCGGCCGGGGCCACGGCGAGGTCGGCGAGCGGCACCCGACCGAGCAAGAGCCCTTCAGGGTCGACGACGAACACCTGCTCCCGGGGCCGGGGCGAGGCCACCCGCAGCGCCGCCAGGGCGGTGTCGACCCCCATCTGCGGGGGGAGCGCGAGGAAACGGGTCTCCATCATCGATCCGGCGACGTCGAGGGGGTAGGAGGTCAGCTCCCGCAGCTCGTCGGCGAGGGCCGCGGGAAGCTGGGCGAGGAGGTCCTCCCGGGCCTTCGGCTCGAGCTGTGAGAGAAGCCGTGCCGCCCGCGAGGGGTCGACGGCCCCGAGCACGTGGCGAGCCCGGGAGCGTGGGAGGCGAGTCAGGACCTCCTTGGCGCCGTGGGGTGAAAGGCGGGTGAAGACGGCCGCCAGCACCGCGTCGCTCTGGGTCGCGAGGACCTCGACCGCTTCCTCCGCGTCCAGCTCCTCCAGGTGCCGGGCGGCCTCGTCCGGGTAGCGCTCCAGGAAGCGGTCCCTCAGGGCCTGTGCCGCCGGCATCGAGGCGTCGGTCATGGCGTCCTCCTGGTGGCGATGGCGACCAGCTCCTCCACCGTCCGCTGGGAGCCGGACCAGTAGAGCTCCGCCAGGGCCGCCACCGGCGTGCTGCCGGGGACCCGTTGCCGACTCCCCCTGGCGAGGCGGCGGACCGTCTCGTGGCGGACGCGGCCGATGAGCACGTTGCGCTCGTCCACCACCGGCAGGGTGTGGACCTCGTCCCACCCAGGGTGCCCGAGGATCGCCTGGTGGTTGGCCCGCGCCGAGATGCGATGGACGTCGGACACCATGACCTCCGCCAGCCGAGCCCCCGGATCGGCGCTCAGCAGTCGTCGCAGGTCGGTGACCCCCACCAGGCGCTCGCGCTCGTCCACCACGTACACGAACTCGCCCATGTGCTTGGGATCCCGCCGGACCGACTCCACGGCCTCGCCGGCGGTCAGTCTGGCGGGTACGGTCAGGACCACGGGGTCGACGAGGGCACCGGCGGTGCCCTCGGGGTAGCGGAGAAGACGTCGGACGATCCGGCTCACCGGGGCCGGCAGCAGGTCGAGGAGGGCCTTCCGCTCCTCCGGGGCCAGGCGCCGGAGGGTGCTCGCCACCATCTCGCGGGGCATCTCCCGGAGCACTGCCGCCGTCCGCTCCCGAGGCAGGTAGCGCACACAGCCGACCCACTCCCGCGCGGTCATGTGCTGGGCGACGTCGGCGGCGAGCGACGGCTCGGTGCTCTCGAGGTAGGCGGCCGCGCTCGCCGGCGGGAGCTCGCCGAGGGCGAGGGCGGCCACGTCGGGATGGGCGGCGGCGAAGTGCGCGGCCAGCGACTCGGTGGGGGAGGCCATCTCAGCCCTCCTCGTCGACCAGCGTCGACATCGACTCGCTGAAGAGCTTGGCCGGAACAGCAACCAGCCCTTCCGCGGTGTCGAGCACGATCTGGGTCGGCCGGGTCTCGACGATCCGCCCGGTGACCCCCTCGAGGCGGATCGTCTGGCCGACCCGGTACGTCTTCACCACGTAGTGGGAGGCGAGGATGTTGCTCACCGTGGTGCGGGCGCCGAGCCCGAAGGCGAGCGCCGCACCGCCCACCAGCCCACCGAGCAGGGTGGTGGAGAGGACGACGAGAATCGTGCTGTTCGCGCCGAGCTGGTCGAGGGCGAGCACCCCGGCGACCACGAAGATGCCGATCCTGGTGAGCTCCCCGAGGAGCTCGGCGTAGCCCAGGCCGCTCGCCGCAGCCGCCGAGGCCGCGCCCCGCTTGGCGAAGTCGGCGACGAGGAATGCGACCAGGAGGATGACGATGGCGCCGAGTGCAGCCGGCAGGTACGCCGCCAGCGCCGAGAGGGCCTGAGTCACCACCGCGAGGCCGAGCTGCTCGGTGGCGGCCGCCACGAAGAGCAGCAGCACGAGCCAGAACACGACCCCCGCGGCGAGCTCCGTCGCCACCCGCTGCTCGCGCGTCTCGGAGCCGCCCGTGCGCCGCCGCACGAGTCGCTCGAAACGCTCGGCGATCCGCCGCACCAGCCCCCGGAGGAGGCGGGCCAGACCCCACCCGACCGCGATCAGCAGGAGCGCGGCGAGAAGCCGTGGGAGGAAATCGATGACCGACGCGGAGAGCTCGCGGAACGACTCCGCACCCGAAACCAGGAACTGCCTCAGCTGCATGGCGCCTCCTCGTGGCCTGAGGGTTCCGGGGCATTCTACGGTGCGCCCCGGGTGGCGCCCTGCGTTGCGTAGGCAGCGCCTTCGACGAGCTCCTCCGGGGTAGGAGCACACCGCCGCCTCCTTCCGCGGCGCCGGCCCTCCCCCTGGCTATTCCCCCAACCCTTCCATGAACGCCGGCTCGCTGGTCGGGGGAACGACGTCGTTCATCCGCATGTAGGTGACCAGGTTGCCGTAGTGGAGCATCGTGTGGACGAGGTTGACCTGCAGCACACCCAGTTTCGGGCTATCTCCCCCGCGGAACTTCACCAGCTCCGTGGCGGAGGCCTCCGTCATGCCGTCGTAGGCCGTGTCGCAGTAGGCGAAGGCATCTTCGAGGGCAGCGGTCAGCTCGGCCTTCGAGCTCTTCGTCTTCTCGATCTGGGGGGCGGGATTCGTCTCCCCGAGGACGATGGAACAGAACATGTACTGGGCGTCGGCTGCGTGACCGACGATCTCGCCGAAGCTGCGGACCGACTCCGTGGGCCTGAAGCCGTAGTGTTCCTCGGGCATCCTTTCGGCCGAGTCGAGGAGGATCGCCTTCACCCCTCCGTAGACCTGCTTGTTGTACGCAGTGAGCGGATTCTCCTGACCCAGAGCGGCGGCGGCCGGTGCGATGAGGCAGATCAGGAGTGCTGGCAGAAGAGTTCGCATCGTTGGTCCTTTCAGGGGTGAAGTCATCCTCGATGAAAGTGGGTGCCCTGCAGACCCGGCAGGGTTGACGTCGACCACCGAGCTGCACCACCTATACGGTCCCCCCGTCGCGAACTTACAACGACCTCCCACCGCCAAGAGCCGCCGCCCGCCCGGCCGGGGGCTTGGGTGGCGCCGTCGGCCGCTCGATCCTTCAAGCGCTCGGCGGCCTGCGCCACCGGGCCAGATGGGCGACCTGCTTGTCGGAGAGGTTCTCCCCAGGCCCCTTCTCGGCGAAGCCAGCCGTCTCCCGGCGCCGGCTCCGGAAGGCCGGGCCGGCGGGCGCACTCCGGAGCGATGTCCCGCCCCGGTCAGCGTTCCTCGCGGGACCCATGCCCCATGCAACAAACTGCCTGGAGACCCGAGCTCCCCAGCTTCGTGAAAATCCCGCTGGCGGTACGGGATTTTCATGGTAGTGTCTGCTCCGATGATCAGCCGCTCCGCCCTTCTCGAGAGGATTCGAACCGCCTTGCGCCGTAACCCCGTGGCGGTACTGACCGGACCACGCCAGTGTGGCAAGACCACCCTCGCCCGGCAGCTGTTGGCCGAGGATTCCGTCAACTACTTCGACCTCGAAGACCCGGTGAGCCTGGCTCGTCTCGACGAGCCGATGACTGCTCTCGGGCCGCTTCGTGGCCTGGTGGTGATCGATGAGATCCAACGGCGGCCCGACCTGTTCCCGGTGATCAGGGTGCTGGTCGATCGCCGTGGGAACTCTGGCCGGTTCCTGATCCTCGGGAGTGCGTCCGGCGACCTGATGCGGCAAGGCTCCGAGAGTCTCGCCGGCCGAGTGGAGCGAATCCGCATCGGCGGATTGACGCTGGCGGAGCTCGGAGCCGAATCTGCCGACGACCTCTGGCGCCGGGGCGGTCTCCCGCTGGCCTACCTCGCCCGTTCGGAGGAGGACAGCGTCGCGTGGCGCAAGGAATTCGTTCAATCTTTGCTGGAGCGCGACCTGCCCCAATGGGGTGTCCGTGTTCCGGCGGCCGCGTTGCTGCGGTTCTGGACGATGGTCGCGCACTTCCACGCGCAGATCTGGAACGCTGCCGAACCGGCCCGTGCCCTGGGTGTGAACCCCTCAACCACCCGCCGCTATCTCGATCTGCTGACGGACGCCATGATGGTTCGACAGCTCCAGCCGTGGCACGCCAATCTGGGAAAGCGACAGGTCAAGTCTCCTAAGGTCTATGTGCGCGACAGTGGCCTTCTCCACCAGCTCCTGGGCCTCGGCACCGAGAAGGCTCTCCTCTCCCACCCCAAGCTCGGAGCCTCCTGGGAGGGTTTCGTGATCGAGCAGGTCCTGGCAGTGGAGCCTCACGACGAGGCGTGGTTCTGGGCTACGCACCAGGGGGCCGAGATCGATCTCCTCCTGCAGCGAGGGGAACGTCTGCTGGGCGTCGAGTGCAAGCGGGCCGACGCGCCGCGCATGACCCCGTCGATCCGGATCGCAAAGCAGGACCTGGGTCTCGATCAGGTGGCCGTGGTGTATCCGGGAGACAAGCGCTACACGCTCGCCGACCGAGTGGAGGCCGTGCCGCTCGCGACTCTGGCCCGGCCTGGAAGCCTGTTCAGCGAAGTGAAAGCCTGAGCCTGGAGGTGCCACCCCCTCCGAGGGAAGCCGCCCCGGTACAGCCTGCACGTCGCTGTACTGCCACAACGAACCATCGTTGCGTCTCCCAGAAACTATCATGTACCCTCAGCCCGTAACGAGCGCGGCGCTCTCGGTGGGCGCCCTGTGACGGGGAGGGTTTCGACCATGGCGGACCTGGGGGACGGACTCAAGCTCTACGAGGCGCTCGAGCTGCGCTCCGAGCTCGACGCGCGGATCCAGACGATCCGGGACTGCCTGCCGGAGGCCCGGAAGAACCGCGACCGGTGGCTCGCGCCTCGGGAGGAGGGCAACCGCCGGCCGAGCCCGGACTTCGATCCGGCGGCGGCTCGGGACCGGCTCAAGCGCCTGGAGCTCCGGCGCCGGAAGCTCAACGCGGCGATCCAGCAGGCCAACTTCCAGCACCGGATCGAGCACGACGGCGAGCGCATGACCCTGAGCGAGGCGCTGGAAGTGCGCAAAGGGCTCAACGAGGCGATCGGCGAGCTCCACACGCAGCTCGTGGACTCGGCGTGGCAGCGGGTGATCTACAAGGAGGACCGGGACATCGTGGAGGAGACCGAGCTCTCGTACACCGAGTGCTCGAAGCGCCTGGAGAAGGCGCGGCTCGAGTTCCGGGCCCTCAACCGGGGCCTCCGCGCCGCGTCCTTCGAAGTGTCCGTGGACTTCCGGGACGATCAGGATTGAGCAAAAGCGCCAGAGCGCCTTTCCCCAGAGCCCGAGAGCAGACGCAGCACAAGAGCACCAGAGCCTCAGGGCTCCGCGTCTCCCCCCTTCTGTAGGGCATGCCCTCTTCCGCCGCCTTGACCTGGAGGTCCTCCAGGTCCCGAGCCGAAAGCCGCAGTGATACGTCCTGGCGCCCTCAGGGCGATCACCAGGGCGATCACTGGGAGATCGAGGACCGGGCTCAGCGTGCGCCACGGAACCCGAAGTTCCCACCCCGAACGCCCGGCGGGTTCCCCGCCTCGACGGCAAAGACTCCCGCGCGCTCCTCTTGGTTCCAAGCTCCGCCTCGGAGGAGGGCACCGGGGAGACGGGTCGTGGCGTCACCGTCCCCGCGGCCGACGCAGCTACGGTCTTCGCGGAAGTCGGCGAACTCGGACGGCCAGGACTCGCAACCCGCGGCGTCTTCGTCCCAGTCGGCGACCCACTCCCTGAGATTGCCCACCATGTCGTGGGCACCCCACCGGGAGACGCAGTTTTCCCGCTCCCCGGTCGGTTCCGCCCCAGCCGAGTTCGTGTTGCAGTCCTCCGAGCCGGGGGTGGCGCCCGGGTCCGGCGTCCCTGCCGCAGCCATCTGCCATTCGGCGTTCGTCGGCAGCCGCTTACCCGAGTTGGCCAGCGCTTGCTGCGCCTGCCACCAGGTCATCTCGGTCCGCGGCATGACTCCGGCGACCGAACGGGCGTAGATGTTGTCGCAGTCTTGACCGTTCCTGCTGCACGGGATCGAGCCGGTGATCTGGTTGCCACCCGTGGGCGCGTCCCAGAGCGACGCCTCGTACTTGTCGATGCAGACTCCGCCGACCCAGATCATCTCGTCGGATGGGTCCATGGTCGGGCACGCCTCGCCACCTCCGGCTGCCGTGGTCTGGATCGAGCCGTCGGGGAACTTGAACCCGCCCGACTTCGACTCGATCAATCCGTCGGCCGAGATGACCGTGGTGCTGGAGTCCTGCTGGGTGATCTCCGAAGCGAAGAGAGCTGCGAGGGACAGCAAGAGAAGAGCGCCGGTCGCGAGGGCGGCGGGGTGTATTCGTCGTCTGGCTTCCACGTTGAGACTCCTTTCTCCGATGGGTGGATTCTTTGGCCAGACAGACACGAGAAGCAGCAGTTGGGTTGAGCCGGCGTCGTGGCCCACTCATGATCACCAAGAAGGCATAGGCCGGGGCGAACCTTTCGCCTGTCGGTGGTGTCGGACAGTCCAGAGCTCCCTCTGTCGGACTCGGTTCGTACCGGGCGTCCGTGGGGGCGGGCCTTGGCAGCCCCCGCCCTATCTCTTTGCGGTTCCGCCACTTCCGGCGAATGACCCGCAAGGCTCCAGTCGGGCACCGGACTTGCGAAATGACGGCGTACAACGGAATAGCCAGGAGGTCGCTGGCCCCGGCTTCATCGCTTGCCGGCGAACTCTCGAAACGGCGGGCTCGCTGAGCCCGACACCTAGGGCCTATAGGCCTGAAAGGAGAATCTTCATGTTTTTTCCCTGGCGGTCCCCAGTACGTCCAGTAGGTCGCCATCCCGGTGGCGAGCGCGGAGGAGCTTCCCTCGTGGGCTGTCTGCTGTCACTCGCGCTCGCAGCGGTGCCGGCCGTCCCGGCCGGAGCCCAGTCCAGCGACGAGCCGCCCACCGACCCGGTGCCGGCGAATCTCTACACCCAGCTTCCGGACGACGAGCTCGCCTGGTGGCCCGACGGTAACCAGGTCGAGGTCTACGCCGTGGAGGTGAACGACCCCGCCTACTACGCGACCGACGGCGGCGACAAGAAGTACATCACCGTCGACACCGCCGCGTCGGTCTGCGGCTCGACGGGGGGCACGGTGGCGACTCCGGACCAGCTCGACCAGGCATACCAGCAGGGGGCCCAGTGGTGCTATTGCGGCATCCTGAGCGACGGAACCTTCGCCTATCCGATGCAGACCGGGAGCTCCGGTTGCGCCGGCTCGAAGGGCGTGATCTCGTGCGGATCGGAATACACCCGGAACCTGGCCACCTGCTATGGAGTCCGGCCTTCCACCGACATGGTGACCGCCTGGGACGCGCAGGACGATCTGCTCAACTTCGCACCCGGCCGGTGGTCGGGGTACTGCGATGCCGAGGGCGCCGCGGGCTGCCCCCCGGCGGTCCAGTCCGTGGCCGAGAACGCCACCGTGAGCCAGGCGACCGTCGACCGGCTGTCGTTCGCGGCGCCGGTGCCGGAGCCGCTGGAGAGGAACCCGATGCCCCCGACGGCCCTCGCCAAGGGCCGATTCGTCACCAACGACGCGGACCAGCTCGTGGCGATGACCAAGACCGGCGGCTACGAGACGACGAGCCAGTGCTACTCCTACGACTACGGCCTTGCCGGCTACGTCGACCCGAGCGCCCTCGATCCAGGCACCCCGCCGATCAGCTTCCCGGCGTGGAGCGAGCGGCCGTGCCTGGCGGACCGCACCGACTGGTGGTCGAGCCCCTTCGACCTGGCCGCCGGTGACCTGGACCGGGCCATGGACTCCGACGGCGAGCTCCACGACGAGCTGGTGATCGCCGTGGAGGCGGGGGACTATCGCATCGCCCCGCCCGGCTACCCGGTGGTCCACGTGCTCGACTACGCGGCGGACCCGACCGACCCGGCGGAGACGGTCTACGAGCTGCCCCACGACGACGCCCACGCGAGCAACCGGCTCCAGTACTTCGGGATAGACGGGGAGAATCTCCGGGGCACCCTGGTGGCCGAGACCTTCGACGCCGGCGGCACCGGCGCCAGGCTGGTGGCCACGCTTCACTCGACATACGACTCGGGCCATAATACGTTCCAGGTGACCGTCCTGGAGTACACGCCGCCGTCCGGCTCCGCCGGCTCCGGCGAGATCACGCCGGTCGGCAGCTTCTCCTTCGCCCTCCCCGCGAACCACGGCCTTTACCGCCCCTCGGCCGACCTGGCGGCGGGGGACTTCAACGGCGACGGCAAGGAGGAGCTCGCGGTCTTCTACGTCGACGACAACGACTCCCACCTGGTGGTCCTCACCGCGACTCCGGGCCAGGGGGTCCGGAAGCTCTCCGAGTGGACAGACGACTCCCTCTCGGGCCAGACCGTCGAGACGATGAAGCTGGTCTCCGGTCTCTTCTACTTCGACCCCGACAGCGGCTTCGACATGGGGCGGCGCCAGCTCGCCCTCGGCGTCTACGACGCCCAGGCCCAGAAGGTGCGGATGAAGGTCCTGCGCCTCGACGGCGCCTTCGAGGTCACCGAGGTGACGGACATCTCCCAGGCGCCGGCGACGACCACCCCCACGTTCGGGTTCGCCGCCGGCAACTTCGCGGGAAGTCAGGCCCAGCCGACCGACCCGATCTGGTCCCTCGCCGTGGGCTACGGATACGGGGAGGACCAGGACGAGTACCACGTCCAGTTCATCGATCCGTCGTCCAACCAGCAGACCGACATCGTGCGGCAGGCCTGGGACACGGAGATCCCGCCCGCGCTCCTGGCGTTCGACCGGGACGGCGACAGCCTCTACCTGGGCGCTCCGGTCAGGTTCCAGATGGACCAGCCCCAGCAGCTCCTGTCGAGCCTGCAGCAGCCGCCCCAGCACCTGGACTACCTGCCGCGCGAGCCGGGCGCCAACAGCGGGGGACTGGTCAACGTGAGCCGCGACCCGGACTTCCGGCTCACCTTCTCCGAGACCGCGGCGTCGACCCTGAGCAGCGACCAGTCGTCCGCGTTCTCCTGGACCTTCGGCGCCTCCGCCCACGCTTCGGCGAGTTTCACCCTCAAGGAGAAGATCCCGTTCATCGAAGAGGCGTCGCTCAGGCTGAACATCGCCGGGGCAATGGACTACGTCCACTCGAACTCCTCGACGTCGTCCGCCGGCAATGCTTCGAAGGTGACGGTGCAGATGTCGGAGAGCCCGGTGACCGACGACGCCCTCTACCTCATCACGAAGCCGTACGAGATCTGGCGCTACCGGCTGTACGGGGCCGAGACGACCGATCCGAACACGCCGTACGCCTATTACGAGGTGTTCAAGCCGACCCGCGA
>JBKHJP010000236.1:0-7012 GCA_046538065.1 Thermoanaerobaculia bacterium | reverse complement strand
GCGCTGTACTCTGCACTGCGGGCGATCGAGCCCCTGCTGGAAGACCCGGAGCGGCGGACCCTCGCGGTCGATGAAAGCGAGTACGCCGCCGGAGTCGAGGAAGCGATCCTGAACAGCGAGGGCTCGTTGGTCGAAGCCTACGACAACGCGGTCATCACGACCCGTCGGCGGAGCGACATCTACGAGCTGATCCTCCAGGCCGTCGCCATGGGGGACAACCCGGTCGCGCAGGTCCAGGACGTCGCGCGCCACGCTTCGACCCTGGCCGGCCGGGAGCTCAAGCCGGCGCAGCTCAGCACCGCCCTCGGACGCCTGACCCAGGAGGAGAAGGGGTCGGTGCTGACCAAGGTTCGCGACGGCTACTACAAGTTCACGAACCCCCTCATGCGAGCTTTCGTCCGTCTCCTCCTGGACCAGCGCTACCGCGGCCAGTTGCCGCTGCCCTTCTTTCAGCACCGAGAGTAAGCTGAAACCGGCCGGCGCTCACCCGGTCCGCTTCTCGAACCGGCTCGCCGCCAGGGCGAGGAGGGCCACGCCCATGGCCAGGAGCGCCAGGTGCTGCGGCCAGAGGACGCCCAGGCCCGCCCCCTTGAGGAACACGCCGCGCACGATCTCCAGGTAGTGGCGCAGGGGGTTGAGCCAGGTCAGCCACTGGAAGACCTCCGGCATGGAGGCTACGGGGAAGAGGAACCCCGACAGCAGGATGGTCGGCATGAAGACGAGGAAGACGGTGAGGAACGCCTCCTGCTGGGTGGACGAGACGGTGGAGACCAGGAGCCCCGTACCCAGGGCCGGCAGGAGGAAGAGGCCGGAGGCCAGGAGCAGCACCGCCAGGCTGCCGCGGAAGGGGACGTCGAACCAGAGGATCGCCAGGCTGGCCACCAGCGCCAGGTCCACGAAGGCGATGAGGGCGAAGGGGATCATCTTGCCGGCGATGAGCTCGCCGGGGGCCAGCGGCGAGACCATGAGCTGCTCAAGGGTGCCGATCTCGCGCTCCCGGACCACGGCCAGGGCGGTGAGGAGGAGAGCCACCAGCAGCATGAGGGTCCCCACCACCGCCGGCACGTTGTAGTTGCGGCTTTCGAGGGACGGGTTGTACCAGGCCCGTTCCTCGAGCCTCACCGCCGCCTCGGGGGGGTCCGCGCCCGCCGCGGCCACCCCGGTGCCGAACGAGCGCAGGATCTGCTCGGCGTAGCCCAGGGCGACGGTGGCGGTGTTGGAGTTCGTACCGTCCACCAGGAGCTGCACCGCCGCCGGCGGGGCCCCCTCCGGCGCCGCCGCCAGGAGGTCCCGGCCGAAGCCCGGCGGGATGACCAGCCCCACCGTCGCCTCCCCGTGGTCCAGGGCCCGCACCAGGTCCCGGGGGGACGCGGAGCGCGCCACCACGTCGAAGTAGCCCGAGGCGGTGAAGGCGTCCACCAGCTCCCGGGAGAGGGCGCTCCGGTCCTGGTCCACCAGGAAGGTCGCGGTGTGCCGGACGTCGGTGGAGACCGCGTAGCCGAAGACCACGAGCTGGATCACCGGGGCGACCAGGATCAGCCGGTGCAGGCGGGGATCCCGCCGGATCTGCAGGAGCTCCTTGCGCACCACCTCGCCGATCCGGCCGACCCGCCCGGGCCATCCACCCCGGCCGGGCCCTCCACGCCGGGCGGCGATCCGTGCCGGCACGCTCATTCCAGCTCCTTGCGGAAGGCGACCACCGCCAGGCCCAGCCCCAGGGCCGCGTACGCCACCATCAAAAGGCCCTGGACCTGGAGCACCGCCACGCCCACCCCCTTCAGGAAGATCCCCCGGGTCACCACCAGGAAGTAGCGCGCCGGCACCAGGTAGGTCACCGCCTGGAGCGCCGCCGGCATGACCGAGATGGCGAACATGAACCCCGACAGCAGGAAGGCCGGCAGGAACGTGGCGACCATGGCGACCTGGGTCGCCAGGAGCTGGGACCGGCTCACCGCCGAGATGAACATGCCGAGCCCCAGGGAGCCCAGGAGGAAGAAGAACGAGAGCACCATCAGGAGGGCCGGGCTTCCGCGGAACGGCACCCCGAACAGGACGACCCCGAGGACCGAGCTCGCCACCACGTCCACGAGGCCGATCCCCAGGTAGGGGAGGACCTTGCCCAGGACCAGCTCCAGCCGGCTCACCGGTGTCGCGGCGAGCTGCTCCATGGTGCCGCGCTCCCACTCCCGGGCGATGGTGAGCGACGTGAGCATGGCGGCGATGATCATCATGATCACCGCCACCAGCCCGGGGACGATCATGTTCCGGCTCTCGAGTTCCTCGTTGTACCAGACGCGGGAGCGCACCTCGAGGGGCGGCCGGAAGACCTCTGCGCTCACCTCGGCGCTCCGGGAGAAGCTGGCGACGACCCCCTGGACGTAGGCGAGCACGATGGTGGCAGTGTTGGCGTCACTCCCGTCGACGATCGCCTGGAGGTCCGCCGGCGCCCCGCCTGCGGCCAGGTCCCGGGCGAAGTCCGGCGGGACGACGAGCACCAGGTCCACCGCCGCGGCCTCCAGGAGCGGCCGGATCTCCCCGGCCCCGTCCAGCCGGCGCTCGATCCGGAAGTAGCCCGACGACTCGAAGGCGTCCAGCAACGCCCGGCTCCGGTCGGAGCGGTCCTGGTCGAGGACCGCGGTCTCGACGTCGTCCACGTCCCAGGTGATGGCGTAGCCGAACAGGACCAGCAGGAGGAGCGGCAGGGCGAAGGCCAGGACCAGGCTTCGCGGGTCGCGGCGGAGCTGGAGGGTCTCCTTGCGGGCGACGGCCCAGAGGCGGCGCGGGCTCATGGGGCTCAGTCCGGAGGGGCTCCGCCGGCCTCCTCGACCCGGGCGATGAAGGCATCCTCCAGGGAGGCCGGGACCTCTTCGATCCCCGCGACGGCGATGCCGCCCTCCTCCAGGGTCCGGCGCACCGCCCGGCGGCCGGCGTCGGCCTCCTCCACCAGGGCGTGGACGGTGCGCCCGAAGAGGCCCACGGAGAGCACCCCCGGCGCCCCTTCCAGGAGGTCCACGGCCCGCGGGGCGTCGGCGCTCCGCACTTCGATGAGAGGGTGAGCCAGGCCGGCGCGGATCCGGCCGGGGGTGTCCAGGGCGATCATCCGGCCGCGGTTCATGAGGGCCAGGCGGTGGCACCGCTCCGCCTCCTCCATGTAGTGGGTGGTGACGAAGACGGTGGTGCCCCCCTCGGAGAGGGCGTAGATCACGTCCCAGAAGCTCCGGCGGGTCAGGGGGTCGACGCCGGAGGTGGGCTCGTCCAGGAACAGGACCGGCGGCTCGTGGAGCAGGGCGCAGCCCAGGGCCAGGCGCTGCTTGAACCCCAGGGAGAGCTCGCGCACCAGGCGGTGGCGCGCGGCGGTGAGCCCGGCCATCTCCAGGACCGCCTCCCGGCGCTCGTCCCGGCGCTCGCCCCGGACGCCGTAGAGCCCGGCGAAGAAGACGACGTTCTCCTCCACCGTGAGGTCGGAGTAGAGCGAGAAGGCCTGGGACATGTAGCCGATGTGGCGGCGGACCGCCTCGGCCTCGGCCGCCACGTCGAAGCCGGCGACCGACGCCTCCCCCGAGGTGGGGGCCAGGAGGCCCGTGAGCATCTTGATGGTGGTCGTCTTGCCGGCACCGTTGGGGCCCAGGAAGCCGAACACCTCCCCCGGCGCGACCTCGAAGGAGACCGCGTCCACGGCGACGAAGTCGCCGAACGTCCGGGTGAGCCCGGCGGCGGTGACCGCCGGGCCGCCGCCCGTCGGGTCGCGCCCGCTCACGGCGCGGCCTCGGATTTCCAGCCGGCGATGCGTTGGATGAAGACGTCCTCGAGGGACGGAGGCATGGCACGAAGGCCGGAGGGGCCCGCCCCGGCGTCGCGGAGCGCCCGCTCGACCGCCGGCGCCGCCTCCTCGGCGGAGGCCACCGTCAGGTGGAGCCGGTCGCCGAAGACCGTGGCCCGGCGCACGGCGACCAGGCTCTCCGCGGCGTCGCGCCCCCGCCGGGGGTCCTCCACGCTCACCCGGAGGACCTCGCCGGGGAAGGCGCCCTGGAGGGCGTCCGGCGTGTCGAGGGCGAGGAGGCGCCCCTCGTGGAGGAGGGCCAGGCGGTCGAAGCGCTCCGCCTCGTCCAGGTAGGCGGTGGAGACCACCGCCGTGACCCCCTCCGCCACCATCTCGTGGACGATCAGCCAGAGCTCGCGCCGCGATACCGGGTCAACCCCGAAGGTGGGCTCGTCCAGGAGCAGCACGTCCGGCCGGTGGACCAGGGCGCACGAGAGGCCCAGCTTCTGCTTCATGCCGCCGGACAGGCGGCCCGCCAGGCGCTCCCGGAACGGCCCCAGCCCGGAGAAGTCGAACAGGCGCTCCAGCCGCTCGTCGCGCTCGCCGCGGGGCATGCGGTAGACGTCGGCGTAGAAGTGGAGGTTTTCCAGCACCGTGAGGTCGCCGTAGAGGCCGAAGCGCTGGGACATGTAGGCGATCCGGGGCTTCGCCCGCTCCGGCTCGCGGGCCATGGAGACCCCGGCCAGGACGGCGTCCCCGGCGCTCGGCCGGAGCACGCCGGCGAGCATGCGCAGCGTGGTGGTCTTGCCCGCCCCGTCGGGCCCCACCAGGCCGAAGAGCTCTCCCTCGGCGACCTCGAAGGAGAGGCCGTCGACGGCGGTCTGCTCGCCGAAACGCCGGGTGAGGTCGGAAAGCTCGATCATTGGATCACCCCCCATCCCCTCGATCCCCTTCCCGCCCTCCAGGGGGGAAGGGGACGCCCCCGCCCCGCGTGCCGCAAGGCCTTGGGAAATGCCGCGCGACGTGCCCTGATCTTCGGGCTCATCGCTCCAGCTCCGGCAGCTCGAGCTCCACGTCCACGGGCATGCCGGGCTTGAGCTCGTGGTCCGGGTCGCCGGTGATCCGGATTTTGGCGGCGTAGACCAGCCGCACCCGCTCCTCCGGGGTCTGGACGCTCTTGGGGGTGAACTCGGCCTCGCTCGACAGGAACGAAACCTCGCCGCGGTACTCCTTGCCGGGAAAGGTGTCGGAGAGAATCCGGGCCTCCCGGCCCAGGTGCACGGCGCCCAGGCGGTCCTCGGGCACGTAGACCCGCACCCAGCGGTCGGAGAGGTCCTGGAGCGTCACCACCGGGACCCCGGGGGCGACGGTCTCGCCCACCGTGCGATGCTTCGTGGAGACCCGGCCGGGGAAGGGCGCCTCCAGCGTCGCGTCCTCCAGGCGGGCCTCGACGGAGGCCAGGCTCGCCCGGGCCTCCTCGAGGCGGGCCTCCTGGGCCTCCACCTGCTCGCGCCGCGGCCCCTCCTGCGCCAGCGCCAGGCGTTCCCGGGCCTGGGCGAGGCGGCTCCGGGCGAGCGTCAAGGCGGTGGCGGAGCGGTCGAAGGTCTCCCGGGAGACGGCGCCCCCGTCGTGGAGGGTGGCCGTCCGGGCGTGCTCGCGGCGGGCCTGCTCGAGCTCCTCCCGGGCCGCCTCCACCGCCTGGCGGGCCTGGGCGACCCCCTGGGACCGGGTGCCCTGCCGGAGCTCCCGGAGCGTCGCCTCCGCCCCCGCCACCGCGGCCGCCGCCTGGGCGCTGCGGGCCTCGAGATCGTCGGCCTCCAGCCGGGCCAGGACCTGCCCCGCCGTGACCTCGTCGCCCTCCTGGACGGCCAGCGCGGCGATCCGGCCGGCGGCATCGAACCCGAGGCGGGCGTCGGTGGCCTCCACGGTGCCCGAGACGCGGAGGAGTCCCGGCTCCTCCTCCGGCACGAGCCAGCGGTAGAGGCCCCAGCCGGCAGCCGCGAGGGCCAGGACCCCGAGGACGATCAACAGCCGCTTCTTCATGGCAGCTCCTCCCGGGGTCCGGCCGTGAGCTCCTCCTCCACCCACTCCCGGCCGAGCTCACCGATGGCCCGGGCCACCTCCACCCGGGCGGCCACGACGGCGTTTTCGGCCTCCACCAGGCCGGCCCGGGCGTCCAGGAGCGCCGCCTCGGAATCCAGGTAGTCGGCCTGGACCCCGGCGCCGGTGTCCAGGCGAAGCTTCTCGATCCGCGCCACCTCGGCGTACTGGGCCACGGCCTCCTCCAGGGCCTCGGCCCGAGCCCGGCTCTCGGTGAGGGAGGCGAGGGCCCGGTCGAGGGCGGCGCGCGCGTCCAGGCGGGCCAGGCGCAGGCGCTCGGCGGCCGTGGCGCGGGCGGCTTCGGCCTGGGCCGTGCGCTCCTCCAGGGCACCGCCCCGGAACACCGGCACCGCCACCTGGAGGCCGGCGTTCCACTCGGTCTCGAAGTCGCCCTGGGAGCTGCCATACTCCTTGACGTCGCCCACCAGGGCGAGGCGCGGCCCCCGGCTGCCCCGGGCCACGGCCACCGCGGCCTCGGCGGCCTCCACGGCTTGCCGGGCCCGGACCACCGGCGGACTCCCCTCGAGCTCGAGATAGAGGGCCTGCCGGGGCGGCAGCTCCTCCTGGGCGAGCCCGACCGGGAGGAGCGCTCCCGAGGCCACCTCTCCGTCCCCGGCGCCGATCAGGCGGGCCAGGTCCCGCTCGGCGGTCTCCAGGGCGGCGGCCAGGCGGACCCGGTCGGCCCGGGCGGCGGCGAGGGCCGCGTCGGCCCGGCGCAGGTCCACCTCCGGTGCCCGCCCCACCTCCAGGAGCTGCTCCACGCGGCTCCGCTCCGCCTCCAGGGCGTCGATCCGGCGGTCCGCCGCCGCCCGCGTGGCGTCGATCCCGAGGATCCGCAGGTACGTCGACAGCGTCCGGGCCACCAGCGCCTGCTCCACCGTCTCCGTTCCGGTGGCAGCGGCGCCGGCCTCGGACTCCCTCTGCGAGATCGTGCCCCTCCGCACGCCACCGTCGTAGAGGGTGTGGTCCAGGTGGAGGCCTCCCTGGATCAGGGTCTCGTCGAACTCCGGGACGCTCTGGGGGTCGAACCCGTGGATCGGCGTGACGACCATGGGCTCCTGGAACTGGACCGCCGATCCGGTGAGGTCCAGGCGGGGCAGGAGGGCCGCCTCGGCCTCGGCGAGGGCGCTTTCCGCCCGGCGCGCCTCGGCC
>JBKHJP010000235.1:0-7013 GCA_046538065.1 Thermoanaerobaculia bacterium | reverse complement strand
CCCTTCTCCACCAGGATGGCGACTCGCTTTCCTTCCAGGTTCCTCGCTGCCATGGTGATCGACCTCCTCTCGGTTCGGTCGCGGGGGGTTCGTCGAATCCCGGCACGGCGTCCCGCCCGAAGGCCGGCGGTATCGCGCGGCCGGGCCCTGCATCCGCCCCCGGGAACCTTCAAGATCGATGCCCGGGGCGCCCCGATCTACTACTTCGGAGAGACATCGTGTGGTGCGGCGATTCTCTGTGGGGGGCGCGTAGGGGAGGAGCTTGTCTCCTCCCGTGCTTCAGCGACCACCGGACCGTTCCGCACGACGGGCGGAGACAAGCTCCGCCCCTACACGCGTGGGTTGCGAGCGGGAGCCTGCCCTGACCTGCGGCTGGTAGGATGCCCGCCGGCCCGGGGCGGGTGCCGGGCCGATCCCGCACGAACGGCAGAGGAGGCCCCGTATGCTCGCCGACAGACTCGAGGAGATCCAGGAGGCGCTGGCCGAGGAGGGGCTGGACGGCTGGCTGTTCGCCTGCTTCCAGCACAACGACCCCATCAGCCTCCAGCTCCTGGGGGTCGGCCACGATCACCTGCTGACCCGGCGCTGCTACTACCTGATCCCCGCCTCCGGCGAGCCGCGGAAGCTCGTCCACGACCTGGAGCCGGGCAAGCTCGACCACCTTCCGGGCCCGAAGGAGGGCTACCGCACCTGGCGGGAGCACCAGGAGGGGGTGGCCCGGCTGGTGGAGGGGGTCGGGCGCCTGGCGGTCCAGTACAGCCCCCGGGGGGAGCTCCCCACCGTCTCGCGCCTCGACCTGGGGACGGCGGACCTCCTCCGGGCCGCCGGCTGTGAGCTCGCCTCCTCGGCGGAGCTGGTCCAGCGCTTCGCCGCCACGTGGACTCCCGAGCAGCTCGAGAGCCACCGCCGGGCGTCCCGGGCCATGCACGAGTTCGTCCTGGCGGCTTTCGACAAGGTCCGGAGCGCCCTGGCCGCCGGCGACACGATCGACGAGTACACCCTCCAGCGCTTCATCCTGGAGCGCTTCGACCAGACGGGGCTGGTCACCGAATCGCCGCCCAACGTCTCAGTGGGCCCCCACGCCGCCGACCCCCACTACCAGCCGGCGGCGGAGGGCTCGACCCCCATCGCCCCGGGGGAGTTCCTGCTGATCGACCTGTGGGCGAAGGAGACGGCCCCGGGCTCGGTCTACGCCGACATCACCTGGACCGCCGTCTGCGCTCCATCGCCCACCGACCGCCAGCAGGAGGTCTTCACGACCGTCCGGGACGCCCGGGACGCCGCGCTGGGGCTGGTCCGGGACCGTTTCCAGGACGGCGAGGTCCGGGGCTACGAGGTGGACGACGCCGCCCGGAGGGTGATCGAGGAGGCCGGCTACGGCCGATGGTTCATCCACCGCACCGGGCACTCCATCGGCCCCTCACTCCACGGCCAAGGGGCCAACATGGACAACCTGGAGACCCACGACACCCGTCGCCTGATTCCCATGACCGGGTTCTCCATCGAGCCGGGGATCTACCTGCCCGGGGAGTTCGGCGTCCGGAGCGAGATCGACGTGGCCCTCACCCCCGACGGCGTCGAGGTCACCGGCGCCGAGCCCCAGCGCGAGCTCCTGCGGCTGGCGGACTGAACCACGGCTCCCGGGATCCGTCGAGCGGCGTGCGGATTCCCGCGCAACCGGGTCGGGGCCGGGGTCGTCTCCCCCCGTGTTCCGGTGACCACCGGCCCGCCGGGGAACGTGGCAAGATCGGGGCATGGTGACCGAGACCGAGGCGAAGCGCGCGCGGAAGGCGGCCGAACGGGTGGAAACCACCTCCGGGATCGAGGTCCAGCCCACCTACCGGCCCGAGGACACCGAGGCGATCGGCTACGACCGGGCGATCGGCGACCCGGGGGAGTACCCCTTCACCCGGGGCCTCTACCCGGAGATGTACCGGCGCCGGCGCTGGACCATGCGACAGTACGCCGGCTACGCCGACGCCGCCGAGTCGAACCGGCGCTATCGCTACCTCCTGGAGCAGGGGACCACGGGGCTGTCCGTCGCCTTCGACCTGCCCACCCAGATCGGCTACGACTCGGACGCGCCCCTGGCCGCCGGGGAGGTGGGGCGGGTGGGGGTGGCGATCGACTCCATCGACGACATGCGGCGCCTCTTCGACGGGATCCCGCTCGACCGGGTAACCACCTCCATGACGATCAACGCCACGGCCGCGATCCTGGTGGCCCTGTACCTGGCGGTGGCGGAGGAGCAGGGGGTTCCCTGGGAGAAGGTCGGGGGCACGGTCCAGAACGACATCCTGAAGGAGTACGCCGCCCGCGGGACGTACATCTACCCGCCGGGAGCCTCGATGAAGCTGGTCACGGACGTCATCGAGTTCTGCTCCCGGGAGGTCCCGCGCTGGAACACGATCTCGGTTTCCGGGTACCACATGCGCGAAGCCGGCTGCACCGCCGTCCAGGAGGTGGCCTTCACCCTGGCCAACGGGCTGGCCTACGTGGGGGCGGCGGTGGAGCGGGGCCTCGACGTGGACGCCTTCGCCCCCCGGCTCTCCTTCTTCTTCAACGCCCACAACCACTTCCTGGAGGAGGTGGCGAAGTTCCGGGCGGCCCGGCGCCTCTGGGCGGAGCTCCTCCGGGAGCGCTTCGCCCCGAAGGAGGAGCGCTCCCTGTGGCTGCGCTTCCACACCCAGACGGCGGGCTCGACGCTCACCGCCCAGCAGCCCCGGAACAACGTGGTCCGCACCGCGGTCCAGGCCCTGGCGGCGGTCTGCGGTGGCACCCAGTCCCTCCACACCAACGCCTACGACGAGGCCCTGGGCCTGCCCACGGAGGAGACGGCCCGGCTGGCGCTTCGCACCCAGCAGGTGATCGCCCACGAGAGCGGCGCGGCTGACGCCGCCGACCCCCTGGGCGGGAGCTGGCTCATCGAGTCCTGGACCGACGAGATCGCCCGCCGGGCCCGGGACTACATCGACCGCATCGACCGGATGGGCGGCGCCCGGGCCGCCGTGGAGCAGGGGTTCCAGCAGCGCGAGATCGCCGAGGCGGCGTACCGCTACCAGCGGGAGGTGGAGGAGGGGGAGCGCAAGCTCGTGGGGATCAACGTCCACCGGGAGGACGGCGAGAGCCCGGAGGAGATCCTCACCATCGATCCGGAATCGGAGGCCCGCCAGGTGGAGCGCCTCCGGGCCTTCCGGGAGCGCCGGGACGGGGAGCGGGCCGAGGCGTCGCTGGCGACTCTCGAGACCGCCGCCCGGGAGGACCGGAACCTCATGCCGCCGATCCTCGACGCCGTCCGGGCCGAGGCCACCCTGGGGGAGATCTCCGATCGCCTGCGAACGGTCTACGGCGAGCACCGGGAGTAGGCGGGCAGCGGCCGTTCCGGCTGCTCGACGACTCCGGAGCGTCGTCCGTCAACACGGCAAGCCTCCATAACGGCAAGCCTCCATAAAAGCGCGTAGGGGAGGAGCTTGTCTCCTCCCGTGCCCCGGCAACCCCCACGGGCGGAGCCGCCGGCCGGGATCATCGCGGGTTGAAGGCACCTACGCCGGGAGCCGGGCCGCTCGCCGGAGTCCCTTCGCCAGCGCCGCCAGCTCCGCCATGGTGGCGCCCCGGTGGAGCCGGGGATGGAGGGGGAGGCGGAGCCTCGCCGCAGATCGTCCGCCGAGGACCACGAGGGGGCCGTCCCGGTCCTCCGGACCCAGGAGCTCGGCGATCCCGGAGGACAGGGCGGCGGGGTCCTCCGCCACGCTGACGGACAGCCAGACCAGCCGGGGCCGGATCCGCTCCGCCGCCAGCCGGAGAGTCTCCAGAGGAGTCTCCGGACCCAGGTTCGTGGCGTCGAAGCCCTCCGCCTGGAGCACGGTTGCGGCGGCCAGGCTGGGCAGCAGGTAGGGATCGCCGGACGGGGCCCCGCCCAGGGCCGGCGGGGCGTCCTCCTCCGGCTCCGGCAGGACCTCCCGGAGGCGGTTGAGGGCGCGGACGGCCAGGTCGAGGGCCCGGTGCTCGAAGAAGATCCCCGCCTCGTCGTCGCGCCAGAGCCGCCCCAGGCGCTCCAGGGCCCGCCGCAGGGGGCCATCCACGATCGACGCCACGCTCCACCCTTCCAGGTACAGGGAGGTCACCAGGCCCAGGGTCTCCGGCACGGCGCCGCCCTGGAGAGAGGCGTAGAGGCGCCTGGCCTCATCCGCCGACCTGCGGTCCCGCTCCACCGCCCTCAGCTCATCGAGCCCCAGGACCTCCGGGCGTACCAGGACGGCGTCCGACTCCCGGACGAACCGCATCGCCTCGCGCACCGAGATCCGCCGGTGTCCACCGGCGGTGCGGGCGGCCCGAATCCGGCCGTCGTCCACCCACCGCTTGACCGACGATTCCGAGACACCGATCGCTTCAGCGAGCTCACGCGGTGTCAGGAGGTTCGACATGACCGGTTTGGACGAGTAGAGCTGGAAGGAGCCTTCCCTTGCCCGCGGCGACAGTCTCCATCGGGATTGTATGGATGTCAAGTGAGAGCAGATTTTTCCAGGCATCCTTGGCCGCCAAGACGGGAGGCTTGACACGGCTCGACGGCTCCTCTATGCTCTGATCATCCTGAACGATTTGGACGTTCTGGATGCCGACGACGAAAGGAGACGCCGTGAAGACTCTGGACGTGATCGCTGCCGTGCTGCTGATCGTGGGCGGGTTGAACTGGGGTCTGTGGGGTGCGTTCGAGTTCGACCTGGTGGCCGCCCTCTTCGGAGGGGCGACGGCTCCCGTGGCCAAGCTGGTCTACATCCTGGTTGGGCTCGCAGCCGTCTACCAGGCTGCCGCCTTCCGGGCGATCCAGCGCCGCTGGGTTCCGGCCCACGCCTGACGCGGAGACGCGGCCGGCCCCGGGAGGCGCTCTGAACGACGCCCCCGGGCCGGACGCACCCGCTGCGAGGAGACGAGATGACCCTGACGCGAGCCGCCGACGAGGCACCGGCGGAAACCGAGAACCAGAGCGACTCCCGGCCCTCAGGGCGGGAGCGGGAGGGGCCGGTCCTGGTGACCGGCGCCACCGGCTACATCGGAGGGCGGCTGGCGCCCCGGCTCCTGGATCGCGGGTACCGCGTCCGGTGCCTGGTCCGGAGCGCCCGCAAGCTGTCGTCGCGGCCGTGGGCCGGGCATCCCCGGCTCGAGGTGATCGAAGGGGACGCCGGGGCCCCGGAGACCCTCGCCCGGGCCCTGACGGGCTGCTCGGCGGCCTACTACCTGGTCCACTCGATGATGGCGGCCGGGGGAGGCTACGCGGAGCGGGACCGGGACCTGGCCCGGCGGTTCGGCCGGGCGGCCGCCGGCGCCGGAGTCGGCCGGCTCATCTACCTGGGAGGCCTCGGCGAGACCGGCGAAGCTCTCTCGGAGCACCTGAGCTCCCGGCGCGAGGTGGAGGAGGCCCTCGGCGAGGGCGGCGTGCCCGTGACCGTCCTGCGGGCGGCGATGATCATCGGCTCGGGCTCGGCCTCCTTCGAGATCCTCCGGTACCTGGTGGAGCGGCTCCCGGTGATGGTGACGCCGCGGTGGGTGTCCACCCCGTGCCAGCCGATCGCGGTGGGGGACGTCCTCCACTACCTGGTGGCCTGCCTGGAGGAGCCGGCGACGGCGGGCGAGGTCCTGGACGTCGGGGGTCCGGACGTCCTCTCCTACCGTGAGCTCATGGTCCTCATGGCCGAGGCCCTGGGGCTCCGCCGCCGGCTGGTGGTCCCGGTGCCGCTGCTGACGCCGCGCCTGTCCTCTCTCTGGATCCACCTGGTCACGCCGCTGTCCGCGTCCATCGCCCGGCCCCTGGCCGAAGGCCTCCGGAACCCGGTGGTCTGCCGCGACGATCGGGCGCTCCGCCTGATGCCCCACCGGCCGGCGCCGGTGGCGGAGGCGATCCGCGCAGCCGTGGAAGCGACGCGCTCCGGGGGCGCCGAGACCCGGTGGAGCGACGCCGGGCCGATTCCGGGGGATCCGGACTGGGCCGGCGGGAAGACCTTCGTGGACCGGCGGGAGGTCCACCTGCAGGCCGCCCCGCCGGAGGTCTTTCGTGCCGTCTGCCGGATCGGGGGCACCCGGGGCTGGGGGGCGGCGGACTGGCTCTGGCGCCTTCGCGGGGTTCTCGACCGTCTCGCAGGCGGACCCGGCCTGCGCCGGGGCCGCCGGAACCCGGACCACCTCGCCTTCGGCGACGCCCTGGACTTCTGGAGGGTCACGGCGGTCGAGCCGCCGCGGCGCCTGGAGCTCCGGGCGGAGATGCGGCTGCCGGGCGTGGCGACGCTCGAGCTCCTCGTGTTGCCTTCCGACGTCTTCTACGGCGGCAGCCGGCTCGTCCAGACGGCCCGCTTCCGGCCCCGGGGCCTGGCGGGAATCGTCTACTGGATGGCGGTGGCCCCGTTCCACCCGTTCGTCTTCCGCTCCCTCCTGGAGTCGATCCGCCGGGAGGTGCACAGGGGAGACCGGGTGACGAGCCCGAGGGTCCGCCGCACGGCGGCGTGAGCAGATCCGCCGGGTCGTGACGGGAACCTTCCTGCGCAGGACCCGGTCGAGAGATCTCCGGCGCGGATTCCGTCCTGAAGGGACAGAGGGTCCGGCATCGGACCCGGTTGGACCCGGACGGCCCGGCGGAGCCACCACCTGCCTGCAAGCCCACCTCGACGCACCCCACCCTCTTCACCCACCCTCGAACCCACCTCCGAGATCCCCTGCTCCGCCGGGCCCGCCGGCTCTCGTGGCCGGCATCGGGGTACGCTCGGCAGCGCTTGGCGGCGCCGGAGAGTCGATGCTCAATCCAGGGCGGCAGTGATCGCCCTGGCGAATGCCTCGAGCTGATCCAGTTCCTCCAGATCGATCGTCGACTCGCCGGCGAGCTGGAGCCAGCGCTCCGCCTTGGCCTGAACGTTGCGGTCTCTCCGGAACTCCTGCCGGTCGACTCGCTGAAGCCGGCGCAGGTCCCTCAGGACGAAATAGCGGACGTAAGCGACCCGGTCCCGTGCGAAGAGGAGCTCGCCCTG
>JBKHJP010000234.1:0-7034 GCA_046538065.1 Thermoanaerobaculia bacterium | reverse complement strand
GACAAGGAGATCTACCTGATGGACTACGACGGGGCCAACGAGCGCCAGATCACCGCCCACCGCTCGGTGTCCCTGTTCCCGGCCTGGACCCCGGACAGCTCGGCGGTCGCCTACGTCTCGTTCCTGGACGGATCCCCGGGGATCTACCGGGCCGACCTCTCCACCGGCCGCAAGCAGGCCCTGGTCACCGGCGGCGCGTTCAACACCTCCCCCGCCTTCTCCCCGGACGGCACCGAGATGGCCTTCGCCCGCTCCCTGGACGGCAACACCGAGCTCTTCGTGGCCGACGCCGACGGGTCCAACCCCCGGCGCCTGACCTTCACCGGGGCGATCGACACCAACCCGGCCTGGTCCCCCACGGGAAACGAGATCGCCTTCACCTCCAGCCGCTCCGGGCGTCCGGACATCTGGGTCGTCGACCCCGAAGGCACCAACACGCAGCGCATCTCCACCGGCGGGAACTACAACGACGGGGCCGCCTGGAGCCCGGACGGCACCCTCGTGGCGTACGCCAGCCGGCGCGACGGAGTGTTCCAGATCGCCGTCACCGACCGGGCCTCGCTGGAGACCGTGGTCCTGACCTCCGGCAGCGGGGACAAGGAGTCCCCGTCGTTTTCGCCGGACGGGCGCAAGATCGTCTACACTCAGGCGTCCCCCGGCCGCTCCGGCAAGGAGAGCCAGATCTGGGTGATGGACGCCGACGGCCGCAACCCGCGGCAGCTGACGTCCGAAGGGAACAGCTACTCGCCGGCCTGGTCGGACTACCGGGAGTGAGTAGAACCTGCCCCCGTCGGAAGCGCGCGCTCGGGAACCCGCTCTTGACAGGTACTTGCGCCCTTGCGGCTGGTTTCCCCCTTTGGTAGAGTCACGCGCGCTTTCGTGGCGTCCGGAACACCGACAATCAGCCGTTCTGCACTGAGCTAGGAGAACCGACCGATGAGCCGCAACTGGATGGTCTGGGTGATCGCCCCTGTGATCGCGATCACCCTCACGGGCTGCCCGAAGCAGCAGCCCACGACGCAGCCCGAAGAGATCGAAGTCGAAACGGAGGAGGTCCCGGAGCCGGCCGAGGAGGTCCAGCCGGAGCCCGAGATGACGCAGGAGGACCGGACCGAGCCGGAGCTTCCCCAGGACGTCGAGGAGCTCAACCAGTACCTCCGGGACCGCGGTCTCGTCGGCGACGTCTACTTCGAGTACGACCGCTCGGAGCTGCGGCCCGAGGCCCGGAGCCAGCTCTCCGAGAACGCTTCCTGGCTGCGGGAGAACAGCGAGTACATGGTGACCATCGAAGGTCACTGCGACGAGCGCGGCACGAACGAGTACAACCTGGCCCTCGGTGAGCGCCGTGCGAACGCCGCCAAGAGCTACCTCGTCTCGCTGGGCATCGACGCGGACCGGCTGAGCACGATCAGCTACGGCGAGGAGCGTCCGGTCTGCAACCAGTCCAGCGAGAGCTGCTGGCAGCGAAACCGGCGGGCCCACTTCGTCGTCCGTCCCGACCGGTGAGGCGAATCGGCTCCACAGCGGTGCTCCGGCCGGCCGCGGCGGCTGCGGCCGGTCTGCTGGGCCTACTGGCCTTGGGGGCCGGGGGCTGCGTGTCGACGAGCGACATCGAAGCCCTCAGCTCCCAGATCAACGAGGTCCAGCGGCAGGTTCTCCAGGTCCAGATGCAGACCTCCAGCAAGGAGGAGGTCGCCCAGCTCCAGGAGAGCCTGGGCACGCAGATGGAGCAGGTGATCCAGTCCGAGGCGGACATGCAGGTCCGCCTGGACGAGCTCTCGGCGGAGATCGAGCGGCTCCAGGCCCGCCTCGAAGACACGAACTATCGCCTGGCCCAGCTGTCGCAGCAGATCGCATCCACCAACCAGGAGCTCCGCGCCTTCCGCACCCAGGCGGAGCTCCCGGCCACGCCCTCCGGGGAGGAGCCGGAGAACGGCGGGGACGGTGCCGGGGGGAGAGGGGGGGTCGAAGCGACCTCCGACCCCGAGGCCCTCTACCAATCGGCCTACGACGACTACCTGCGGGGCAACTACGAGCTCGCCGTCGACTCCTTCGAGGAGTACCTCGCGACCTTCCCGAACACCGACCTGTCGGACAACGCGACCTACTGGATCGGCGAGTCGTACTACCGGCAGGGCAAGTTTCGCCAGGCGATCGAGCAGTTCGACCAGGTGCAGCGCCGCTACCCCCGGAGCGAGAAGGTCCCCGGCGCGGTCCTCAAGAAGGGCTACGCCTACCTGGAGCTCGGCGAGCGCTCCCAGGGGATCGTCCAGCTCCAGTACGTGATCCGCGAGCATCCGTCGAGCGACGAGGCGAACATCGCCCGGGACCGCCTCGAAGCCCTCGGAGTTGACAGCACCGGGTGAGGTCGGGCAGAATCCCACCTGCGTCGCACGCTCGTGCGGCGATTTTTTTGTGACCAGCCCGTGCCGTCTGCCCGGACGGCGCCTCGAACGACCGACCACAGCGACCTGGACGAGCCATGGCCAACACCAAGTCCGCCGAAAAGCGACTGCGACAGAACGAGCGCCGGCGACAGCGCAACCGCCACTTCCGGTCCCGCATGCGCACCGCCGTGAAGCGGGTCCGGAGCGCCGTCGAGAGCGGCGACGCCGAGCAGGCGAAGGACCTCCTGCCGGAGACCCTGCGGGTGATCGACGAGACCGCCCAGAAGGGCGTCATCCACCGCAACGCCGCCGCCCGCCACAAGTCCCGCCTGAGCAAGGCCGTCGACGGCCTGTCGTGAGCGCCTGCGAGGGCGGCCTGTAGCGTGGCAGGCGCCGCCCTCCCGTACCGGCTCACCTCCCGCCGCCGGGCGAGCCGTCACCCCCGCTGCAGCACGAAGCTGTTGCCCCGGAGCCAGACGGCTCGCCCGAGATGGGAGAGGTCCCTCCGCACCGCGTCCGTCTCCGGTGGAGCCGGAGCCCACCCGCGGGCTTCGAACCACGCCAGCCACTCCCCGTGCGGCCGGCAGTTGATGTGGCCGTGTCCGGTCTGGCCGGGCGGCGCCGCCGTGAAGTAGATCCACCGGCCGGCGACGCTCACCAGGGTTTCGACGAGCTCCTCGCTCCGGTCGGGCTCGATGTGCTCGGCCACCTCCACGCAGGCGACCAGGTCCCAGGCCCCGGGGCCGCCGGCCCTGACGAGGTCCAGGGCCTCCCGGAAGTCCCCGATCCGGACGACGCCGCAGAGCTCCGGCGCCAGCACGGAACGGATCGCCGGCGAGGCCTCGATTCCGGCCACCTCCCTTCCCGCGTCCCGGAAGACCTCCAGCAGGAAGGCGTTGGCGCACCCGACGTCCAGGACGGCTCCGAAATCCAGGTGCCGCAGGAGGGAGCGGGCCAGGAGCCTGTAGTCGGCCCGGAGGGCTTCGCGCTGCCGGAAATGGCGCCGGCCGTACGGCTTGGGGCGGCCCAGCCAGGTCCGGATTCTGTCGATCAGGTGGGGCATACCGCTGGATGCGCCGACTCGCCGGCGGCCGGCGCGATCCCCGGCTCTCAGAAGCCGGTCAGCAGGTCGCTCACCAGGGTCTCCGCGAAGCGATCGGTGGCCTCGCGGATCGCCTCCTCCTCCCGGTCCAGGAACCCGGCCTCGGTGATGTCCACGGCGTAGGTCTGCCGGAACTGGTAGTGGTCGGCTTGCCACAGCACCTCGCCCCCGGGCAGCCGCTCGAAGACGACCTGGGCGGTCACGGAGATCTCGTACTCGTCGGCCCGTCCCTGGTCGTCGAACGAGATCGGCGTCAGTCCGAAGCCCACGACCGCCCCGGACAGCTCGGCGTCGGCACCGTCCCGATCCGAGGTCAGCGAGAAACGCCGCCGCTTGGAGAGCTCCTGGGCGACGGCCTCGGTGACGATCTGGTCCAGCCGCTGGCGCTGGGTGCGGTTCTCGATGGGGCTGAGGTAGATCTCCCGGACCTCCTCGGGGATGTTGGTTCCCTGCCCCACCAGGCCGTAGCCGCAACCTGTCAAGCCGGCGGCGGCGACGAGGGTGGCGAGGAGTGCGCCGGCGAACCGGGCGGCGCGCGGTCGCCGGGATCGGGGGATCCGGCCGGGGGCGGCGGACGGACGGCGGGTTCGGGTCACGGCGTCACCTCCTGGCTCCAGCCACCTCGTCGCGCTTGAGCAGGCCGTCGAGCAGGCCGTTGACGAAACGGCCCGACTGGTCGGTGGAGAACTTCTTCGCCAGCTCGATGGCCTCGTCGACCACGACCAGGCTCGGGATGTCCTCCTCGTAGAGAAGCTCGTAGACGGCGAGGCGCAGGATGTTGCGGTCCACGGCCGGCATCCGCTCCAGGCGCCAGTTGTCCGCCTGCTCACGGATCAAGCGGTTGACCTCATCCAGGTGCTCCAGGGTGCCCTGGACCAGCTCCCGGCCGTAGGTGAAGGCCTCTTCCACCTCCCGGCGGCGACGCTCGCCGGCAGCGGAGGCGGGGCGGCGCGCCCCGGCGGGGACCCGGCGTCCTTCCTCGGCCTCCTCGCCCCGGCGGGCAGCGCCGTCGGCCCCCAGGTACGGCGTGCGGTCGAAGACCTGGAAGATCTGGGCCGCGGCGGCGCCTCCCAGGTCGTGCTGGTAGAGCATCTGGAGCGCCATCTCCCGCGCCATGCGGCGCTTTCCCACGGGTCTCATGGCGCGAATCCCCGCCAGGGTTCCGGAGGCCCCGCCGGGCTGGATCGGATCGGCTCCATGGGCGTCGACGCTGAGGCCTGCTCCCGGGCTCAAGTGCGGAGCCTCGTCATCAGGTCGGCCATCTCCAGCGCGGCGAGGGCCGCGTCCCACCCCTTGTTGCCCGCCTTGCCGCCGGCTCGCTCCCGGGCCTGCTCGGAAGTCTCGCAGGTCAGAAGGCCGAACCCGACGGGCATCCGGTGGTCCAGGCTCACCCGGCCGATGCCGGAGGTCGCCTGGGCGCAGACGTGTTCGTAGTGGGAGGTCTCACCCCGGATCACGACCCCGAGGGCCACGAGGGCCTCCAGCTCCCCCGCCACGGCCAGCCGTTCCAGGGCCAGGGGGATCTCGCACGCTCCGGGGACCCGGACGATGCGGATGGCGCCCTCGTCGACGCCGTGGCGGCGAAGGCAGTCGACGGCGCCCTCGACGAGGTGCTCGACCACGGCGCCGTTGAAGCGCGCGGCGACCACGGCGACACGCTTGCCCGCGCCGTTCAGGCGGCCTTCGATGCACTCTATCCCGTTCATGTGCAAGCCCTTGGGGCGGCCGAGTATAGGGAGGGCCGAGACGGGGTGTCAATGGCAAGGCGCCCTCGATCGGCGGCTCCGCCCGTGGTTCGGTCCCCTTGGAGGGTGGCCGGGGCCGGGAGGAGACAAGCTCCTCCCCTACAGCGCGCCGCCGGCGGGCCCGACGTGGAGCTCCTCCACCAGGGCCGGCTCCTCCGTCTCCAGGACGTACAGCACGGCGCGGGCCACCTCGTCCACCGGGACCATGCGCGAGCGGTCCCACTCCCCCGGAATCTCGTTCCACAGGTCGGTGGCGGTGGCCCCCGGGTAGAGGGCCGTCACCAGCACGCCGGAGCCGGCGAGCTCCTCCCGGAGCGACGCCACCAGCCCACGGACGCCCCACTTGCCGGCGCAGTAGGCCGCCCAGGTGGGGAACCCCCGGGTGGCGGCCACCGACAGGACCGGCAGCAGCCGCCCCCGGCCGGCCTCCTTCATGGCGGGCAGGAAGGTCCGGATTAGGTGGAAGGTGCCCAGGAGGTTGGTTTCCACGCACTCCCGGAACGCCTCCGGGGCGAGCTCGTCCGCCGGTCCCACGGCCACCACCCCGGCGGCGGGGACCACCGCGTCCGGCGTCCCGTAGGTGTCCAGCACCCGACGCCCGGCCTCCTCCACCGCCCCCCAGTCCCGCACGTCGCAGGGGAGGGCCAGCCCCTCACCCCTCGACCCCTCGAGGGCCGCCTCCACCGTCTCCCGGAGCGGCCCCTCCCGGCGCCCCAGGAGCGCCAGCGGGTACCCCCGGCGCCCCAGGGCCACCGCCACCGCCCGGCCGATCCCGGAGCCGGCCCCGGAGATCACGGCGGGACCGTGGGGGGTGGAGGGTTCGGAGGTCATGGCGGGGAAAGGCCTGCCTGGCAGCCCCGCGAATCGTGCCAGGCGGTCGAGGCCCCTCCACCGGGCTGGCTCGGGGCCCGGCGAATCGGGGCCCGGCGCGGACGGGGACGGGTCGGGGGATCTCCGGATCGCATGGTGTCGTCCCGGGCGGTCGGCCGGAGTGGAAATCCTACCAGCCCGCGGGCAGCGGTCTCCTCGGCGCTCCGTTGTATCCTGCACTCCTGCTGCCTTGACTTCATAAGATCCACCGCTCCGGCCCCACCCGGTTCGACACATGGACCCCCGCACCCTCCGCTTCCGCGTCGCTCTTTCGTTTCCGGGGGAGCACCGCGCCTTCGTCGAGAAGGTGGCCGAGGGGCTCTCCGGCGAGCTGGGGCGGGACCGGGTCCTTTACGACCGCTACTACGAGGCCGAGTTCGCCCGCCCGAACCTGGACACCTACCTCCAGCGCCTCTACCGCGACCAGTCGGAGCTGGTGGTGGTCTTCCTCTGCGCCGAGTACGAGCGCAAGGAGTGGTGCGGGCTCGAGTGGCGGGCCGTCCGGGACCTCATCAAGAGCCGGCGGGACGAGAGCGTCATGCTCCTGCGCTCGGACGACACGGGGATCCCGGGGCTGTTCTCCGGCGACGGGTCCGTCTGGATTCAGGACCGCGAGCCCCGGGAGGTGGCGGAGCTCGTCCTGGAGCGCCTCCGGCGCAACGCCGAGGCCCGAGGGGCGATTGCCGAGGCATCCGGCGCGGCCCCCGAGGCCCGCCCGCCCGCCGGCCAGGCGACCCATCTGCCCTACGCCTCCCTCGGAAGCCTCTTCCGGGGCCGGGAAGCCGACCTGGAGGCGCTCCACCGGAGCCTCCACCGCACCTCCGCCGATGTCGGCGCCCCGGCGGTGGCCACGGCCCTCCACGGCCTGGGCGGCGTGGGCAAGACCCGCCACGCCGTGGAGTACGCCTGGCGCCACCTGGAGGAGCACTC